>CAWJTH010000040.1:0-42500 GCA_963845495.1 uncultured Chitinophagaceae bacterium
GGTTTTAGTGGATGGCGAAAAAATTGACAATGGCCAATTGGTAATAAAAACCGAGCAGTTCATAAAATTCAGTGATAAAATAGCAACAGGTTCCGAGTTAAACATCTCCATTCAAAAAATTGAAAACAGTGATATAATAACTGAAAGCCGCAAAACAGACACAAAAAGCATCAATATAGAAGTTAAAAATGCTTTGGCGGAAGCAAAAAGCGATTACAATGAAGTTCCTAAAACACCGAACCTGCAACCACAAAACCTTGAACCTAATGTTAATGTTAAATATCTTGGTGGCTTTGGAAAAAAGGTATCAATTGTTTTAGCAGAGCATTTTCACCCGCATATTAACGATAATGATTTAACTTTTTTAACCAAACTTTTACAAGCCTGCCAATTGTCGTTGAACGACGTAGCAATCATAAATGTAGTGTCTAACAGTAATTCCTCAAACCAACTATGGCAACTGATGCCTGCAGAAAAAATGATTATATTTGAAGTAGATCCGGGAACACTTGGCTTGCCGTTTAGGCTTTCTCATTTTAAATTACAGCCTTGGTCCGACTGCGTTTTTTTGGCCGCACCCTCGTTAGAAGCTTTTCAAGCAGGCGCATCAGAAACGGTGATACAGTTAAAAAGAAATTTATGGGAAAGCCTTAAAAAAATGTTCTTAGCTTAAATAAACACATCGGCACTTACTGCATGTATAAATGCATGATATTCAATGCTCCAAAATCTATGAAACTAATATTCGCTACAAATAATCTACATAAAGTCCAAGAAATAAAGCAGGTAGTCGGCAATCTTTTTGAGATCATCACTTTAAAGGAAGCAGGGATTGATATCGACATTCCCGAACCGTACGATAGTTTAGAAGCGAACGCAACGGAAAAATCAACCGTAATTTATAAGCTTACCGGTGTTTCTTGCTTTAGCGAAGATACCGGATTGGAAGTAGAGGCCTTACATGGCGAGCCTGGAGTGAAAAGTGCCCGGTATGCCGGAGAAAACAGGGATTTTCAAGCAAATATTGATAAAGTTTTATATAAGCTGCAACCACATTTAAACAGAAAAGCTAGGTTTAGAACGGTTGTATCCTTGATAATGGCCGGAAAAGAATATTTATTTGAAGGAATTTGTAACGGTAGCATATTGACAGAAAAATTTGGCATTAATGGTTTCGGGTACGATCCAATTTTTATACCGGATGGTGCTGTAAAAACATTTGGTGAAATGAACATGGAAGAAAAAAATAAGTATAGCCACCGCAAAAAGGCGATATCTAAATTGTTGACATTTTTAACCCAAACAGCATAAATAAAAATTTTTTTATAAATTTTGACTACCACGAGGAACCAAACACATTTTGAAAACGTCTTAGTAGAGGGATGTTTGAGCGGCGACCGAATGGCGCAGCAAAAATTGTATACCTTATACGGAAGTAAAATGTATCCGATTTGTTTGCGCTACGCCGGAAACGTTCAGGATGCACAAGATTTTTTTCAAGATGGATTTATAAAAGTGTTTAAAAATCTCCACACTTATAAGGGCGACGGCTCTTTGGAAGGCTGGATACGAAAATTGTTTGTTACCGTTTGCATAGATCAGCTAAGGAAAAAGGACCAACACAAAATCAACGATGTCGATGACGTACAAATTGTTGACAACGAATTGACAGGTTACGATAAGATTGCGATGCAGGATTTATTGAACATCATACAAGAGTTACCAGACACTTATCGAACGGCAATAAATTTATTTATGGTAGAAGGTTTCAACCACAAAGAAATAAGCGAAATGATGAACATAACAGAAGGGGCTAGCAAATCGCAATTGTTTAGGGCTAAATTAATGTTGCAAGAAAAAATTTTAATGATGGAAAGAAAATTAATATAATTTTTAGACAAATGAATGAATTGGGTTTATTATATCGTTATTTACCAACAGAGTTGACGCCACCGGATGAGATGTGGGGCCGACTAGTGAAGGTATTGGATGAAGATAATGAACGCAAAGCATTTGAAGATATCGATACCTTAGAAATAGCCCCACCAGCCGCAGCCTGGGAAAATATCGCTTTGGCTTTAGATGAATTTGACCACTCTAAAACGGTCCTGTCTTTTGCGGATACGGTTTCGAACATAGAAATTGCGCCTCCTGATTTTACTTGGAGTGAAATCGAAAGATCATTAAATACTACTTTACCCATTAAAAAAATTGGAGGTAATTCAAAAACAACCAAGATAGTGGCAATTGCATTAGCCATTGCAGCTTGTTTCATTGGTGCGTTTTTTATAATTACCAATCAATTTAACAACGCATCAACCACTAAAAATGGTAGCCCAATAGCTATTGTTAATAAAAAAAATATCGAAATACCACAAATTCATACTCCTTCTAAACAAAATAATCAAAAAAGCCAACAAACGCAAACTGCAACTAGCAACCCAAACAAGGCCGAAGTTGCTATAAATAATTTACCACTAACCACCGCTGAATCATCAACCGATAGTGAAAGAGTATTGAATTTAAAAAAATATAACCAAGCGCCAGCAACGGATATTAATACTACAAACGGTAAAGTTGCGGTTAAAACCGGCAAACTAAAAGATGCGTTTGGCAATGTAATCGACAAGATTAGCGATTATACAACCAACAACGGATTTATAGCCGTTATAGGCCCAAATGGAAATTCGGTAAACGTTTCTGCCAAATTAGGAAACATGATTGAATTTTTCCAAGAAGATTCAATTGCCAACCAGCATGAAGAATATTTAGACAAGGTGATACGTGAAAGCAATGTTTGGCGCCAAAAATTTTTAGATTGGCGAAAAAAAGTAGATGCTGCTGATGCCAAACCATCGCAAATGAACTTTCTTGACCCTATTGACTTGATCCATTTTTTGCAAAAAAATAAGTAGGATAATGGATAATTGAATAATTGATAATTGATAATGGGTTAATTGATAATGGATAAAGAAATATCAAAATGCTTTTAAATTAAAATCATTGTAAGTTTATAATGGATGATTATAGCAAATCATTGTCCATTATCAATTAACTCATTATCAATTACGCCTCGTATCCATTAAAATTTATTCCAGATCCGCCAGCTTTCTTCGGCTTGGATCCGCAACATATCACCGCCACTTTTTATAGCTGCACCTTTGGCTTCGGCTTGCAGTAAAAATTTTGTTTTGTGTGGATTGTACACCAAATCGTAACAATAATGTTTTGGGGTAAGAAATTGATATGGAATAGCTGGGCATTCATCTATATTCGGGTAAGTTCCTAGCGGTGTTGTGTTGATGATGACAGGATGGGCATACATAAAATTTTTATCTAGGTCTTGATAAGTATACCCATTGTTTGCATTTCGGCTAATGACCTTAAAATCGATTCCGTTTTTTTGCAAAATATATTGCACTGCTAGCGATGCACCTCCGCTTCCCAAAACCAACGCCGATTTATGATGTGGCTGTAATAATGGCTTAAAGGATGTTTCGAACCCAACCACATCCGTATTATAGCCTATTAATTTTCCATCTTCAATTTTTATACAATTACAAGCTTGTAGGGGCAAATGGCTGGTATCTTGTAAATACTTAATTACCAATTGTTTGTAAGGTATCGTAACGTTCAATCCGCATAAATTAGGATTTTCTTGCAATAATTGTGGCAATGCTTCGATCGTTTCAATCGGGAATAATTCGTATTCGCAGTTTTCAATTCCCTCATCCAAAAACTTTTGTGTAAAATAATTTTTGGAAAAAGAATGTGACAGTGGAAAACCGATAAGACCGTATAGTTTCATTGGAAATAAAGAATAAGAAAGGTGAAATAAGGAATAAGAAAAAAGAAACAAGGAGTAGGCTTCAACAAAAAAGAATTAGAAATAAAATTTGAGTAACAGTCGTTTGAATGTTTTTCAACTTTCTTATTTCTAATTCCTATTTATAATTTTTTATTCCCTTATCCTCTCCATTTTTTATACAAATTAATCAATCCATTAGTGCTGCTATCATGCGATGCAACTGGTTGATCATCTTTAAGTTCTGGTAAAACTTTTCCGGCCAATTGTTTGCCTAATTCAACGCCCCATTGATCGAAACTGTAAATATTCCAAATTAAACCCTGTACAAATATTTTATGTTCGTACATCGCAATTAATTCGCCCAAAATAAATGGCGTAATTTCTTTTACCAAAATAGAGTTGGTTGGCCGGTTGCCCTCAAAAACTTTGTAAGGTACCAATTCTTCTTTTACACCTTCGGCACGACATTCATCAGCCGTTTTGCCGTTCATCAACGCTTCCGTTTGCGCAAAAAAGTTGCTTAATAATTTGGGGTGATGATCGCCCAACGGGTTATGGCTAATGGCTGGCGCAATAAAATCAGCAGGAATAATCTGCGTGCCTTGGTGAATTAATTGGTAAAACGCATGTTGACCATTTGTACCAGGTTCACCCCAAATAACCGGGCCGGAAGAATAATTGATTTTTTCTCCGTTCCTATCAACATATTTTCCGTTGCTTTCCATATTGCCTTGTTGAAAATAGGCTGAAAACCTGTGCAGGTATTGGTCGTAAGGCAAAATGACTTCGGTAGTTGTGCCAAAAAAATTGCCATACCAAAGGCCAACCAATGCCAATGTTGTCGGAATATTTTTTTCAAACGAAGTAGATTTAAAATGTTCGTCCATGGCATGGGCGCCTTTTAGCAACTGCTCAAAATTGTCGTAGCCAACAGTTAGCGCAATACTTAAACCAATGGCGCTCCACAAACTATAACGGCCACCAACCCAATCCCAAAAAGCAAACATGTTAGCCGTATCAATCCCAAATTTCGATACTTCTTTTGCGTTGGTACTCAATGCGGCAAAATGCTTAGCTACAAAAGCTTCATTGTTTGCGGTAGCTAAAAACCAATCACGTGCAGAATGCGCATTGGTCATGGTTTCTTGGGTGGTAAATGTTTTAGATGCAATCAAAAATAAGGTTTCATCTGGCGTAACCAATTTCAATGTTTCAGAAATATGCGTACCATCCACATTGCTTACAAAATGCGCTTCAATGCCATCTACCCAATATGGTTTTAAGGCTTCGGTAACCATTACGGGGCCTAAATCGCTGCCGCCAATACCAATATTTACAATGTATTTAATTTTTTTGCCGGTATAACCTTTCCATTCGCCGCTATGTATTTTGGCACAAAAAGTTTTCATTTGATCAAGCACCGCATACACATCGGGCATCACATCTTTTCCATCGCTAAAAACTGGTTTGCCGCTAAAATTGCGCAAAGCGGTGTGTAAAACCGAGCGATCCTCCGTGCCATTTATCTTTTCACCGCTAAACATAGCCTCAATACCATCCTTCAACCCACATTCGTTGGCTAATTGCAGCAGCAATTGCATGGTTTTTTCGGTAATGATGTTTTTAGAATAATCAACAAGCAAGCTGTCGATTTCCAGCGAGAATTTTTTGAAACGATCTGCATCATCCGCAAACAATTGGCGCATTTGCACGCTTTCCATTTCGGTATAATGCTCCTGCAAGGCCTTCCATGCGGCAGTAGTGGTTGGGTTTATTTTTGGAAACATATTCTTTTTTTTTTGGATTGTAAATGTAAGGATGAGCTTTGATTGAATAACCAGTATTTAAATGCAATTTTGAAATAACTAAAACAACAATGGTTTGAAAATTTATTGTTGCGTAATTTTTCTTAGCAATTTACTTGTTGCTTCATTCGTTTATATTTTAACCTTTTATGACAATTGTAAGCCTGTTATGTATTTCAGCCGATTGTAATTTTGTAGCGCTGTTTAAAAGTGATGTTATGAACCAACCAAATAAAATTTTTTTTCGACCAACGTATATAGTGCCATACTTAATTATTGGCCTTTTTTTTCTTTCTCAAAACATATTTGCCCAATGCAAAACCTATAAAATTTCAGTAAAAGGCGACACCATTAATTGCACTACTTTTCAAGGCAAGAAAAAAGGGAAATGGTTGGAAAGAACAGAAGACCTGCGTGGCAATCCCGGAAAAGAAGAAGAAGGTATTTATATTAACAACATGCGTGAAGGAACTTGGCGCACTTATAGTTTGAAGGGAGATCCGATATCAGTTGAAAATTATCGTTGGGGATTACTAAACGGTGTAAGCCAATATTATACGTTAGAAGGTTTGGAACACGAAGAAAGTTGGAAAGCGCTTGACCCTGGCAAACCGTACGACACTATTGATGTACCTGATTTATACCAACCCGATGTGTATAAAAAAGTGGTGGTAAAAAATGAAGGCAATTCCATAAAGCAAGGAAAATGGACATATTATGACACTAAAACTGGTTTTATTTTAAAAACCGAAACTTATGTGGATGACAGCCTGCAAAACCCGCTGTCTATTTTTGGGATGAAACAAAAAATGAAACAGCCGCTTAGCGATTCGGCCAAACGTAAAGCCTTGGCTACCAAGCCTTTTGAAATACAGGAATACGAAAAAAAGAATGCCGGTAAAAAGAAAGTAAAAGTAATTGACGGAAGCACCGGTTATTAGTAAAACTTTAAAGTTCAGGCGTTTATGATTTTTGTGTTTGGAATTTATTAATGATGGTGTAACTTTTTGGATAAATAAGTGCATTGACTTAAACCAATCATTTTATTAGTTGTCACATGTTGCCTTTTAACGAAGGTTAATTTTTTTTACCACCAAAGAAAACAGCATGTACAAGTGCATAGCAATCCTATGTTTTTTTATAGGAAATAATTTAGCAGCACAATCTTCTACTAAAATTGATTCGGATACTGAAAAAGATACTTCGTCTTCAAGCAGCTTAGAAATAAATGTAGGTGTTACAAATAGCGCTTTTAGCCAACATAGCAGTGCATTAAGCGCAGATGCGTTAGCCCAAAAATTGTTTCTTGTTCCCGCCATTGCTTACTACCACAAAAGTGGCTTTGGCATTACGGCCAATACTTATTTAAATTTTGAGAGTGATGCCAAAAACCCATTTCAGTATTCCATCAGCCCCAATTACGATTATACAAAAAGCAAAAATTTCGCCGTAGGCGCTTCTTACAATTATTATTTTGGGCGTGATGCCGCTTCAAAATATTCGAGCCCATACCAACACGAGCTGTACGGTTATTACACCAACAAGCAAAGCTGGTTAAACTGGGGAATTTCTATGGATTTTTCTACCGGAAAATCTACTGAGACCTATTCAAAAGATTCTGTTATTACCAGCGCCGCAGGCATAAAACGAACGGTAACCCTATCTGCCACAGCCAATAGCAAAACCACCGATTTTATTGTTTCGCCAACCATCAGCCACGAGTTTGTTATAAATGGCGCTTTTACTGACGACGACAACTTAAGCATAAAACCAGCCTTAATGTTAAATGCCGGCTCAGGAAAATATTCCGCCACATACACCGGTAACGTTAGCTCTTTTGCACTTACACAATTGAAAGCCAAAAAGCGCAACACAAAAGGTTTGACTGGAACTGAAAATACGCCATTTAAACTTCAATCGGCGGCACTAGCTGCCACAATCAGTTATCAAATAGGCAAATTTTCTGTTGTGCCCGATCTTTATGTAGAATACTTTTTGCCGAAGGCAGAAAGCAGATTTAATTACATTTATACCGTTACGGTTGGCTATTCACTCTAATGATGCATTAGTTTTTGAGTGTGTTAACAATAGTAGGTATGTTTTTTGTTACAAAATTTTTAACAAAAAAAATGTATCAATAAGAAAGCAAGATACGTTTTCCAGAAAATCATTTTATGAAAACCACCATTTTAGCAACCCTTTTTTTGATTGCCGCTGTTTCTACCACAAATGCACAATTTTTTAAATTGGGCGTTATGGGCGGAGCAAACGCTGTAAAAGTTTCTGGCAAATCGTTTAACGACCAATTTAATTACGGCTATTGGGCAGGCGCTTTTGTCGAGGTGAAGGTTGGCCACAATTGGTTTTTAAAACCTGAAGTACAGTTTAGCGAAAGCCAATTGCGAAATACCAGCAATTTTAAAAGTATTTATCAAAACTTAGTAGATACCATTACTAGTGGGCACATTAAACTGCAATATCTTTCTATACCAATTACGTTGAATTATAAAATTGCCAATATTCTTGCCTTAAACGTTGGCGCACAATACGGTATACAATTAGATAACCACCAAACACTATTGAAAAACGGTCAAGACGCATTTAAAAGCGGCGATTTTTCTATGTTGGGTGGTGCCACCATTATGCTGGGCAGGTTTAGGGTTTCTGGCGAATACGTAATCGGGTTAAATAATTTGAACGATATAGACAACCAAGACCATTGGAAAAACCAGACAATTAGAGCCGGCGTAGGTTTTGTGCTGTAACACCGGTAGTTGGTAATTGGTAGTTTGACTAGAAGATTGATTTTTTTAAATTAATCATTAGCAAGAAATTCTTTTATATTGATAATCAAAGACTAGGGCTTTGTCTAATTACTAACTACTAACGTCTAAGTACTTTTATTTTGGAATGCCTATTTGCGGAATTGTATCGCGGATAGGCATTTTTAAAGTGTCCATGGTTATTTTTAAAGTATCCGGCACTTGTGATTGGAAGGCGTTTTTATACAACGGGTTATTGAAAGAATAATCACTTAAAACGGTTTTGTCTTTCGATACATCTAAATGATAATAACAACCCAATTTAACCGCAACATTTTCGTTTTGATGGCCAATAGGAAAATGGAAAGCAACGGGATAATTGAATTCTTTCACTTTTTCCAGTACAATATCTTCAATTGACATGGTAAAAGTCTCGTCTTTATCGGTCTTCATCTCGGTAAAACCGCCTACAATTAAGCCGGCCAATTTATCAAGTTTCCCACTGCGCTTTAGGCTTACCAGCATCCGGTCGATGGTGTATTTGTACTCGCTTACATCTTCTATCAGCAAAATTTTGCCATCGGTTTGTAACGCATCTTTACAACCTTGCATGGCCGCAATCAAACTTAAATTGCCACCCACCAATTTCGCGGTTGCCGTTCCTGGCCGGTTCCAAGGCGTGCCGTTTACTTCGTAATCTTGTTTTTTGCCGAACAAACAATTTTTTAAACAGTAAGAAGCATCATCATCGGAAACCCGCAAACCACCAGCCATTACCGCATGCATGGTTGGGATGCCAAAGGCGGTTTGAATATGGCAATGAAAAGCGGTGATATCGCTAAAACCGATCAGCCACTTTGGCTTTTTTACGAACTTTTTCCAATTTATTTTATCTAGCATGCGCATTACACCATAGCCGCCACGGGCAAATAAAATAGCGCTGATGCCATCATCATCCAATAATTGCTGCAAATCTTCGGCACGTTCTTCGTCCGTCCCGGCAAAATGTTCCCAAGTTTGGCCAACGGTACAGCCGAATTGTACTTTTAGCCCCCAACTTTCCATGGTTTCCCAACAGTGATGCAAACGAAGCGTATTACTTGGACTAGCTGGACAAGTTACACCTACTTTATCGCCTGGTTTTAAAAAAGGCGGCATTTTTTGATATGTATGAATAGGCTTATTGGGTAACGAAAACGCATTTTTTATTAACAAACTTCCAATCGCCGCAGGCACAAAAGTTTTCAAAAAATCAGTCCGCTTCATGAGTTAAGAATTATGAATTGTGAATTATGAATGATTGCCAAAGGCCCTGTTTGTTTTGCAAGGAAAGTAAAACTAAATAATCAAAAAAACCAGCCTAACAAAAAAAATCATAGTTCAAGGCAAGAAAAAGCCACCAAGAATTTGGTGGCTATAAAAATTGTTGCGGTTTTGTCTAATTACTAATACTAACATCTAGCTACTTGTTCTAGATTCTTTCGAAAGCATTAAAAAAGAAGTCGCCTTCAATTTTTGCGTTTTCGTCGCTATCGCTTCCGTGAACGGCGTTTTCGCCCACGCTCGAAGCATATTTTTTACGGATCGTTCCTTCGGCAGCATTTGCGGGATTGGTTGCACCGATCAACGTACGAAAATCAGCCACTGCATTTTCTTTTTCCAGAATTGCTGCCACGATTGGGCCGCTGCTCATAAATTCAACCAGTTCGCCATAAAAAGGACGTTCTTTATGTACGGCGTAAAATTCGCCAGCTGATTCTTTTGTCAATTGTAAAGCTTTCATCGCTTTTATGGTAAAACCTGCACCAAGAATTTGATCGATGATGCCACCTGTAAAACCTTTGCTAAATGCATCTGGCTTAATCATGGTAAATGTTCTGTTGCTCATATTGTATCTGTTTCAGGCCGCAAAAGTAAGGGAAGATAGGATAATGGATAATTAGGGAAATGGATAATGGATAATTATTAATGTACAATAATTGCAAATAATTATATCACTGTTCCTTTGCTTCCATCCTACTTTTACCGTGGCATTTGTTTTGTGAAATGAGGTCTGGTGCACTATCATTATCCATCCATTATCAATTAATCAAATTATCCATTGAAAAAGGCTTTATTACAACTGCATGCTGCAGTTTTTTTGTGGGGTTTTACTGGTGTTTTAGGCCGATTGATTACGCTAAACGAAGGATTATTGGTTTGGTGGCGCATGTGCATTACTGTTTTAACCCTTTTGGCGCTCCGTTTTTGGAAAAAAGAATTTGAAAAAGTTGGCTGGAAAGATGTGCTGAAAATTTTTGGTGTTGGCGGATTAGTGGCTTTGCATTGGGTGTTTTTTTACGGTAGTATTAAATATAGCAACGTTAGCATTGCGCTGGTTTGCCTTTCTACCATTGGGTTTTTTACTGCTTTTTTTGAACCGCTTGTTATGCGCAGGCGCATTGATTTGGTTGAAGTACTGCTCGGCGTTTTATCGATTGTGGGCATTGGATTGATTTTCCATTTTAACCCACATTATAAAATTGGCATTGCCATTGGTATTATCGCGGCTTTATTCAGCGCTATATTTTCGGTTTTTAATAAAAAATTGATGGGACGGTTTTCGGCCAAAACATTGTCGCTGTACGAATTAAGCGGTGGCTGGCTGGTTTGGACTTTAATCATTCCTGTTTATTGGCACTTTTTTCCGGCAGCGTCATTTTTCCCAAAACCAATGGATTGGATGTGGTTGCTGATAATGAGTTGGTTTTGCACTGTGTTAGCTATCAACTTGTCTTTCAATGCATTAAAACATGTTTCGGCTTTTACGCAAGGCTTGGTGCTGAATTTAGAACCGGTTTATGGGATTATATTGGCTTTTGTAATTTATCAAGAAAACAAAAATTTTAATACAGGCTTTTACTATGGATTTGCCCTGATTTTTATAGTAGTACTTTTACAAATGTGGCGGGTATCGAGGCCGAAAAACAAGTTGGAAAACGAGATGAAAATTTTGGATTATTAGTGGAATAAAACTGCCATTGGGGTACAGAATATAGAACAAATCAATTCATCTATATGTGTTTCCGTGCCTCGGTGGCATTATAAAAACTCACAACTTCACATACCCCGTCGTCAATTTTTCTTCCACCAATTTTTGCTTTTCTTTTTCGGCTGAATCAATATCAGCAAAAGTTTTCACCTGCGTTTGCCCTTGTGTGCCAACGCGACCAAAATGGATCAATAATCGCTTTCCTTCTGTTTTTATTTCCCAAAATTTGTTGTCTTTGATCGATTCGTAGCGTTCAAAACTGTTGTGCGGCCACTCATTTTTATTTATCTGTTCGGGTTCGTCCATCAAAATAATAGGCGATGCAAGATGTTCGGGTTCAAAACCAGCTTGCTGCCCAGCTTTAACAATCGGCTTTTCTTCTTCTTTTGCCAACAACACTTTTTCAATATGATCGACCACTTCTTTAGGTTTTAGCAGCCAATCTTTCACCAATACCTGTACTACTTTCCAACCAAACGATTTTAAAATGGCTGGCCGCTGAAAATAAATTTCCAATAAATTATCATTGGCATAATGGCCGTCATCGTCAATTAAAATGCTTAGCTCATAAGCTTCATCAGCGGCATGTTTCTTCACAGCCAAACTGCTTCGAAAATTGCTTTGACCCACCTGCAAATCAGTCGTGTATCCTTTTTGCTCCAATATGTTTTTTAATTGTAAGGCTACAATATGGCTGGCTTGAGACTGTGTTTCTGTCGTTTTTTTACCGACCAGCGCATCTAAAATAATCCTTGCCATTGCCATATTTCCAGTGCTTACCATTTCAGCATATTGCAAAAATTGTTTGAAAAAATTGGCACCTTCGTTGTATTCGTTGGTAATTTGCTCGTGTTTGATGCTGCTCACAATCGCCATGTGTTTCTTCGCCCTGCTAAAAATTACGTTCAATCTTTTTTCGCCACCTTTTTTATTGATTGGGCCGAAATTCATTATCATTTTACCATTCGCATCAGGGCCGTAGCATTCGCTCATAATGATGATGTCACGCTCATCGCCCTGCACATTTTCTAAGTTTTTTACAAACAAACCCACAAATTGGCCATCTTCTTCGCGGTCGTATTCTTTTTCCAATTGCTGCGCAAAATCTTTGTCGGCATTGGCTAGCGATTCCAATGCATCTTCAATTACATGCTGTTGTTCTTGGCTAAAAGCAACAATGCCAATACTTTGCCCCCTATCCACTGAAGGCGTGCCTCTTTCTGGGCTTTTTTCTTCTTTGGGCAAATGCGCCGTCTTCTTTAAGAGCGATTTTACCAAAAAAGCAATGTAATTGGCCTGCGCAATATTGCTCCGTTTTTCATAAATCGCCGTTGGATAAAAATGAAAACTAATGCTTCGGTCGAACAAAAAATCAACATTATAAGCCGCATTTTCCGCTGCTGAAACAACTATTTCATTTTTTGTTTGATGGTGAATTGTCCGGTCGGGAATCGTTAATAAATTTTTGTTATAAAATGCGTGATTGCTATAGATGATAAGGGTTTCATAGCGGCTACGATAATGCCAACCCAGCATTACCGCATCCAATTTTCTGGCACCTTGGGTAAGCAAACTATCCGCGTCGGTAGTAAAACTTTCTTCGGTTTCACCATCGGTGGTAAATGTTTCCAAATCATCCGCATCTTCAGCTTTTGCGCTGAAAAAGTTGGTTGGCGGCATCTGCATTTCATCGCCCACAATTATGCTTTGCGGTGCCCGATATAATGCGGGTATGCCTTCTTCCAATGTTATTTGCGAGGCTTCGTCAAAAATAATCACGTCGAAATAAGGCTTATCAACCGGCATCGTATCGCTCACACTCAACGGGCTCATTAACCAAACTGGCTTTAAATCTTTTAGTACAATTCCACTTTCTTTTCCGGCCAATTCTCTAATACTTTTATAACGCATTTGCTTTGCAAACTCATGTTCTAAAATTTGTCGGCCTTCGGCATATTGCTTTTTAAAAATCTTTTCTTCTTCTGATAAAGCATTTGCAGGTTTATTGCTCAATTCATAATGCGCTAAAAATTGCTTACGAATGTTGCCACGAATAAAATCAGCATTTAACGATAACAAAGCTTTGTAACTTTCTGCAATGTCTTTTACAATTAAATCAAGCAGTTGAGAATCTGTTGACGCATAGCTTTTTTGCGTTTGTAAAACATGGTTCCAAGTTTTGTTGGCCATCGCCGCCTCAGCCTGCGTAGGCGTAAGCGCAATTTGCCTAAATGCTTGCTGTACATGTACTGGTAATTTGCTGAACGCTTGCAAAGCAGGTAATAATTCTTGCAAAGCATTCGTATTCATCGCCATGCTATCGAGCAAATCCTGCATTTCAGCTAACGAAGTGTTTTCATCAAATGAAAAACTTTTACTCAACATCGTTTCTAATTGATACAGATTATTTTGTAATTGACTCAATTGTAGCACCAATTCGTTGCTTTGTGGATGTGCTAATAAATATTCCACTTCTTCATCGCCCAACTTGCTACGCAATCGCTCAATGCCTAACCAAACCATTTCAATATTGTCGATATGGTATTGTTGTTTCAAGTTTTCAGAAGTATTGGCCACATCATGCTGAGCGTCATATTCAGCCTTTAATTGTTGCAAAATGCTGGTGTAGCTTGGCTTTACCTGATGTGCTGAAAAATTATAACTGGCATTGATTTCCTTTTTTAGTTTTCGCCAACTGCCGTTTAAAAAACTAAAAAAGGCCGATTCGTTTTTATCAGCAATTGGCAAAGCATTGGATAAATCTTGCTCCGTAAATTTTTGTTGCCAATGTTGGTTGGCCTCTTCGGCCTGCTTCGCAGTTTTTTGTTTTTGTTGATAATCAGCTATTGCTTTGTCAAACTTTTTAGCCTTTTCATTTTGCTTTTTTACCAGTTCTAGATTATCATTTTCCGCCAATGGGCGAAGTAAAACGCTGTCCAAAATCAATTCCCTCAATTGTTTTAAAAGGGAAGATTTATCGGCAGCAATATTGTATTTTTTAATGATTTCCTGTAGCTGCGTTATCCATTGCTCCGATTGCTTGATGGCTTGCTGCAACTGCGTTTGTGGATGTTCTTGTTCCAAAATTCCTGCGCTTAAAAAACGCAACGAATGTGTTGCCAATTCTGGTTCGGCACCGGTTTCTTCCAGCGCTTTTGATAGCTGGACAATCACCTCGCCATAAGCCATCCAATCGTTATAATGTGGCAATTTACTTTTATCAGCTTCGCTTAACTGCGGAATGTCCGTTTTTATCTGCAATAATTTTTCCACCAATTTTCTGATAGCTACGCCAGTTTCCGCCGTGCTTTTATTGCTGGTTTGGTGGTAGTTTTCCAATTGCTCCAATTGTTGTTGCAGCCGTTGGGTTTGTATATTTCTTTTCAGGATGATGTCGGCCAAGTTTAATCCGTCCTTCAAATAATCCTCGTAAGTGGCTTTTAAATTTTTGATGAATTCCCTTTTATCACCTTGAGAATCATGGATGTAGCAGCATAGTTCGTCTAATTTTTGCTGTTTTAACCGATAATAAACAACATCTAGCGCAGCCCTTTTTTCACAAACAAACAAAATGCTTTTGCCACGGGCTACAAAATCGGCAATCAAATTGGTGATAGTTTGGCTCTTTCCAGTTCCTGGCGGGCCTTGAATAATATAACTTTCTTGCGTTCGGCCTTGTAAAATGGCATTGGTTTGTGTCGGGTCGGCGGTAATCACGTGATACCAATCAGCCACTTTTGGCTTCTCGGTTTCTTTTTTTACGGTTGGTATTTTAGGCTGATTACCAAATAGTTTTGAAAAGACTTGGTGTTTTAATTGGTTATCGATCACGGTATTGTAATCGCTTACCAAACTCATTTTTTTGTAATTGAAATTGCCCAGCACCATGTTGCAGATGTCAAAATCCCAACTAAAAGGGTTGCTTTCAGCATCGGCCATAGTGAATAATTCGCGTTGGTTACAGCCTTCTCCTTGTAAATTTCCAACGCTTAAATTAATATCATCATTCACCAATAATTCCAATGTGCTTGGACTAGGCTTTATCCGCTGGCGGAAAATTTCCAAGCCAAGCGGTTTATAATTTTCGGGCTGATAACTGTACTCAATATTGCGGAAACTTTCCAACCCACGGTTTTTGCGCAACTTTTTTTTGAATGCGCCAACCGTTTGCTTTGCAATGGTGTGGATGAGTTTGATGCGTGGTTTGTTGATATAATTTAGCTTGATGCCGCTTTTGGTTTCATCTAATTGTTGTTTGATGTTGATGTATAATTTTTCCAAACCAATGGCCGTTAAATCAATAAATCCTGGCAATTTCAGGCCATAAATTTCCTTTAAATAATTGGCCAACACAGGGTTGATTTCGGCTTCATTGTCCAATATTTCCAGTGTATATTGGTCGTTGTTTACGGCCTTCTTTTTCTTCAGTTCAACGGGTAAAAGCAAGAGTGGGCTTACAATGCGTTCATTTTTATCTTCTTTTAAATTATGCCATTGCAAAAAAGCAACCACCAAACGCAAGCGGCTAAACCCAAATTCCTGTTTGTCTTTTTGGGCTTCACTTTTTATTTTGTCGAGCGATGGAATAAGGTAAGGATGATCTTCAAAACGCAAATATTTGTTGAGGGAAATTTCTTTTAATTCCTTTACTTTTTTACTTATTTCGGTGCTCCAAATAAATAATTGTTCTGGGTTTATGCTTTGGTGGTGTAAAACCATCGGCACGCTGCCAACGGTTAAGTTTACAAAACGCATATTGCTTTTGTAATAAAGCAAGCGGTTGCGGCGGCTAAAATCAAACAACCTATCCCGTAATTTTTTTAAAATAAAATGTTCGCGGGTATTAATAGTTTGATTGCTAAAACCAGCAATTTCGCTAAGGTCAGTTGTTTTTTCAGGGTCGTAATCGCGGTAATGTTCTAGTTGTTGAATGATGGAATAAAGGTCGGAACTGCGTTTGTTACGATCCAATTCCGTCATTTCGGTTATCAACGATGAAATGGCAGGATGTAGTCTGGCATTGAGTTGTACCGGATTATTGCGATGTTGAACAAATTTTTCCAGGTCGTCAGCATCATATAAATCTAAGCTTAGCGACATGCTGCCGATAATCAATCCAAGGCAAAAAATATCTGTCAACACATCGTGGTGGCCCATCAACTCTTCAAAGCAGCGATAACCCAGAACATAAACAGGATGCTGAAAAGGTTCATTGATATTTAAATGGATTTGTAAACTTGTGGTTGATCGGTGATCATTTTTTAGGTTGGTTGAAACCTGTAATTTGTCAACCACATTAAAACTTTTACTTGTTTGTGGCTGCAACAATTTGTCAAGTGCGGCTAAATTTTGTTTGGGGGGATGGGCAAAGTTTTCATCGATATCCAAAACATGGTTGGTAATAAACAATGAATCTGAGCGTTCAAAAGGCGCTACCAAACCAGCTTCGTGAAAACTGGCCACTTCTTTTATCAACGGCATTAAAAAAGCAATCACATCATCGGTTTGATACACGCCATTTAAAAAAGCGGTGGGCAAAAAATCTTTGAAGGTTTGGTTTGTGTTCGCCATTGGAAATTATATTTTAAATTTTTGTTTTGAATTGCTGAAATGAAATGCAAGCTTTAATAGTTATGAATAAAAAAAAATTTGGCAATTTTTAGCCGGCCTCTGCAAGTTTAGCAAAATATATTTTAGCGATTTATCCTTCAATAATAACTTATTTTTGTTTTAACATTGTTGACAAATATTTATCAATCATTGTATATGGCTTCTACTAATATTTTTTTGCCTATCAATTTTAACCAAGTGCTTGAATTGGTAGACCAATTGCCAGCCAGCCAAAAAAAACAACTTGCTGCACATTTATTAAATGATGCGGAAGTAGAAATTTTTGATATTCCCGAAACACAAAAAGCTTGGGTTCGCAATAGCAAAGAAAAATATATAGCACATCCAGAATTGTTGGTGGGTGAGGATGATGCATGGAAAATTATTGATGCAGCATGAATAAAAATTTCAAAATTTTATTCACTCCCAAAGCCATCCAACATATAAATAAAGGAAATTGTTTTACGTTATAATGGGAAATCGAAAGGGCTGGGAGATAGATTTAAAATCAATTTAAAGATGTCGCTTACCGAAGTTGGTAAAAATCCATTAGCTCGTGTTATAAGATATGATGGCATTAGGTTTGCGGTTCCAAAAAAGTTTCCATACGCCGCACATTACATTGTAGATGAGGCGGCAAAAATTGTAATTATCCAGGCTGTATTTGGTTTTGCTGAAAATCCGGAAAAATGGGTAAAACTATAAGTTTGTTATTGTTTGCCATCCTTCAATTCCCCACATAAACTTTTGGGCTTACATTTGAGGCAATGAAATATTTTGCTTTTATCACTATCTGCTTAGCTTTTTTTGCTTGCAAAAAAGATAAGCTTATCACTTCTTCCGACGCACTTGTGTTAATTACGGCAGACACGGTGAAATTTGACACCGTTTTTGCGACCGTTGGTTCTGTTACCCAAAAATTTATGGTTAAAAACCAAAACGACCAGCGGTTGAATATCAGCAATATTTCTTTGGCCGGCGGAGTAAATTCCGCTTATAAAATTGTGGTAAATGGCCAACCAGGCACGCAATTTTCCAACACAGAAATAGCCGCCAACGACAGCATATATATCTTTGTAAACGTTACCATTAATCAAGCCACAGCCAATATCCCATTTATTGTAAGCGACAGTATTTTAATTGATTACAACGGCAACCATAAAAAAGTACAGTTGCAAGCATACGGCCAAAAAGCAAGATTTTTGAGTAGCCAAACCATCAGTACCAATACTATTTGGGACAATACTTTGCCGTACGTTTTACTAGATGGATTAAGTATCGATCCAAATGTAACTTTAACCATTTCGCCAGGGACAAAAATTTATACCCACGCCACATCGCCCATTATTGTAAACGGTAATATCGTAATTAATGGCGGAACCGACAGCTTAAATCGTGTTTATTTTTTGGGGGATAGAATGGACGAAGGTTATGCAAATTTGCCCGGTTCTTGGCCGGGTATTATTTTTGGTCCGTTAAGCAATGGCAACGTTTTTAACCATGCCGTTATTTTAAATGCAAACCAATCGTTGGTTTTAGTGGGAAACGGGAGTACAACAACGCCCCAACTAACACTAAATGAATGTATTATAGACAACGCCTACGATGTTGGCATATTGGCATCCAATAGTTATATCAATGCACGTAATTGCCTCATCAGCAATTGTGGCAATGCTGGCCCTTTAGGTAGTGGCGGCAGCAACATACTTATTATAAATGGTGGCACTTACAATTTTAATTTCTGCACCATTGCTACGTATGCCTCTTATTATCAATCACATACGCAACCCGTGTTATATATAAATGACAATGGGGCAAAGCTAGCGGCCAATTTCACCAACAGCATTATTTATGGTTTTAATGGCACGCCAACAGATGAAATAAGTGTAACAAGAACTAATGCCAGTTCTGCCATTGCCCTTACCAATGTTATGTACAAAATGAAGAATGCATTTCCCACCGGCGTAACAGCCAATGCTGCATCGGTTGCGCTGGCCAACCCCGTTAATGGCCCATTGTTTGCCAGTGCAGATACTTACCGCCACCTATTTAGTTTTAGATTGGCAAGCGGATCGCCAGCTATTAATAAAGGATTGATTGACAATACAATAACTACCGATTTGGACGGCAATAAGCGCACCGTTTCAGGCTTACCTGATTTAGGTTGCTACGAGTCACAGTAAATTAACCTTAATGTTTTATCGCATCGCATCAACTTTTATTTACCTTTCCAGTTCTAAAATAAATCAAATCCATGAAAAAATTATTGGCGGTTTGTGCATGCCTTATTGCACTGATAGCATTTAAACGCGACGATCCAAAAAGTATCTTTCAATTTAAAGTTGAATCAATTGATGGCGGCAAAATTGATTTTTCAAAATATAAAGGCAAAAAAATATTGGTAGTGAATACAGCCAGCAAATGCGGTTTTACCCCACAGTACGAAGGACTTGAAAAACTGTACGAAACCTATAAAGATAAATTGGTAATTGTGGGTTTTCCGGCTAATAATTTTGGTGGACAAGAACCTGGCACCAATGCAGAAATTAAAGAATTTTGCACTGGCAAATACAATGTTTCTTTTCCCATGGCTGCCAAAGTAAGTGTAAAAGATACCGCCGTAGCACCTATTTATCAATGGCTTACGCAAAAAAGCATGAACGGTGTTTTAGATGCCAAGATCGGTTGGAACTTCAACAAATTTTTGTTGGATGAAAATGGAAAATTATTAGCCTATTTTCCTAGTAAGGTTGACCCGATGAGCGATGCAATTACAAGTTATTTAAAGTAAATTGAAAAAGTCAAAAGTAAAAATTCAAAAATAAAAAATAAAAAGCTTCCCAATTTTGGAAGCTTTTTTTATAGTCTTCAAATTGTAATGCTAGCTAGCTTTAAGAAATTATGGAATTAAAAAAGCATTAAAAGTTTTGGTATAAAAATAATTCCACCAATAACAGCGCTTAAAACCGCCGCCCAAAGTACGGCACCTGCGGCCACGTCTTTTATCCACTTAATATGGTCGTGTTTGGCGGGGTGTAAAAAATCGACCAGTTTTTCTAACACAGAATTGGTCATTTCCAACGCCAACACCATGGCCATACAAAACAATACCATCATCCATTCAATATGGCTAATATGGAAACCGATACCTGCAGCTAGTACCAAAACCGCAATTGTTAATTGAATCTGTCCGTTTTTTTCGGTGATAAAAAATAATTTCCATCCATTTAATGCATATCTAACACTTTTGATAAAACGTTTCATGGTGCAATTTATGTGGAAGGCCATTTCGACATAAAAATTTCCTGTTTTTTGTATGCATAAAATCGGCTTTGAAATAGCTTTTTGTAATAAAACTGGGTAAATGGGCATCTATTAATTTTGATTTTCAAATTGTTACGCTTTTATCTAACTACTAATTAACTCAAGTTGCCAGTTCTTGCTTTTATGCGTGTTGCTTGCTCGAATAGTTGACAGATGGCAGATGACAGGCCCAAAATCTAAGATGGCTGGGTTTTAGATACCGCCACCTGTCAACCCTTGTTTTGTCATTGGTTGTATGGAAACAAATAACTAGCAACTTGGGTTAATTACCAATGTCTAGCTATTTATTTCACATCCATCCATTAATTTAGCACATTTTAGGAACTGAACAATGACAAATTTTATCCCAATTTTTCCGCTTGGCATAGTGGTTTTCCCTGGAGAAACGGTGAACCTGCACATTTTTGAAGAGCGTTATAAACAAATGATAACGGAATGTTTTGCCGAAAACAAGCCATTCGGTATTCCCATTGTAATAAACAACGAGGTGATGGAATATGGCACCACCGTAAAAATTACCGAAATTTTTGAAATACATGTCGACGGTAAAATGGATATCCGCACCGAAGGGCAACAAATTTTCAGAAGCTTGGAAGTAATAAAACAAGTACCGGAGAAGCTTTTTAGCGGCGCCATTGTAAATTATCCCGACAACGAAATAGCCATAAAGCCTTGGGCTATGCAGCCTATATTTTCGAGCATACAAGAATTGCATAAGCTGCTAAAAATTACCAAAAGCTTTAAAAAGCCCGACCATGAAATAACCAGTTACGACGTAGCGCACCATGCAGGTTTAACATTGGAGGAAGAATTCGAATTTTTGCAATTGCCACGCGAATTGCAGCGCATCGAATATTTAAAAAGACATTTGGCCAAAGTAATGCCGATTGTGCAAGGCATGGAATCGTTAAAAGAAAAAGTGAAACTAAACGGCCATTTCCGCGATTTAAAAAGTTTTGATTTTTAGTTACAAAGTAAAAAACTAAAAGTAAAAAGTAAAAATGTAATGAAATTTATATTGAATAACCCAGTGGTTTTGCTTTATTAAAGCCATTATTTATTTTTCAGATTATTTTGTCAAGGTTATTAATTTTACCTTTTTATTTTTTAATTGCTCCGCATGACTTCACTTTGTTTAGACTTTGGCAACACCCGCCAAAAAGCCGCCATTTTTGAAGACGGGGTATTGGTAAAAACAATTTATTTGGCGCAGGATCTGGAAGCATCCGTAGTCGAAATATTTGATGGCTACCAACCCAAGGTTTCCATCCTTTCATCAGTTATCCATCATCCGATTGGTGTTGAAGTCTTTTTAAAGGAACATACCCGCTTCCATTTGTTGGCGGCCGCCACCAGCAAATTAAATTTTGCCACCCCCGTTGGCAAGCCAGAAACGATTGGCGCAGATAGATTGGCGCTTTGCGCAGCTGCGGTTTTGGCAAACCCCAATCAAAATAACTTGGTAATCGGCCTTGGTACTTGCGTAACTTACAATTATATTAATGTAAAAAATGAATTTTTAGGTGGTGGTATTTCGCCGGGCATGTACATGCGCATGCACGCCATGCATGCGCACACGGCATTTTTGCCGATTGTATCGCCCGATTGGAATGTGCCATTGGTTGGTTACGATACCAAAACAAACATACAAAGTGGCGTAGTGCTGGGTATGGCCATGGAAATTGATGGTTTTATAAACGCTTATCAAACAAAATATAAAGATTTGAAAGTGTTGCTAACCGGCGGCGATGCGCAGCATTTATCACCACATTTAAAAAGCGATATTTTAATTGATGAAGAATTACTTTTTAAGGGCTTATATGCTTTAAGCATTGAGCAATGAGCTATTAGCCAAACTTGTTTTAACATACTTCTTTGACATTAGCTCACAGCTAATAGCCCATCACTCAAAGCTAAACACTTATTTTTGCGCATATTTTCCACCTGCATGAACCGATTTTTCACTTCGCTTTTCTCATTTTTATTGACGGCCGTATTGATTGTTGGGTGTGAAAATGATATGAAAACGGTTCAGAACTTCAATAAAAAAGAAACACAGGTTGAAGAAGGAAAAAATATCAACATATTGTATACAACCGCGGGCAAATTAAAATCGATTTTAAAAGCCCCGGTAATGTTGCGTTACATGACTGACTCGCCCTACACCGAATTTCCCAAAGGCATACATGTAGATATGTATCGGGATTCGATTATTATTGAAAGTGTGGTAATTGCCCGTTATTGCAAGTATTTAGAAAGCCAATCAAAAACGTACTTGCGGGATAGTGTGCGTGTAACAAATATTGCTGGTGACACACTTTGGGCGCAAGACATGTGGTGGGATCAAACAAAAAAACTTTTTTATAGCGATAAACACGTAAGGCTGTTTCAAAAATTAGCTAACCAACGAATTACAGGAACCGGCTTTGTTGCTACGCAAGATTTAAACAAATGGGTTATCAACACGCCGCTTGGCACAATGGATTTTCCAAAAGAAATGCGGTAAAAACCAGTAATTAGGTAAATAAGTAATTGAGTAATTAAGTGAGTTGGTGAAAATTGACTGAAACCACAATTGCCAATTACCTATTTACACAATTACTTTTTCAAGAACAATTTATTGCATCATTTACCATAATTCCTATCTTCGGGATATGTTATTGGCAGCCATCATCATCACCATACTATTGATCGGTTTTTTTTCAGGCATTGAAATCGCATTCATCAGTGCCAATAAACTAAGCATCGAGCTGAAAAAAAAACAAGGAAGGCGTAGTGGCTTCATCATCGCCAAGTTTTTGGATAATTCCACCCGTTTTATTGGCACTTGCTTGGTTGGATTCAATATTTTTTTGGTGCTGTACGGTTTAATGGTGGGCAATTTTTTAGAGCCATTTTGGGTAAAACTCGGTTTATCTGGCATCAATCATCTCGATTCGTTAAAATTGGTGATAGAAGTGGTAGTGAGCACCGCCTTTGTTTTAGTGATAGAATTTATTTTTAAAGCCATTTTTAGGGCCAAGGCCGATGCGGTATTGCATTTTTTTGCATCGTCAATGGATTTTTTCAATAATATTTTTGGCGGCGTAGCCAAGGTTTTTGTAGAAATGGCCGATTGGATTTTGAAATATATTTTCAATGTGACCATCAATGATCAAAAAGAAGCATTTAGTCGTGGCGATTTAGAACACTATTACCAGCAGACAAAAGATGTGGACGAAGAAAACCAAGAACTAAATACCGAATTGTTCGAAAATGCGTTAAGCCTTCCTTCGATAAAAATCAGAAGTTGTTTGGTACCGAGAAAAGAAGTGGTTGCGGTGAATATCAACACGCCTTTATCGGTTGTGAAACAAAAAATGATTGAAACAAAATTAAGCCGCATTGTTGTTTATGAAGGCAGCATCGATAATATTAGCGGCTACATCCATCAATTAGATCTTTTTAAACAACCTTACGATCTGCGTAGTATTTTATTGCCCATGCCCGTGGTGCCTGAAAGTATGGGCGCAACGGATCTCATCAATAAATTATCCCGCGAAAGAAAAAGCATCGCTTGGGTGGTGGATGAATTTGGCGGCACATCGGGCATTGTAACGATGGAAGATGTGCTGGAAGAAATTTTTGGCGAGATACGCGATGAATATGACACCGAAGAATTTGTTGAAAAACAATTGTCGGAAAATGAATTTATGTTTAGCGGCAGGCTGGAATTGGATGATTTGAATGAAAAATACGACTTTGAATTTCCTGAAGATGGCTCTGAAACCCTGAGCGGTTATATTATTGAGCACCATGAAAATATGCCACGGCAAAACGAAAAAATTATTCTTGGCAATTATCAGTTCGATATCATGAACATGAGCGACACTAGGATTGAATTAGTAAAAATGAAGGTGTTGAAATAATTAATGATTGGTCTAATACAAACAAATAATCAATATTCAATCATCAACATTCAAATAAAAAACAGGCTTTTGGTATAATTGAATATTGAGTGTTGATGATTGATATGCTTCAACTTTTGCCTATGAAATTTTTATCCCTAGAGCCATTTGTTCCTTCTGGAAGCAACTTTGAAGGTTCTAAACAGCTTTTTCAAGAGTTGGGCTTTAAAATCAATTGGGATTCAGGCGATTATATAGGCTTTCAAAAAGATGAATGCCGATTTATTTTACAGAAATACGACCAAGTTGAGTTTGCGCAAAACTTTATGTTAAGCGTAAAAGTAACAGATGTGGCTGCTTATCGAGCATTTATACTTGAAAAGCAATTACCGGAAAAGTTCGGGATTCGTGTAGGAAAAATTACTCAACAGCCTTACGGAAAAGAATTGAATTTGATTGACATTGCAGGCGTTTGTTGGCATTTTGTGGAACAATAAATTAATGGCACTACAATTGTTTTACTATTCAGCTAAAATTATAAATGTTTGGCTGATAACGACATACGGCCGCAAAAAATCAAATCCAACTAATGAAAATAGCCTACATAATTTTTGATGGCATGACCATGCTCGATTTTGTGGGCGTGTATGACCCCGTTTCCCGTTTGCGTTCCATCCAATTTATACCAGATTTAAGTTGGGAGTTTTGCGCCACCAAGCTAGAGGTAAAAGACAGCTTCGGCTTCACGACAAAAGCTGATAAAATATCCCCCGACCTATCAACGTACGATGTAATTGTGGTACCAGGTGGCGGCGGAACACGAAAACTGATCACTGACAAAAATTTTATATCTTGGCTTTGCACCGCTAGCAGTGTGCCACTAAAATGCTCGGTTTGTACGGGCAGCTTATTATTAGGCGCCGCAGGTTTTTTAGAAGGGAAAAATGCCACCACCCATTTTGATGAATACGAAAGCTTAAATAAATATGGATGCCGTGTGCTGCAACAAAAAATTGTAGAAGATGGCGACATCATTACAGCAGGTGCAGTTTCATCTTCTTTGCAACTGGGATTGTATTTGGTAAACAAGTGGTGTGGTCCGCAGGCTGTAAAATCAATCCGTGGCTGGATGGATTTTGAGGGGTAGTATTTTGGAAATTGCTATTTCTTCCTATAAAAAAATCATTAGATAATTGAGTAAGTTGTTGGAATTTCTTTTAAAGAAGAACCTTCTAATAAGTTTACAAAGTGGCCTTCTCCTATTATTTCTAATTGATACGTGATGACCTAACGACTTATTGACCCATTGACCGAATGACTTGCAACGCAATTGCTTATTTTTGCGTATATCCAAATTATGGCATTCAATTTTATTAAGAGATTTACAGGTGGTACCAGCGGTGAAGGCGATCAGGCAGAAATGAGTTTTGTGGACCATCTTGAAGCGTTACGTTGGCATTTGGCCCGGATGATTACTGCGGTGATGATTTTTGCGGTGTTGATCTTTATTTATATAGACGCTATTTCAGACAAAATAATAATGGGGCCACTTCAAAATGGCTTTGTTACTTACGATTGGTTTTGCAAGCTTAGCCACAAACTACACCTTGGCAATAAGCTTTGCTTGCAAACCCCGCATGTGGAATTGCAAAGCACAACCTTGGCTGGTCAATTTAATTCGGCCATGAGCATTTCGTTTGTAGGCGGCCTAATTATAGCTTTCCCGTACATTTTATGGGAATTATGGCGTTTTATCAGTCCGGCGCTTACTGCAAAAGAAAAAAAAGGAACAACCGGTGCCGTCGGATTTGTTACCTTTTTCTTTTTGTTGGGCATTGCTTTTGGCTATTTTATCATGGCACCATTTACCTTTAGTTTTTTGGCCAATTTTACGCTTGGTACGCACAACTTGGTAACCATTAAGCCAACTTTTGCTGATTATGTTGACACACTGGTAAACCTTACAATCGGTAGTGGGCTTGCATTTCAGTTGCCTGTGCTAAGTTATGTGCTTACCCGCATCGGCATTATTGGACCGGCTTTTTTGAAAACATACCGTAAATACGCTTATGTGGTACTATTTATCATAGCCGCCATTATTACGCCTTCGCCCGACTGGATGAGCCAGATGATTGTAGTAATTCCGCTGATTGCGCTTTTTGAATTTAGCATTTTTGTATCAGCAAGAGCTAAAAAGGAAAGTGCCGAAAAAGAAGCGAAAGAATGGAGCTAGGGCGTGAATCGTCAATGAAATCCCCCAACAAGTTTGACTGCAACTTTTTGTTTGTAATCTTGTTTTCATGTTCAAAGTAAGTTTCAAAAATGTCGGATTATACCATTCCAGCAGCAACCCGCATTGGGCATGTACATTTAAAAGTAGCTGATTTACAACGTGCTATCGATTTTTATTGCGGCATTTTAGGTTTTGAAATAACTACGACGTATGGCAATGAAGCGGCCTTTATTTCAGCAGGCGGTTACCATCATCATATCGGGTTAAATACCTGGTACAGCAAAAGCATGCCGCCGGCACCGCAGCGTGCTGCCGGGCTTTTTCATACGGCCATTTTATACCCAACCAGAAAAGATTTAGCGGTGGCCTTAAAAAGATTGGCCGATGCCAATTATCCCATTACCGGCACTGCCGACCATGGCGTAAGCGAAGCTATTTATTTAGATGACCCTGATAAAAACGGCGTAGAATTATATTGGGACCGGCCACGGGAAGAATGGCCGCATAAGCCAGACGGCAGTTTGGAAATGTACACGATAGCGCTGGATTTGAAAGGTTTGATGGCGGAGTTAACAAAATAAATTGTCTCGCAAAAAACGGTGAAAACATAGAATTAACACTAATTTTCTGCGTTTTCACCGTTTTCTGCGAGCCAATTACAACAGACTAGCCGCCTTCACCAAATCCTCAGGCGTATCGATTTCAATACCCATATATTTGGTAACCACCATTTTAAGCGGGATGCCGTGTTCCAAATATCGCAGACATTCAATTTTTTCAGCAGCTTCAAGCGGTGTTACCGGCCATGTGGTAAAATCCATCAATGCTTGTTTACGAAATGCATATACGCCAATATGTTCATAATAAACTGGTGAAACATCCATATCCCTTCGGTATGGGATTACGCTACGACTAAACATCAACGAATTCATGTTTTGGTCAACAGCTATTTTAACATAGTTTGGATCAGCAATACTTTTTTCATCTGTTAACACCTGCATTAACGATGCAACCTGAACTTGTTTGCCAGCTTCGTCGGCAAAGCATTCCAATAATTTTTCCAGTGCTGGCTTGTTTACAAATGGCTCGTCGCCCTGAACGTTTACCACAATATCAGCATCCATATCAGCTACCGCTTCAGCAATACGGTCGCTGCCGCTTTCGTGCTGGCGGATGCTCATTTTAGCCTTGCCCCCGTAGTTAGCAATTTCATCAAAAATAATATCGCTGTCGGTTACCACCCATACTTCATCAAACAAGCCTGTTGCAACCGTGTTATCGTAAGTATGGCGGATAACAGTTTTATCACCCAACATTTTCATTAATTTGCCAGGGAAACGAGTGGCCGCATAACGGGCTGGGATTAAAGCAAGAACCTTGATTTTTTTATTTCTTACATCATAATTCCGATGGGTCTATAATTTTAAGACTTTTTATATTGGCAAAATCTTTTGGGTTGGATGTAATTAAAATAAGATCGTTTACTAAAGAGGTTGCTGCAATCAATAGCATCAGGAATTTTAATTTTAATTCTTTGTCTAATTTAATCGTTTTAATAATGATAGAATCATTCAAATTGAAATGATAGTAGCACATTTATAATTGCATTTGCATAGCTTAGCTTCCAAACTAGAAATGGAAGGTTGTAGCACCAACAATTCGATTTGTGTAATAAAAGAAATGATTGGATAGCGTCATCAAAAACTTGATTTAAAAATGATTTGAGCCTCGTTGGAAACGTTGTTTAAAAAAGCAGATTAAACGTTTGTATCAATCAAAAGTCCCTTTCCCATTCTATCTCTCATTTTATATATTTCCATTAGTCATTTGCTTCGCCTTCGGTTTGTGATAAATTCCACGGAACTTCCCCAAATTTGTTTTGTATATAATTCGCCATTTTAACTGTTGGCTTTTTAACCATTTCTATTGCATCCATCGCAACCAAGTCGTCTATTACCTGTTTGGCATAAGGTTTTTTTATGGTGATTTCCAATGTTTCCATACTCCAAATTTAAGATAAAGTTTTTATAGAAGAATTATTCGATAATTCCGGTTTTCGCCGGGCGAAAGGACTTTTGATCAATTTTCCAAAATCTTCATCTTCTTCGTTGTTGTAATATTTATCCAACCCATAACGGATTTCTTTGGGATCGAGTTTCGAAAAAGTGCCAAGCATCCTATCCCAAATACTAAACACGGCACCGTAATTACTATCGGTAAAAGGCTGTTTCCAATGGTGGTGAACCTTGTGCATATTGGGGCTTACCAAAATGTAAGAAAGTGTTTTGTCTAGCTTTGGGGGCAGATTGATGTTAGCATGTTCAAATTGAGTATAAAACACCAATGCAGTCTGGTACAGCATTACAGCGTACATAGGTACACCGCAAAGTACAATGCCGGCCAACATAAATACACCGCGAAAAACACTTTCCACCGGGTGATGGCGCAAACCTGTGGTTACATCTACGTTATTGTCAGCATGATGAATAACGTGGAAATGCCACATCCATTTTACCTTATGCTCCGTAAAATGTACTAGCCAACCCGTAAAAAAATCAATCACAAAAAACGCCAAAATTATGTTGCAGATTACGCCAGCATGCAGCCAGCTTGAAAAGCCAAAACCTACTCGGCGGCACCAATCGCAAATCAACACAATTAACACAGCAAAACCAGTATGTATAATTAAATGGATAACCGTAAAACCAAGATTAACAGCCGCATGTTTTGATTTATTCTTTTTATAAGAAAGCGATAACAACGGGATGGCACCTTCCATTATCCAAAGCAACATCATTCCGCCGACCAAAATAACCATCCGCTGTACCGGATGATGATCCAACGTTTGGAAATAAGCAATAATTTTTTGCATAGCACTCGTTTACATAAAGGTAGCAAGGTTTTCGGCAAATAAAAAAGCCCGACTATCAGTCGAGCTTCAATTATATTTTCTATCACAAAATGTCTTATTTCTATCTAATCAAAAAAGCCAAAAAATCGTGGTTCTTAATTATTTAACATCAACGGCATTACCAGCATCAACAAATCTTCATTTTCGGCTTGTTCGTCGGGTTTAATCAAACCAGCTTTTGTGGCCGTGCTCAATTCCAATACCACTTCAGTTGTATCGGCAGCGTTTAACATTTCGATTAAAAATTTAGCGTTGAAAGCAATGCTCATGTCTTCACCGGTATATTGGCAATTCATGCGTTCGTTTCCTTCAAAACTAAAGTCGATATCTTGGGCGGCCAATTGCAATTGATTGGCACTAATTGTTAGCGCAACTTGGTTGGTACTTTTGTTACTAAAAATGCTTACGCGGCGCAAGGCACTTTGAAAATCAGATTTTGCCACCATCAACCGATAAGGGTTTTCAATCGGAATCACCACTTTATAATCCGGAAAACGGGCATCAATCAAACGGCAACTCATTTGCGTGGTGTTATGTTTCACAAACAAATGGTTGGTATTGTAACTAATCGTTAGTTCGTCTTCGTTGGCAGGCAAAGCGCTTTTCAACAAATTCAATGGCTTTTTGGGAACAATGAAATGATCTTGTTGCGGAGCTCGAACATCGGTACGTTTGTAACGAACCAAACGATGTGCATCTGTTGCAACACATTGTAAACCATCCTTTAGTAATTCAAAAAACACGCCCGTCATTGCCGGACGAAGGTCATCGTTACTTACAGCAAACAGTGTTTTATTGATAGCGGTAAGCAAGCCGTTGCTCGTCATGGTAAAAGTGGTAGTATCGTCGGCAACCGGCGCTTTGGGGAAATTGTCCGGATTTTCGCCCATTACCTTGTATTTGCCGTTGTCGCTGGTCAGTTCTACGGCAAAGTTTTTGTCGATGTTAAAAGTAAGCGGTTGATCGGGCAGGTTTTTTAGCGAATCCATCAAAATGCGGGCAGGAATACAAACCTTGCCAACTTCTTTTGATTCGATGTCCATTTGTACCTGCATCACCGTTTCTAAATCTGTGGCGGTAACAGACAATTTATTATTGTTCACTTCAAACAAAAAATCTTCCAATATAGGCAATACGGTATTTGTATTGATAACACCGCTGATTTGCTGCAATTGCTTCAATAAAGCGGAGGATGACACGATAAACTTCATAGTGGGCCGTAAGTTTTTTAAGTTGTCGCAAACGTACACATTTTACAAATTCCAAATTAGGAAATTCCAAAATCCAAGATTTTAGTTATCCCGATTTTGTATATAACCTTTGTTAATGAACGGGTTTAGCTTAAAATTCCTTCGGAATTTCATTTGGAGACCGGCTTTTACAGCAAGAATTGGGCTTTTGTGGTAGTTAATCTTGAGTTTACCGAAAGACTCCGTTCAAGTAAGATTTTTCATGGCATCATTCACTTAACATAATCATTTTCTAATGCTTAAAATCTTTTAGCCGCTTTGTTGCTATCATCTAAATTGTATTCAATCTTCACAAAACCCTGACAGGGCAAAAATACAGAGCCCTGTCAAGGTTGCCCTAATCTTAAACATCACAAAAATCACTGCAATCATATAAATCATAGTTCAGACAATACCTTTGCCAAATGTTCAAACAACGCCTCACCAAAGAGCAAGCCTTGCCCAAAATAAAGCATTATTGCGCTTATCAAGAACGCTGTCACCAAGAAGTAAAAGACAAATTATACGGTTACGGCCTTTATAAAAATGATGTAGAACTACTTATTAGTCAATTGATTGAAGAAAATTATGTAAACGAGGAACGCTTTGCCCGCCAATTTGCCGGTAGTAAATTCAGGATAAAACAATGGGGCCGGAAAAAAATAGTTTACGGTTTAAAAGAAAAAAAAGTAAACCCCTACTGCATTAAATTGGGATTAAAAGAAATTGACGAAGCGGCATACGAAAAAGTGCTATTTATATTGGCCGAAAAAAAATGGCAATCATTAAAGGGCGAACAGCACATTGTAAAAGAGGTTAAAACAAGAAATTTCTTAGCGCAACGTGGTTTTGAAAATGAGCTAATTTCAAAAACAATCATCAACATAAAGGAGAACCGCGATTTATTGAATAAAAAATGAAAACGAATCAAAAAGAACAAACGGCTTTATGAATTATGACTTGACAAATATTCGTTAGCAATCTAAGCAAAACGATTTGAGGATTAAGCACGATTATTTTCAAATTCCTGAAAATCTTAAAACCAACCTAATCCTGATCTGGTCCATAAGAATCAATGTCATAACATCCTTAACATTAAAATAATATGCCATGTTTGATGCGTATGGCATTTACTTACATATATCTTTGTGTATCAAATTTAAAGCATCAGTCAAGATGTAAACATTAAAAGGTCAAAACCTAAAAAGACCAAGGGCTCCCAGCTCAAAACATAGTAAGTTGCTTCGGTAACCTGCTGCCAAAGGCCAAAAACGCAAACCGTTCTCAACCAATTCCGCTGACAGTTCCCCGCAAGAGTGCGCCTCCTTCCTGTGTCTCAAAGCTTAAGTTTTTTGTCTGTCAAAATAAAATTTTGGCTGTGGGAACCTTTGTGTAAGTTTTTGATTGATAACAATTATCTCAAATCTTAAACAAAACAAACTATGGGTTTAACTTATTCATTGCCCAACGGGCACATCATCGCCACAAAAGGCAAAGCGGGTTTTCAGGCCAAGACATTGGCGCTAGGCTTATATAGGGGGATGTGGCCTTGGCAATACGGGGTTAATATGACACCGTTTGCCGTTATTCCAGAAGTCAAAATTGGTTTGATGCAAAGCAATGATGGCCGTTATTAAGCATACGCACTTTGTATTTTGAGACAGAAAAAATTGGCAGTATAAGATTTGACCTTCCAACCATCAAATCCTCACATGCCAAGTTTTTTTCTCTTAAATCATTATTAAGCATATTATTGTTTTACAATTTATTAAACTAAATAAAATGGGACTAAAAAGTTTTTTACAACAACAAGGATTTATAGCCAACGACCCTATTGAAAAGTCCGTAACCGATGATAGGGTTGTAAAACAATCGGTTGCACCAACTTTTTTTCCGACACATGGCAGCGCCGGCATCCCGCCTGAATCGATTCCTTTAAAACCAATTGTGACCGAACCACCCTTTGTTACCCCATTAAACCAACAATCAGCACTTAAAACTGAACAACAAATAGACCCATCTTTTGTAAAGTTTTTTGAAGATGAATTGGTAAAAGCAAATCTGTCCGGTCCTGATTATTTTGAGTTTCGGCAACTGTTGATAAAAACACAGCAGAAGATGAATGAAAAAGGTGGGGCTTCTCCTGAAGTGGTACTTCAAGCGGTTTTAATGAGTTTTGAAGCGCAAGATGTACCGACCGCTAAGCTGGTTGAGGCCGCAAAACATTACAAAGAGGCAATTAAAAATAAAAATGATGACTTTTTGAAAGGTGCTGAAACGGAGAAAAACAATCAGTTGCAAAAAAGACAAAGTGTTTTACAAGCGCATGCAGACAAAATAAAAAATATTGAATTGCAGCTTGAAAAATTGGCTCTTCAAAAACAACAATTAGATGATTCGCTAAGCAGAGAGAAGACACAAATGGAAGTTGACAAAACGCTTGGCCAAGAAGGGATTGATAAAATAGAAAGGGCCAAGCAGGCTATCACTTTAGCACACAACTTTATGCAAGCTGCAATAGATAAAGATATTCAACGGTTACAAACGGTATGAATAAGTCGTTAGATGTTAGTATTTAGTCGACAGACAAAATCGAAAACTAAAAATAGTGTGGAGATATTGGTAAAATTAAGTACTGAAAGGACGACATAGTTTAGCATAGGTCAAAACCCTATACTATTTTAATTAATTTAATAAAAATTAAAACAAATTTTATGAATGATATAATTAAAAGTCCATCATCGGTTTACACCTTGGAAACAGCCGACGAACGTAAAATGCGTATGGGCATTACTGCGGGTTTGGTAGCGGTTTTCTTAATAATCGGTTATTTTTTATTGCCGTATATCACTCAAACCATCCATAATTGGATAGATTTTGGTGTTGAAATAGGCAAGTTATTTATCATTGTTGCTATAATCGGAACTATTTTTCTAATGCGCAATGTGTTGATTGCCCGTTGGAAAAGCGCCATTCGCAAAATGACTCGCTGGCTGATAAAAACTGATTTGCCCGGTTTATTGGAAGTGGTAGTACAAAACCGCCGCGATGTGTTAGCAAAATTTAATGCCAGCATTAAAAAAATGATGTCGGCCATTACATTGCACACCACTAAAATGAATGAACGGAAAGAATCGATGCAGAAAAATCTCGACTATGCTGCTCAATTTACCAAACAATCGAATGATCCAAAACTGGATTCACATACAAAGGAAAAAGCAAAAGACCAGATTGCACATTTTGGCCGAGAAGCGGCGGAAGATGAAAAGCTGTTGAAATTGATGCAAGAAGACAAACAAAAAATGTTGAAAAGTTATAATTTCTTCGACCGTTTGTATAGTAATTTGGAAAGTAGCACCGAGTCGGTTGCCAACACCATTGGCCGTCTCCGCGACCAATTGCAAACTTCTAACACTTGGCGAGAAGCTGCACACAGCGCATCGGCTTTGTTAGGCGTGTCAGAATTTGAAAGCATAACGCTGGAAGAAACCCGTAATCGCATTGCGGAAAATGAATCTGAAGTAATGTCAATGATTCACGACCATGAAACTTTATTGATGAAAATGGAAGCCGAAAATGGCATAATGGATGATGCAGGTCAAAAATTATTGGAACAATATAGCAATAAGGTGGACGTGTTTTCTTTTATGAACGATGACAATATTCCAAATTCAAACAGCATTCAAGCTTCGGCCGATACATCTTGGTTAACAGCCAATAAAGACTTGTTGAAATAAAAACGATTTTATTTAGAAAGCTGGCCAATTCCCAAATGGCGCTGTCCAACTACTAAATACTAATATCTAACTACTTTAATAACAATTATAATTTTAAAATATGGAACTTACACCTAAAGGGCAACAAACAGTTAAAGCTATCCGCAATGTAATAATTTTTGGGGTGGTATTAGTGGCTGGTTATTTTGGATATAAAAAATGGGGTGCAAAAGATGGAAAAGTCCCCATCTCGGGCAGCAGTGCAAAAGCCGATTTAGTAGTGGCATACAACACCTTCAGCGGCGTAGAGGGACTTGTGTTGATGAACGGTGGAATGGAGCCAAACGAAAACAGTCCGATGTATAAAACTTATGGAATTAAGTTGCTGATCAAACAAATGGATGCCGTAAAAGATACTAGGGCAGGCTTGCATTCCGGCGACCTTGACTTGGTTTATTGTACTACCGATGCGCTTTCTGTGGAAATGGGTTCAGGCAGTGAATTGCTTGCAGATAATGTGGTGCAAATTATGCAGGTAAACCAATCGCACGGCGCAGACGCCATTGTAGTGCGGAAAGGAATTGACGACGTAGCTAGCCTAAAAAAGAAGAAAGTAGCTTATGCGGTAGGTACCGCTTCGCATACTTTATTACTGAATGTGTTAGAATCATCAGGTTTAAAAATGACAGATATTGACGGTTACCAAGTGGGCGATGGTGTAGAAGCTGCGAACGCGTTTAAAAATGGACAATGCGATGCGGCTGTAGTTTGGGCACCAGATGATGAAGATTGTGTTGCATCGCAAGCGGGTGCTAAAGTATTGGTTAGCAGTGCAGTAGCTAGCCAAATTATTGCCGATGGGTTGTTGGTAAAACAATCCGTATTAAAAGACAAGCATGATTTGATTGTAAAATTGGTAAAAGCTTGGTTGCAAGGCAATGCCAGGGTGAACAACGACCCAGCTGCAAAAAAAGAAGCCAATGCGCTTTTTGCGAAAGGCTTCAAATTTCCAGAAGATATTGCTGCTAAATCTGCCAACAAGGTTTACTTTTCTACTTTGGGTGATAATATAAATTTCTTTGGCCTAAACACAACCTACACCGGCATGACTGGCGACAGAATGTACGGCCGCATGGCAATTAAATACACTGAAGTTGGTTTAGCAAAATCGCCAGCACCTTGGCGAAATGTGTCTGATGCTTCGGTGATTCAAGAAATTATGAACGATAAAGATTTTGCGGCAGATAATAGTCAAGCGGCCGCTAAAGTGACTGCTTTTAAACCTGCGACTGATTCAATAAAAACCGAAGCTTCGCAAAGTAGCAAATTGGTAAGCTTGGAATTTCCAAGTGCATCTTATCAATTAAATGAAGATGACAAAGCAATCATCGATCGAGAAATAAAAGAATTGGCACAAGGTTTCGCTAGCGCCTACATACGTGTGGAAGGCAATACAGACAACACAGGAAACCCAGCCGCGAACGATAAACTCTCATTAAATCGTGCACAAGCGGTAGTAAATTATTTGGTAAACGAACATAAATTGGACGTGAACAAATTTATTATTGTGGGCAATGGTTCTAAAAAGCCGGTTGCTGGTTGCGAATCAAACCAAGACGAAGCTTGCAAAGCAAAAAACCGCAGAACAGAATTTCAGTTTATTTGGGACAAAACGGCTGCGCAGCAGTAGAATTGATGGCAGTTAACGGATGGCAGTTGGTGGCACGTTTAATTATAGCTGCTAACTGCCAATGTCTTCACTTTACATCACAATAAAAGAATAGATTTTATGAGTGACACAAATGATAAAAATATTTCCCTAAGCATTTCCATCAAACGTTACATCTGGAAAAACTTTTCCCTGTTACAATTGTCAGGATGGCTTATTTTGTTAGCTATTTGGTTTTTGGTTACCAATTTTGGTCTTATCAATAACCACGTAATGCCAACGCCGCAAAAAACTTGGCATGCATTTACAGAAATGCAACAAGACGACCATTTGATGGACAATATTTGGTTTTCATTAAAAATTAATATTGTTGGTTACTTGAAATGTATTGTTGCCGCCTTGGTTTTTGGCTTTGCCATTGGCCTTTCGCCGGTTGTACGAAAGATGTTTAGTCATCAAGTAAACGCTTTACGGTTTGTTCCAATTACCGCGTTAATGGGTATTTTTATTGCGATTAGCGGATTAACCATTGTTACAAAAATTAATTTTTTGGCTTTTGGTATCTGGGTTTATTTAGTTCCGGTTGTTGTTCAGCGCATTGATGAAGTAGACACAACGCATTTACAAATGATGAAAACCTTGGGCGCAAGTTTTTGGCAAACGGTTCGGTTTGTAACTTGGAAGTCAGTAATAGCAAGGCTTTCAGACGATATTCGCATTTTGGTCGGCATTAGTTGGACATATATTATCGTAGCCGAACTTGCTGGCATTCAAGGCGGTTTGGGCAGCCTTATTTTTTTGGGAGAAAGGCAAAGTAATGTAGGCAAAGTGTACGCCGTTATTTTTATTATTGTTGCCATTGGCATTATACAAGATACCCTTTTTAAACTGGCTGACAGATTATTGTTCAGCTTTAAGTATCAATAAAATTTATGGAAGAGATATCTCCTAAGAAGCCTACGGCAAATGCTACGACAAACGCGTTGCCGCCAGTGCTAGAATTACGTGGCATTCACCAAACATATTTTGATACAAAAACACAAAGTGATTTTGTTGTTTTTGACGATTTTAATTTAGCCGTTGAAGATTATCCAGAAGTTGGTCAATTTATTGTCATCATGGGGAAATCGGGTTGTGGCAAATCGACCTTGCTTAGATATTGGACTGGGCTTCAAAAACCAACGGCCGGAGAAGTTTTTATTGGTGGAAACTTAATTGCCGAAAACCAAAGTTTACCAATGGTTTTTCAACAATATTCTTCCTTGGAATGGTATTCTGTTTTGCAAAATGTTGCACTTCCACTTACTTTAAAGGGCGTGCCTAAAAAAGAAGCGAACGAGCAAGCTATGGAAATGATAAAAGTGGTTGGATTGGAAGGCCATGAAAATAAGTTTGCGAAAATGCCACAATTATCGGGTGGGCAGTTACAACGTGTAGCAATTGCAAGAAGTTTAGTAGCCAATCCAAATATGTTATTGTTGGATGAACCGTATGGCGCTTTGGATGGATATACCCGAGCAAAAATGCAGTTTTTCCTCTTGGAAATCTTCCAAAAAAGAGAACTGGCCGCTTTAAATCCAACAGTTGTTTTGGTTACGCACGACCCTCGCGAAGCAGTTTTATTAGGCCACGATATTTACATTATGGATGCAAATCCTGGCCGGATTATCAAGCACATAAAACCCGAATTGCCGGACCAAAGGGATAGATCAATCCGTAAAGACCCACGGTTTATTGAAATTGTATCTTACATTGAAGATGTGATGGAAGGAATAGTTAAGTGAGACCAAATCATCTAAAATATATTTAAGTAGAGAATTATGGCGACAAGGAAGACAAATTTTGAAAAAGTGCTTCAGGACAGTGAATTGATAGTGAAGGAGTTAGGTATTGAAATAAGTTATACCCATAATCTTGATCCTTATTTTAAAGGCGACCTTGATGGTAAAACAATATTCATTGGTGGAAGCCTTCCTGCGGAAGAAAAAGTATTTAATTTATTGCATTTGGCTGGGCACACCATTCAATGGAATATTAGCGCATTGCTTAGAGACCTAGGGTCAGAACTTTACAGAAATCCAGGTGATGAATTATTAAAATTGTTACAAACTTATGAATGGGAAGCAAATTGCTACGCTTTAACCATTTTGCACAAAGCAGAAGGTTTTGAACTGGATGGTTGGTTACGCCAAAAATATATTATCGACATGCTATACCTCACCCATTTTTATAAAACTGGGCAAAAGCTGAAACGCATTACGGAAGTGGCAAAAGCATATACTTTTAATAGGGAACTAGAAATCATAGAAATACCTGAATTTGAACCAACAGCCAGTAAAAGAACGAGAAATGGTTTGGTGATTTCTTTTTAGATAAAAAGTCGGCAATCATATTGTAATAAATGTTGTAAAGTAAAATTTCACTTTATACTGTTACACTAAATCACTTATCTATCTTCTTCCGGCCACATTTCCATCCTGTCTTCAAACTTAACCCCACTCTTGTTTTCAGCCACTTCGTTAATAAGTTCGGCAACTAGTGCAGTCCAGCCGCTTTGGTGGCTGGCACCTAATCCGCGGCCGTCATCGCCATGGAAATATTCATAAAACAAAGGCAGGTTTTGGTTTTCAGGCTTTGAGTAAAATGCGTTTTCCTTACCATGCAAACGGCGTTGGTTTTGTTCGTCTTTTTCAAATAAACTAATTACCCGTTTAGTAATTTCTAAAGCAATTTCTGTTAAGTTCATCTCAATACCGCTGCCTGTTGGGTATTCCATTTTTAAACTATCGCCATAAAAAGAGCCATATTTTTTAATGGATTGGATAATCAGGTAATTGATTGGCATCCAAACCGGCCCACGCCAATTACTGTTGCCGCCAAAAAAGTCGGACGTGGAATCGCCCGGATCATAACGGATGGTGTAATCAATTCCTTCAATATTAACCGTGTACGGATTTTTTTCGTGGTGTTTTGATAAAGCCCTGATGCCGCCATCCGATAAAAACTCTGCTTCATTTAGCAAACGTTTTAGTAAAGCCTTCAATTTTTCTTTCGGAACCAACGAAACCAATATTTTGTCTTCCCCTTCTTTTTCTTCGTTTGGCCAATAGCGCTTGTTTCTTTTACGGTATTGTTCAAACCAATTGATGCGTTTGGTAAAATCACCAAGCGTTTTCAAGGTTTTTTTATCAATAACTGAAATGGCAAATAATGATGTTAAACCAACAATAGATTGGATGCGCAGCAACATGGGTGGGCCACCAACCGTACCAAGTGTATCGTAGAAAAATTTATCGTCTTCGCACCACATGCCCAGTTCGTTCAGTGCCTCGGCTATCAATACAAAATGCTCGAAAAATTTGGTGGCAGCATCTTCAAAACTATCATCCTCCAAAGCAATTTCAATGGCCATATCCATTAAATTTAATGCATACATACCCATCCAACTTGTTCCGTCGGCTTGCTCCAACTCCATTTGGCTATGCAATTGAATGCTGCGGTTGAATACGCCAATATTATCCAAACCCAAGAAACCACCTTCAAAAATATTGTTGCCGTTGGTGTCTTTCCGGTTGATCCACCAAGTAAAGTTGATGATCAATTTTTGGAAAATTCTTTTCAAGAAACCAATATCGCCTTTGCCTGTTTGGTTTTTTTCAATATGATATACCTGCATAGCCGCAAAAGCATGCACGGGCGGATTAACATCGCTAAAATTCCATTCATAGGCAGGTAACTGGCCATCGGGTTTCATATACCATTCCCGCATTACCAAAATAAGCTGGTGTTTTGCAAAAACAGGATCAACAACGGCAACGCCAATACAATGGAAAGCCAGATCCCAAGCAGCATACCAAGGGTATTCCCACTTATCGGGCATTAATACAATATCTTGATTTTTAAGGTGTTGCCAATCATGGTTGCGGCCAAATCTACGTTCGGTCGTGTTTTCTGCATGGCCGTCTGATTGACTAATCCAGCGTTCAATATCGTAATGATAGTATTGTTTACTCCAAAGCAAACCCGCTAACGACTGGCGTTGTATCAATTTTAGGTCAACAGGAATATTTTCGGGTAAAATGGTAGCATAAAATTCATCGGCCTCCTTTTTTCTTTTTTCAAAAATGCTATTGAAATTCCCAGAAAATGGAGCGTCTAATAAATCATCGCTTAACCGTAAATAAAATGTTTTTGATGCGCCTGGCTCAACCATAGCCTCATAAACAGGTGAAAATTTAGTGCCTTGTTTCCTGTTTTTTAATTGTTCAACATTTTTTTTGTTGATGATAGCCTCGTTAATGGCATCTTTTGTAAAAAGCGTTTTATTCTCGCCACGGCCAACTTTTTCATTGTTGGTTTCATTGTCAGTAAAAAGGCGGGTGCCCGTTTTTTGGAAATATAAATAGTAATAGCCTAATCTTTCGTGGGTGGCCTTTACTGTTGTATCATTTATATGTTTAATAATTGGTTTTTTGGGCGCCCATGGGCGATTGTAAAACCAAAGTGTTGGCACAACGGTGATGGGTGCAGCAACAGGACCTCGGTTTATTACTTCTATTTTTATAGCAATGTCGTTGCTATTATATTTTGCGTAGGTTACAAATACATCAAAATATTTATCATCATCAAAAGCACCGGTATCCAAAATTTCGTATTCTGGTTCCGTTTTCGATCGCTTCTTATTTTCTGTAATCAATTGCTCGTACGGAAAGGGATTTTGCGGATACTTATATAGCATCTGCATATAATAATGCGTCGGCACATTATCAAGGTAATAATACAATTCCTTCACATCTTCGCCGTGGTTGCCTTGGTAATTGCCCAAGCCAAATAACCTTTCTTTTAAAATATTGTCCTTTCCATTCCAAAGGGCCACGGAAAAACAAAGATTTTGGAAGAAATCAGAAATCCCAGCAATCCCATCTTCGCCCCATATATACGAGCGGCAGTGCGAATGGGTAAAAGGGAAATAATTCCATGCATCACCATTTCCGCTGTAATCTTCGCGAACAGTACCCCATTGGCGTTCGCTCAAGTAAGGTCCCCACTGTTCAAGCGGAATTTTTTTATTTGCATTTACTTTTAATCGTTGCTCTTCAGCAGTCATGTTTCAAATTCTGGGCTGTAAAAATACATGATACCTGTTAAGTGTGTTAAATGAAGTTACAACGTTAAACCGAACATCAATGCATAAAATTTTACAAGTATACATAATTGCAATTTTTTACTTACATTTTCTATCTAATTTGCCGTATTATTTAGTGATAATTACACATTTTTCGATATTTGTGGTGCTTAATTATTCTAAGCACCACAATGAATGCCCTAAATATTGAAAAAAACATGCCAGTTAATTACTTAGGAAATATGTTTAACTTATAAACCTTACTAGGCTTCTTTTTGCAATTGGCAATAAGGTTTCTTCCATGGGGAATTTTAAATCTGTTTCAATACTATACACAGCAGGGTTTGGCAATTCTTTTTTTGTGCGGATCAATTCTGTTTTAACGCTTTCGTAAGTATTGCTGATACTGCGTTGCCAATTGGCCAGAAATTCTGTTTTTATACTCCGATATTTAGAATCATGTTTGTCGAAAAAACTCATACGATATTGATAAACACGCATTTCGGTATAATTTCCTCCTGCCAAAAAGAAATATCCTTCGTTACAATCCAGCGGGATAAGTCCAACCGGTTGAATGGTCATTTTATCTTCAACATATTCGTACAATTCGGTACCACCGCTGATTGTGCCTTTCATTTTGTCTAATGCATATTGTATAATGGCCTCCAATTCTTGCATCAAGCCATCATCTTCTATCATTGCTTGGTACAGAACTTGTAGCCGTTGGATATCTGGTTGTGTCATCCGTTTAGGAAATTGTTGCTGTAAATATTGCTTATTGGCTTTAAAATGCAACAGATTATTATATTGAAAAATAACATCAGATAATTGAGGATATAGTTTTTTTTGGCCGAAATACTTGTCCACTTCTTGTAAATAAGCAAGTAAAGTGTATTTTTTTAATTCGAAATCTATATAGCCTTCCGCAAACCAAGTTTCCGACAATTGTTTCATAGCCCATTATTTAATGTGGCTACAATTTACGAAAAGCTTAGATAGGTTTATCTAAAAAGCTAATATTCTAAAATTTTTATGTTTTTAACAAGATGGGATTTTCTTTGGGATTCTTTGCTGTACGGTTCCTTTTGAGTAAACGGTAACAATAAAAACCTCTAACAATAAAAGTGTAAATTGCGGGTCAAATGGAAGTCCCAGAACGCCAAATAGCCCATTTTGACCTCGATGCTTTTTTTGTTAGCGTCGAAAGGCTCAAAGATCCCTCGCTTAATAATAAGCCGCTTATTGTAGGTGGCCATAGCGACAGGGGGGTTGTGGCTGCCTGTAGTTATGAAACCCGCAAATTTGGTGTGCATAGTGCAATGCCAATGAAACAGGCATTGAAACTTTGTCCGCAAGCGCTGGTAATAAAAGGCGATATGGCCAGTTATAG
>CAWJTH010000041.1:0-3382 GCA_963845495.1 uncultured Chitinophagaceae bacterium
AAACCTGCCATCTGGCAAGTACGTTTTAGAAGTAAAGGCAATTGGCCCCAACGGCGAAACCAGTCCTGTTAGAACGCTGGGCATTACAATATTAACACCATGGTACGGCACCAGCTTGTTTTATGTGCTGGTTTTTGTGTTGTTATGTTGTGCCGCATATTTTACATACCGTATTGTATTCGAAAGAAAGCACACGCTACAGCAGTTGAAAATGGAGCGGATGGAACGGGACAAACTGGATTATTTTAACCAGATAAAAACAGATTTTTTTACCAACGTATCGCATGAGCTGAGAACCCCGCTCACACTTATTTTAGCTCCGCTGGAAGAAATGATGCGTAAACCCGTGGCCGACAAACAACTAAGCAAGCAGTACAAAACCATGTTCTTAAACGCCAAACGGTTATATGGATTAGTGAACCAATTATTTGAGTTCCGCAAAACAGAAACCGGCACACGAAAATTGAGTGTAACAAATGCTGATTTGGTGAGTTTTATCAATGAAATATATACTTCTTTCCAACCGTTGGCAGAAACAAACCGGATTCAATTTGACTTTAAACATACGGAAACCCAACTTCAGTTTTTTTTCGATAAAGATGCGATGGAAAAAATATTGTTTAATCTTTTATCAAATGCATTTAAATACACATCAGCCGGTGGACAAATAACCATCGACCTTTCCAAAAATGATTCGAACGCCAGTATTTCTATTATCGATACTGGAAAAGGAATTGCAAAAGAACATATCGACAAAATATTTGACCGCTACTACCAAGTAAGTGGTGCAGAGATGAATTTGGGGTCAGGCGTTGGACTGGCATTTACAAAACGATTGGTAGAGCTGCATCATGGTCAGATATCTGTACGAAGTACTTTTGGCGAGGGAAGCATCTTTACGGTTACCGTTCCGTTGGCCGATGAATTTTATGAAAACGATGAACACGGCACAACCGGAAATTTATGGGGTAAATCTTTCGCAAGTTGTTCAAAATGGTTCTGCCGAAACTTTGCTACAGGATGATTTAATAGAAAACGGAGAAAATAATGAAGTTGAAATTGAAGCTGCTGCATCAGCTGGATTGGAAAAAATGCTGATTGTGGATGACAACCACGACATTGTAGATTATCTTTCTAATTATTTCAGCAACAAGTACAGCATTCAAACTGCTTTCGATGGACAACAGGCTTTAAATGTGCTGGAAAACCAACCAGTAGATTTAATTATTTGCGATGTGATGATGCCCGAAATGGACGGCCTACATTTTTGCAAACGGGTAAAAAAGAATATCCAAACCAGCCATATCCCGGTCATATTATTGACGGCCAAAACCGAAACCGGACAACAGATTAAAGGGCTTGAAATGGGTGCTGATGATTACATGACCAAGCCTTTTTCCATCAATTTATTGGAAGCCAAGGTGCAGAGCATTTTACGCTCCCGCAGGCGTTTGAGAGAGTATTATTCAAACACAACCGAAGTAGTGCCCGAAAAGATGGCATTCAACAGCATCGACGAAGAATTTTTAAAAAATGCGATTGCCATAGTTGAAACAAATCTTTCCGAACCTGATTTTTCGGTGGACAAATTCAGCCGCGAAATAGGTATGAGCCGTTCAAATTTGTACTTAAAACTAAAAGCCATTACAGGTGAATCGGTGACGGATTTTATTAAAAGAATCCGTTTTAAAAAAGCGGTAGAATTGCTGGAAGAGCGCCAACATACCATGGCCGAAATCGCCTACATGTCGGGATTCAATTCACCATCTTATTTTTCTACCGCATTCAAGCAATATTACGATTGTATGCCAACGGAATATTTGGCAAGAAAACAAGCTGAAAAGAAATGACGGCTGGTTTATAATGAAAAATAGCCGGCTGTGTGCTACAGACCGGCTGTTTTTAGAAATATATTACAACAAATACAATAATGTGAATGCTTATTGTTTGATAAACTTCAAAACTTGTTTTGCATTATTCTGTATAATTTCTACTAAATAAAAGCCCTTAGTTAAACGGTTAATATCAAGTTGAACGCCACCCGATGTATTATTGATATTTACTTGGTTGATTACGTTGGCACCAGCCGCGTTAATTATTTGTCGAACCATCAAATCTCCTGAATTGCTTTTTATAATAACCTGATCAGAAGCAGGGTTCGGCGAAACGATAATTTTATTTACTATATTGTTGCTGGCTCCTACTTTAATAATATTGCTAAACACTTCGCTGCCATCAACATGTATAATCGCTAACCTTACAAAATAAACACCTTCATGGTCGAACAGATAGTTTTTGGTAGTTGAAATCAAGTTGGCTTCTTGCTCCCAATCCGTTGCATTACCACTTTTTTCTACTACTATATTTTTCACTTGGCGTCCATCTTCCGTGTATGTCCAGTTAAGCATTTGCTTATTCAAGTTATCAGGTGTAGCAAAAAGTTGCACATTTAAAGGCAGGATAGCCTCCGATTTTACAAGTTGCACCTGAATAGTTTGGCCATTGATTGTGCTGAACGAAATTAGCGTGCTGTCGCCACCATTTGTGACGCTTACGTTACTCGTGCTCGTTGCAAGTGCCCAATTGCCCTTCAGCGTTAATTTTACAACATCAGTTTGCGGGACACGGTTAAGAATAGACGAAGTTTGGCTGATTTGGCTCCAAGTATAAAATTCATTGCTGGCCAATAAACCTAGATTTGGATTGGTTAAACTTATTTTTAAACTATTGCCATTGTTGGTAATTTGCGTCATTATTACCGAAGGCTTATCTACCTTTTTTACAACATCATTGCTAAATACATAACTGGAATCGAAAATGGCATAAGCGTAAATTGAATCGGGTATGTACTCGGCGGCATGTGCTTGAGAATCTTGTTTAACAATCTTGAAATAATTAGCAAAATTCGTTGCTAAATCTTGCGTTCCCGCGCCACCCTGCATCCATATCGCATATTGATAAGCGGCTGCGCCAGGCGCAACACCGTGATTAATATAAGCCTTGGCAAAATCATTTGTTCCGGTGCCGCTGTTGCTTTGCAAAGGAGTAGTTTGGCTGGCACGTTGTAAAATAATTGAATCGGTATTGTAGGCGCTTTGCGGAATTACATAACCGTTACCCAATGCATCGGTAGCCCACCAAGTGCTACCTGCATTGGTAATATTTGAATAAGCGTTGCCGCTAATCGTGCTTCCATTTATGATGCTTGTATTACTGCTGTCGAAAGCCGTTTGGAACAATGTGGTATGAATAGGATACGTGCTACTTACGCCTTTAATATTAGAACCTAAGCACAAAACTTTATCGTTAAAGAAAAAGTCTGTTTTAAAGGCAGTCATTTTTGGATTCTTGCCTGTTGCTGAATTCATATCTTCATAATTCA
>CAWJTH010000042.1:0-10035 GCA_963845495.1 uncultured Chitinophagaceae bacterium
GCCGCTCCCATGCCGCCGCCCACGCACATGGTGACGACCACGTAGCGCGCCCCTCGCCGTTTGCCCTCGATGGGTGCGTGGCCGACCATACGGGCGCCCGACATGCCGTAGGGGTGCCCGATGGCGATCGCGCCGCCATCGACATTGAGCAGTTCCTCGGCAATGCCGAGCCGTTCCTGGCAGTACAGAACCTGTACGGCGAAAGCCTCGTTGAGCTCCCACAGGCCGATATCCTCGATGTTCAGGTCGAAACGTTCGAGCAGACGCGGGACCGCGAACACCGGCCCGATGCCCATTTCATCGGGCTTGGTGCCGGCGACCGCCATGCCGATATAGCGGCCGAGCGGGGTAAGCCCGCGTCGCTCGGCGGTCCGCGCCTCCATCAGGACGCAGGCCGAGGCGCCATCGGACAACTGGCTCGCATTGCCCGCCGTAACCGTGCCGCCGGCGATCACGGTCTTGAGCGCGGCCAGCCCCGCGCTCGTCGTGTCCGGTCGCGCGCCCTCGTCTTGGTCCAGTCTGACCTCGCGATAGCTGACCGCGCGCGTCTCCTTGTCGGTCGCTTTCATCGTCGCGGCGAAGGGCACGATTTCGTCGGCGAACGGCCCGCCGCCTGGGCGGCCGCGGTGCGCTGCTGCGAGCGCAGCGCGTAGCGATCGCATTGCTCGCGATCGATGCCGTAGCGCGCGGCGACGACCTCGGCGGTCTCGAGCATGGGCATATACGCATCGGGGTGCATGCGCAGCGAGCGCGGGATCTTTATCGATGCGCAGCTCCGGCGTTTGCACCAGCGAAATCGACTCGACGCCACCGGCGACGATCACCGCCATCCGATCGACGATGATCTGCTTGGCCGCGGTCGCAATCGTCATCGCCAGAACCATTTGCAATTGCAAACATTTGCATACTATCAATAAATCCAGATTTTGCCCGCAATAAAATAAATGGCTCCAAAACAGGATTTAATATTTTGGCATCTCCCCTACCAACATTTAATTGCAAGGCAAATCCTTTTAAAGAATCCAAGTATGATGATTGCATGGTAAAATACAATGGCAGTTTATCCAAAAAAACGGCAGCAATATTTAGACGCAAACTATCGGTTGCTTGGGTTGGTTTGGTATTGATATTTAATATATTCCCATTAATAGCATTAAAATTAACAGTACCCATTTTTTTTGTGACCGCATTTATTTCAGTGTAATTAATTGCCATGTTATTTAATTGTAGTGTGTCAATCTGCAAAGGGATATTTATTTTTTGCAATGCCTCAACCGGCAATAGCTTTATAGTTTGTGCTTTGGCTTTTTTTAAATTATCGCTATAAATATTTAAATAGGCATTGTTAGTTATAATATGTGGAATATGGATTGAATCACCATTGTAGCTAATTCTATCGATTACAATTTTCCCTGTGTTGGCGGCTATAAAAGCTTTTCGGTAAATTAATTTATTTTCAAAATCGGTTCTTGATTGGTTTGGATCAGTTGAAACAGAATCAATTAAAACTTGTTTTTTAGCACCGTCAAATAAAAAATTGCTCAACTGAAAATTGGTACTTTTTGTTTGCCAATGCATCTTATCTAATGAAATAAATGCATTTGATTTATTAATAAGCCAAGGCAATCCTTCGTCAATATCATCATTACTAGCATTAATATGTCCTACTTCAATTTTATTTAATGAAAGGTTATTTGTTTGTGTTGCCGCATTTGAATAAGTAAAATCACTTACGGATAACCTATTTAAATTTAATTTCCAATTTTTAGCGAAAGGATTAAATAAAAATTGTTCAGCCAAAATATTTATATTACCGCTACTTATAAATACATCATCATCTTTATTCATTAAAATATTATTAAAGGATAAATTAACCTTATCGAACAAAATATTTTTATCGCTTTGCGTAAGAATATCCTGTACATGCATCGAAATAGCTTTGGCATCAATAATCGATTTACCGGTTTCGCTTCCAAAAGCAAAATGAATTGTTGCATTAGTCATATCCATCCCGTTTATATGAAATGCAGGTAATTGAATTGGATGAATTATAGCATCAGGTTTGCTTACAGCTGTGGCCGTTGTTAAATAAAGCTGTGGTTCTTGCAGTTCTACGTTGTTTATCACAATATTGTTAGACGCAATTGCTTTATTGATGAAAGGAATAAAATTAGCAATGGGTAATTGCAGTTTAACCGTATCCGTAGCTGTTTTTCGTATAAAAGAAACGTTTTTAAGTGTCGATATTCCTTCATCGTTAATTACGGCTTCCTTACATTCAAACTGTGCATTTGGAAAATCTGCTAATGCATTTTCGCCATTTAAATACAATCCTTTTAATTGAAATGAAGAACCAACTAATTTACTCAAATTATTGGCATACAAACGCTTTATGTTTATTTGCGCTTGCACGTTGTCATTTTCAAAAGACAATAAGCTGTTATTACCTGAAATATTATTTAAAGAAAAAGAATAGTTTTTTTGGTCAATCTGTTTTATTTTATTGCCGCTCATATTTCGCCTGTCAATGTATATATTTCCGTTATCCCAATGTATTTCATTTACTTCCAGTTCTTTATTATCAAACGAAAAATCGCTTACTGCTACATTATTTAAACTGGCAGTAATGCTTTGGTTATTGGTATTTAGCAAGATATGATTAAACAATAATTGCTTATTGTAATTATTAAAAATAGATTTAGAAATATGTAGCGTTAGTGCTGCATTGGTAGCTGTGGCGGTATCAAAAGATAATTCTTTTACTGAATGGATCAATTGTTTAAATGTTTTGGCCTCGGTTAGTTCATTGGCATTAATATCCCAATTTAAATGACCGATGTGTAAATTCAAATCCTCGCCTTGTTTCGCGTTGAATTCGCCATTTACTACCTTTAATTCATCCAAATCAAGCAAATTATCCATTACAGATAAAGTTTGATATATAGACTTTTTATTGCCGTCTTTACCAGTTAATTTTATGTTTTGGTCACTATTTTTTTCAATGTTGAAAACGGCATTAAACAACACAGCCTTATGTGCCTTAAAATGATTATTAAAAATAAACGAAGGCCAATCCATGTCAGTAATCTCAAATTTTGGAACGCTATAATTTCTAATTAAAATAGATTGAACTTTTTTAATGGTAGCGATATTGAAATTGTACAATATAATCCGGTTATCAATAAATTGTAGGCTATCGAACTGATACCGATAAATACTATCGGGAGTGTAACCAACATATTTACGTATTATATAATTAAACCCTTGAATATTAAATGGTTTTGCGGCTGTATCATTTAAACTAATGCCAATAACACTCAAATTGTCGTTTTTAGTATCAAATACAGTTGTTTTCCCAGCTTGGTGCAAACCAACAGCAACCGTTCCATTTTGTACCACCACGTGGTTAATATTTACTGCAACTGGCAAATTGCGCAGCGCATCATCAAGCGGCATTTGCTTTTTATTCCTTAAGCTTTTATCTTTTCGATATAATTGCAAATCGCCCTGTGGGTTTTGCATAAATACAGAATCGATATTTATTAATGGCTGACTATACAATGTATTAAAATCAAGGCCCGTAATATTTAATTGCGATGCTGACGCTATGAATTTATTTTGAAGCCCAACTGGTGGATAAATTTTAATTGCGGGATTTTCAATTTCAATAATACCTAATTTAGAATCGATCAATAACTGATTAAAAGAAATACTGCTTGTGTCGTCGGGCAATTTTACTTTTTGTTTTAAAACACGCAATAAAACCCTGTCGGAAAATGCAAAGGAATGTTTGTTCTTATTAGTAGAATCAATTTTTAAATGATCAATCGATAAAAAAATGTGCGATAATTCGAACCTCGTTTTGCCTAATGTTCCAGCATCTTTCACTTTTACTTTTCCATCATTTATTTCAAACCGTTCTAAATTTAGCACTGTTAACGAATTATTGATGGCATTATACACATTGCCTAATTCTTCGGCCAACGCTAACTTTTTAGCGGTGCTGTCATGCGCTTTTCTTGTGATAATAATATTGGGAGAAGAAAAAATAAGCGAATCTATTAATAATTTTTTATGAAAAACCAAATCCCATTTTGAACGGATATTGAAACGTAGTTCTTGCGTGGTAAAACGGTAAGCAGTACCTCGGCTTATGGTATCTGAATTAAAAATTGTTAATTCTTTTATTTCAGCATTATTATTAAAATAATCGATGCTGAATTTCTTTATTTTGGCCCTTAATTTTCCATTAGATCGCCAAGCAATCAATCTTTCTATCGACCTTTCTGAATTGTTGATGAACCAAATATGGAAGCCAACCAACATCAATATCACCATAAGGATGGTCCATCCTATGGTTTTAATGATTTTTTTGGTTTTTTTGATGAGTACTTCCATTCAATATTAGATTACAATATCCAGATTTTTGCTGTTTGTGAAGTTATCATCCCAATTGGTTCTGTAAAAACAAATTATTGAGACGACAACTCACAAACAACCAAAATCTTCATTTATTGCAAGCTAAGCTTAAACTTTTATGCCAAATTTTTACGATAAATTGAAAACGCCTTTAACACGGCATACAAATAAAACTTGTGCAAAGGGCAAAAGGGAGGCTCAATCTTCACTTTTTAAATTTGCCAATCCCCTAAAAAACTGGATACCACCAAAAACGATGGCACCCCAAAAAATATATCCGATATCAGCAACGGTTGCAACAATGCCACCAACGCACCACAATCCACCAAAAAGCATATCTTTTTGGGCTTTTTCCTTTTTTGCGGCTTGTAATTGAGTTAAATAGTTGCCAATTGTTTCATCTTCAGGCACTGTGTTTTCAGCAGTTGCAGCAAATGCAGTGCTTGCTTCGCCGTGGTTAACGGTCTCGTTTGTATGCATTAATGGGTGCTGATACATTGAATCAACCGCCGGTGGTTGATTGTTTTCGTTTGTTTCCATAAGGCAGGTTTTGTTTTTAAGTTTGAATTAATTACAGCAAACTATTATAATAATATGGCTCGCTGTTTTCTAGATCTAAAACTAAGCAGAAGTTTTTATTTTATATCAACTTTAAATAAAATATTTAAAATAAAATATCACTCGAATAATCTACATGTTTGCCATTCTTTGGGTTAAATTATAACGAAGCGGATATTGATGGAAAATTGGATGTTTTAAAAAGGACTTTGAAATAAAAGTTGGCAACTTTTGCTGGCTAGGAATTTGTCAACCTTTGATCTTTGTGAATTACAATCTGCAAAAACAAGGTTGACAAATTTAGGCAACCACTTTTTGTGGCACTATCCGTTCCGAAATTTTTTCCTTTGTTTCGGTGCCGCGGTTGCCGCCTTCGTGGTATTCGGCATCTTCGTTTACTGCCCAAACATCATATAACTCTTTTCCTGCAATAATATTTTTTACGGCCAGCATGGCAGTCATCATACTATGGTCTTGGTTATTATATTTGTGCATGCCGTTTCTACCCACAAGATATAAGCCTGGATAGGCTTTCAGCGCTTTTCTTATTTCATCCACATTCATTTTATAATCTCGGTCGTACACGGGATAAGCTTTGGGTTGCCTTACAACATAGCCGTCTTCTACATCTTTTTGTTTAGTAAGACCAATTTGTTCAATCTCTTTTTTGCCAAGTGCAATCAAAGCTTCGTCGGACTTGTTCCACATGCCGTCTCCTTCAAAACAAAAATATTCTAAGCCGTAACAGGCCATTTTTTCATCGGGAACCATAAAAGGGCTCCAGCTTTTAAAATTTTGCACGCGGCCCACTTTTACCGAAGGGTCGTGTATATAAATCCAATTGTCGGTAAATGCGTCTTCATCTTTACAAATCAATACCACGGTTATAAAATCGCGATAACTTAAATTAGCAGATGCTTGCAAAGCTTTGGCTGGTAAATTTGGCTGGATATTTTTTATCAGTTCCCGCATGGGCGCAGAAGAAATGATATAATCGAACCCAACGTATGTTTTACCTTCGGTAGTAGTAATATTCCATTTATTTTCATCAAATTGAATTGATTTTACGCCACAATCCATGTTTATTTTCACATCCATTGCCACGCATTTTTCGGCACATACTTCCCACATCATTCCCGGGCCTTTTTTGGGATATCGAAAACTATCGATCAACGTTTTAATCAATTTATCGCCACCTTTTTTTTTGGGTCTGAATATTGCGTTTTTTATAGCGCTGCTTAAACTAAGCCCTTTAATACGCTGTGCGGCCCAATCAGCAGAAATTTCTTTGCATGAAATACCCCAAACTTTTTCGGTGTAGGTTTTAAAAAATATATTGAACAGCCTTCGTCCAAATTGGTTTACCACCCAATCTTCAAAATTGGTGGGATTTTTAACAGGCTTTATTTTGGCTTTCAAATAACTGAACACGCATAAAGTGCTTTCAATAATGCCAAGTTTTTGCAAAGCCTCCATGGCCGCTAAAGGATAAGAAAAGAATTTTTTATTGTAATATATTCTGCTGCTTCTTGGTCTTTCTAACATTTCATCTCCTAAAATTTCTGTCCAAAAATCTTCCACGGCTTTGCTTTTGCTAAAAAAACGATGGCCGCCTATATCAAAACTATAGCCTTTGTAGGTTTCTGTTCTTGAAATACCGCCCACATATCTCGCATCTTTTTCAAAAACCATTACCTCTTCGTTTGCCTTTCCCAATAAATAAGCAGCCGTTAAACCCGCCGGCCCTGCGCCTATAATGGCTATTTTTTTTTGCATGTTGTGTAGTTTATAACTGTGCCTATTTAATTATAAATGAAGCAAATATAAGATGCTATTTAAACCTTTATAATTATTTACAACTGTATTGAACCAGTAATTATTACACTTTGATTAAAGTTTTTTTTGCAATAAAAAGATATTGAATAAAATAGATACTAAAAGCAACACATAATGTTAGTATCGAAACATGATACCTAAATACCGTTGGTGCAAGGCCTACTACAAAACAAAAATTAATAACATAAAATCCGCACATTAAAATAGCAGATTTAAAAAAAATAGGCTGCTGTTTTCTAATCCTTTTATTTATTAGCGTAGCAATAGCAAGCAAAATAAAAATAGCATTTATAACAGGAAAAATCCATTTGTAGGGATGCATTAAAATTTTATAAATCCCATCGGCCGATTTAGCATTTACCTTGTTGGAACTATATTTAAAATAATCTTTAACTGTTTTGCTTACAGTATCCGAACCGGTATTGTAATTGTCATAAGCCTCCATTTCGGGTTTCCAATAGCTGGCGGCATTGGGCAGCACAAAATATTTTATGTATGCTAAAGGATTATTTTTAATTACCGTCATACCAAAATCGGAGTATATTGGGCCAAGCGCTGTCCAAGTTCTAAAATAATTGGGTAGCCTTCCAGCATAGGCATATTGCACTAAATAAGTTTTTAACGGAGATGTTTGATCCCACAAAAAAGTACCATTAATGGGTATGGTATCATTGCCATGTTTAATTTTTGCAATTGAATCAAAATAGTTTTTTGACAACTTATAAATTGCTTTTGAATCGTCATCCGTAAATATAGTCGGGTTTATATTTTCTTTTCTTACTACATATAAAGCATTGCTAGCCAATTGCCAACCACCAAAAGCAGAAAAAACATAGGTGCCTGTTATTTCTTCTGTTTTGGTCGAAATATTTAATTGCACCAAATATATAACCATTGCGCTGGTAATAACAATCGCCCATTTTTTCCATTTTTCTTGACGAGAAAAAACTACGGCCAATGCTGTAATAAATGGATAAGTGATGGCATTATAACGAAGTTTAAATAACAATACCAGCATTACTAATTGCGCAATAAAAACGAACCAACCGGGTTTATATACCATCCAAATAAGTACGGTGAACCATGCAATTGTAAAGCTGCAAAAAAAGGAATCGCTTAAAACATAATTGCTATATAAAAGATATAAAGGGTTGGCTAACAGCACAATAAATAAAATATTTTTCAATATTTTATTTATGGAAAAGAAATAAGTAAGACTTAAAAAAAACAATAAATTAGCTATTACATTGCATCCGTATTGGCCAATTATTAAAGCGAAATCAGAGTCGGAAAAATCATGAAAAAAACTGATAAATCGACTATAGCCAGTTGGCCTGAAACTTACAAGCTGGTGATTACTTGCACATTGCACATAAGCATTGGAATCAGAAAAGAAACTTGGAAAAGGGAAATAAATCCGTAAAAAAATAAAATAAAGAATGGCAATTAAAATGGTAGCGAAAAGATATATTTTATTCTTTTTGGATATGGCAAAACGCAAAAAAGATAATTCTTTGGTAGTGGATTTATTTGCTACGCCAATATTTGTTTTTATTGCCGATTTGTTTTCTTTAATTGATGTAGCTGGAATTATAGTATTATTTTTTCTTACGCCGAGAGCCGTTGTTTTTGGATTAGCTTTTTTGTTTTCTTTTTTCATAAATTAGCTAAATTGGGATATTAAGTGGACCTTTCGGATGTTTCTTTATATGGCAATATAATTGTTTTTATTAAAAAGATAATTATTAGTAGTTCGACAAATAAATAAAAAAAAGAAAAGAAATATTAAAAAAGGGGAAACTGCTAAAATAGAAAAAGGCAATGATTGAAGCACAATCATTGCCTTTTTTGGTGCAAAACATTGCCCCAAATCAATTACTCAAATTTTCTTTTAAAAACTTTTCTACACGCCTGTATAAATCTACCCTAAGTATATTAGGTGGATTATCAGTAAGGCTATGCGTTTTATCGGGATAAAAATGTTGTTGAAAATCTTTTCCAGCATTGGTTAATTCTTTACTTAATTCCAAGCTATTATTTAAATGCACAATATCATCAGCAGTGCCATGTATTAAAAAAAGGCCTCCAACATATTTATCTACATAACTGGTGGGTGAACAAATTTTGTATTGTGCAGCATTTTCACTAGGCGCTTGCAGCAACCTTTCTGTATAAACATTATCGTATAAACGCCAGTTGGTTATTGGTGCAATAGCTATGGCAGCTTTAAAATTACCGGCATATTTTGTTTGTGCAAGCGCTGCCAAAAAGCCGCCGTAGCTCCAGCCCATAATACCACATTTTGCGGTGTCGACACTATTCCTAAAAGATGCGCCCATAAAATTTTTCAACGCTAAAATATCTTCTATTTCTCTTTCGCCGGGACGGTTCCAATTAGCTTTTCTAAACGATGCACCACGGCCCGGCGTTCCCCGTGGATCTACACACACAATATAATATCCTTGGTTTGCCAAATATCGTAATGTAAGCGTTTGCTTGTCACGCCATTGGTCGGTTACTTCTTGCTGTGTATTGCCGCCATACACGTAAAAAAGCAAAGGCAATTTTTGTTTAAAACTTTGGCTGGGCTTTATTAAATAGGCATTAACTCTCGAAGAGTCGTTTATTGAAAGGCTAAAAAAATCAGCCGAAGGAATGCTATAACCCTTCATTTTTTCCGCCAAAACGGTATTGGTTATAAATTTAGAAAACAACGGTTTCCCTTTGGTATTATACATCCGATAATCAGTTGGCGTATTGATGCCGCTATGCTCATCAAAGAAAAAATGCTTGTTATGGCTTATCCAAACGTTGTGGCAACCGTCCGCATCGGCTGTAATACGCATCCTGCTTTTACCGTCGATATTTATTTTGTATAGGTTTTGTTGCCTGCTTCCGTCTTCTTTTCCCAAATAAAAAATATCACCCGTTTCTTCATCTACCGTTTTTATTTCAATATCTTCCCAAGGGCCTTTTGTTATTTGCCGCATGGCTGTATCGCCCAATTTCATTTCATAAATATGTTTATAGCCGTCTTTTTCGCTCATCCATAAAAATGAATTGCGTGACGCTACAGGAAAAATATTTTGCGGCATTACATCAACGTACTCATTGGATGTTTCTGAATAAATGGTGGATACTTTTCCGCTCGCACATTTACATTTAACAGATTTAATGTAGTTTGCGTGCGGTTTAATTGCTGTCCATGCTTCGGAGCATGGA
>CAWJTH010000043.1:0-61271 GCA_963845495.1 uncultured Chitinophagaceae bacterium
CTCTTAATTGCTAAGAAAAATTTGGCATTTGGGGCGAATTGATGAGCGAAGCAGCAATACATAAAAATTGTTATGCCAAAATATCGGGGTTGGGAACAACGGCTAAAATTGGAACAGCATGGCAAAACGATGATTTACAACCCTATATTGAATTTGCATTAAACCATTTCGGAACAGACCGGTGCTTTTGTGGCGGTGATTGGCCGGTGAGTTTATTGGCCAGCAATTATGAGCGGATATGGAACGCTTATAAAGACATTTTATCGCAGTTATTAAACGAAGCGCAATTAAATAATGTGTTTTACGATAATGCAAAAAATTTTTATAATTTATCATTATCGTGAGGAGTGAATCGTCAGTCGTGAGTTTCCAAAATGTGAATCGTGAACAGTGAGTTTGCAAGCTTACATTTCACAATAGAAATTTAATCACATTTAAATTTATTAAACTTCTACATGAATAAATAATAAACTACTAACTAGCCATACCCCACTTGCCACTTGCCACTTGCCATTTACCACTAGCCATTGACCATTCACTATTCACTATTCGCTATGTTTCAGGTTTTAATCGGAATTTCTTTACATGCCGTAGGCGCCTGTTGTGCATCGCTCTGTTATGTGCCACAGAAACGGACGACAGGTTGGAGCTGGCAGACCTATTGGTTGGCACAAGCCGTAGTTTGTTGGGTGTTGATGCCAATCATCGGCGCACTAATAACCATTCCACATTTATTTGCGGTTTTAAGCGAAGCGCCAACAAACGCCATGCTATCATCCTTTTTATTAGGTATGGCGTATGGCATTGGCGGCACGGCTTTCGGCATTGCTATCCGATATGTCGGCTTTTCACTAACGTATGCCATTGCAGTAGGCATTTCATGCGTATTTGGAACCTTGTTGCCGCCGTTGGTACACGGCACACTAAGCACCATTTTAAGCGGAAGCGGCTCAACATTAATTATGATTGGTATTGCCATCGGTGCCATGGGCATCGCATTGTGCGGATTGGCAGGCAGAAGCAAAGAAAAAGGTATGATTAAAACTAGCCTTACTACTTTTTCTTTGGCAAAAGGCTTGCCGCTTTGTTTTTTAGCTGGTATTCTTTCGGCAGTGTATGGTTTTGCGCTGGACCAAGGCCAACCTATTGCGGCCGTGGCAGCCAAATATGGTGCTGGCAATTTTCAGGGCAATGTCATTTTTTTATTTGCTAATACCGGTGCTTTTTGTAGTACGTTGATTTATTGTTTATACCTCCATAAAAAAAACCATACGTTTAAAGAATATCTTAAAGTGCCGATGCGCAAGGGATTGGCACGTGGCGGCGGCGTAATTGGTGTGGCCTCGCAACACAATGTACGATTGATTCCTGCCGATGATAATTCACCCGAAACGGTAAATATTGCCCCCGACAATCAGAAACAAGGTAAAGCCGGTTTTTACTTTTTAATGTCGGCTTTAACCGGCGTTTTATGGTATTCTCAGTTTTTCTTTTATTTAATTGCGCACATACACATGGGCAATTACAAATTCACCAGTTGGGCTATCCACATGATTATGTTGGTGTTGTTTAGCACCGTGGCCGGGTTGGCCATGAAAGAATGGGCCAATTGCAATAAAAAAACCATCAACACTTTGGCCTTGGCCTTGGGCGTGTTGGTAACGGCAGTGTTGATTTTAACTTACGGAAATTATATGGGCGGCAGGGGATAATCTAAACCTTGATTGATATGATTAAAATGATTTTTGGGATTTAACCTTCCAACTTAACTAAAGCCTTTTAAATTGCACTAAGATTTAATTAATTGGAATTTGGATTTTTATTAATTGGAATTTATACCATGATATTCGATTTTAACGACGCTGTTCAACCCATCGCATCAAAACCAATATACATAATCGGTGCAGGCGGAATTGTAAACGATGCACATTTGCCCGCTTACAAAATAGCAGGGTTTAAAGTAGCGGGCATTTATGATAAAGATGTTGAAAAAGCCAAGGCATTGGCTGTAAAATTCAATATACCTACAACGTTTAGCAGCTTGGTCGAGATGATTGCCAACGCTGATAAAACTGCCATTTTTGATATTGCAGTTCCCGGAAATGTTATAGCCGGCATTTTACGCCAATTGCCAGATGAAGCAACTGTGTTGATACAAAAACCGATGGGCAATAACATACAAGAGGCCAATGAAATTTTACAAATTTGTAGGAACAAAAAGCTGACTGCGGGAATCAATTTCCAGTTGCGCTATGCACCTTTTATTATGGCAGCACGCAAAATAATCGATGCCAAAACAATTGGTGATATCTGTGGGATCGATATACATATAAATATTTTTACACCATGGCATTTGTGGAGCTTTCTATTTAACCTGCCTAGGATGGAGATTTTATACCACAGCATTCATTATATCGATTTAATCCGCTCACTGTTGGGCAATCCGCGTAGTGTTTTTGCAAAAACGGTAAAACATCCTGCCATGAAGGATTTAGCATCCGTTAAAACAAACATCATTATGGATTATGGCGACTCAATTAACGCCAATATTATAACAAATCATACTCATTTTTATGGTGCAAAAAATCAAGATGCCTTTATTGAAATAACAGGCACAAAAGGAGCCATTAAAATAAAGCTTGGTTTATTGATGGATTACCCAACCGGACTGCCAGACACCATGGAATACATTGTGTTGGAAGATGGCAAAATGCCGGTGTGGCAAGCATTGGGAATAACTGGCGGATGGTTTCCGCATGCATTTATTGGTAGCATCTGGCAAATGATGAAAGCTGCAAATAACGCCAATTGCCAACCCGATAATTCAGTAGAAGATGCCATTTACACTATGGCGTGCGTAGAAGCTGCTTACGAGGCCAATGAAATAGGTGGCGTGAAATTGCAATAAACTTATCTAATGGTATGGCAAAAATACTAATCCCGAAACGGACAACAGGATATTGCCCCAACTATATGATTTTGAGCAAACAATATCGGCGAAAAATAAAGATAATAAGTGTAAATTTGTTAAAAGCAAATCCCTGTTCAGCACAAATTTTGCTGAAACAGGGATTTGTATTTTTCTAAAAATGTTTGTATTAGTTTACCGCGATCCTGCCTTTTTATCAGGTGACTTCGTAAGTGCAATAACGGATTCCAAATTGTTTTTTAAATCAGTAATGCCTGTTCTTTTTAAAACAATATTTCCATTGTTATATATTAAAACAAAAGGAATGGACGTAACTAATTTTAATTCTGCTATTAATTGTGGACTGTCCTGTACATCTATTTCTACTTCTTTTATGGCATTGCCGTATTCATTTTTCACGCTATCTAAAATGGGCTTCGCCTTTTGACAAATGCCGCAATATTTACTACCGATATCAACTAATACCAATTTATTATCGGTAATAATTTTGTTGTAATCTTTTAATGTAAGGGTATTTTTTGACGTGCTAAAATAAGGATAACCAGCACCGATCCAAGCTGCTATACCCGATTGTAATTCGTATATTTCTGTATAACCCAAGTCTGTTAATTGCTTCGCCAAAACATCTGGCCTACTAGTTTGTATAGCATAAATAAATACCGGCTTTGTTTTATCGAGGGGTTTAATACTATTTATATAATCGGCCTTTTGCATATTGATGTTTATCGCCCCATTAATATGATTGATATTGAATTCTTCCGGCGTACGTACATCAATTATCTGTGGGTTTGTTTGTTGGTTTATTTTAGCCGCAAATGCTTGAACAGGAATTGTTGTTTTATTTAAACCTTGGTTAAATGCCGGATTTAAATAAAAAATAGTAATTACAATAAATCCGGTTTTAAATACTTTATTTAAAATCATAAAATTGTTTAGTTGAAATTGATTACCAATAATTTTTGCTATTTAATAGTGAGAGCATAATTAATTTTAATTATGCCAAGTTGCTAGTTATTACTTTTAATACGTGTTGCTTGCTCGAATGGTTGGCAGATGACGAATAACAGGCATAAAATGTAGATGGCTGTGTTTCAGCTACCGTCAACTGTCAACCCTTATTTCGCTATTGATTGTGTAAAAAACAATAGCTAGCAACTTGGGTTAATTATGCCGTAGCAAATGAACCCGAACTAATAAAATCTTCCTCTTCCAATTCACGTTTTATAGGAATTGCATCGCCCACCATCGGTCCATTTTTAGATAATTCGCTTCCTTCTTTTTTCGATTTAAATATAGGCCATAAAAATTGTGCGTACCATTCTTCTTGCTTATAATGTTTTATACCAAAACCAGTTGGATATCTGCGAGTTATGATGCCCGTTTTAAAGATGATATCCCACAAAAAGAACATGTTGCCAAAATTACCTTTGTAATATCCAACACCATCATCTGTGGTATCAGCGTGGTGCGCCTGATGCGTGGCCGGTGTTGAAATAACCCTTTCCAATATCCATGCAATGGGGTGCAATACTTTGTATTTGTAAAAAGGTTTGTCCCATGCAATGCTTGAATGTGCAGAAAGCGTGATGATATGTTTTAGAACGCCAACAAATAATGCAGGTAAACCCAGCCCCAGATAAACAAGGGCAGCAGTTAAATAAATTTGGGAAAAGAAAAGCGTGTAAATATAGTTTTGGCGGCTCGCCATGGCCATGCCCATATAAGGTGCAGAATGGTGTGTGCGATGGAAACGCCATAAAAATGGTAATTGATGATGCAAACGATGATACCAATATTGCGTTAAGTCATCGGCAATGGCAATAATAAAAACGCCGCCCCAAAAAGGCACCCAAGAGTATTCGTTTTTTAATCCAGAAAATACAAAAGGCAATAATTTTAATGTAAAAAAAACTGTTACTGGCGGGGTTAATAATTTGGGTAATAAAAAACAAGCAATATCAGTTTTGCGTTCGCTGGTCGTCCATTTATTGTCGTACAAACCGAAGGCAAATTCAGCAACCCCAAGTGCAAGCGTAATGACTAAAAATCCCCAAGACTGCAAGTTGCGGAAAACTGGCGCAATAAAATCTAAAAAATGTGGCGCATTAAATGATGCTGGTTGGTGTGTATTGTGTAACCAAGGTTTTCCTCCGGTATAATTAAAATAAAGTGCCAATGTAATAACCGGCAAGGCATAGATAAACAGGCTAATGAAAACATCTTTACTGATTTTAACGGCAGTTTCTTTTTGTAATTTCATTTTAAATAATAGTTTAATTGTTATTAATAATTTGATCTGGGTATTTTATTAAAGTATATGTTGAATCAATTTCAATCCTTCATAAAATATTACTAGTGGAATCAAAACAATTATAATTCCAATAGCTATTTTTTTAATTAATAAAGTGATGTCTTGTAACCTCATAAAAATGTATTTTAATTATTGGCGATAATTAAAATTTAATTATCACCAATTGTTTTTTAAATAAATTACTTGATCGGCCCTTGCGTATCGCTTCCGTTGGGATGGTGGATGCGTTTGTTGTTTACATCGTACCAATCAATCAGCGGATATAAATGGTTTGCTTTGGCTTGTTCATCAAATACCTTTTTCAATTCGGCCAGTTTTTCCGGATATTTTGCTGCCAGGTTTTTGGTTTCGTTGAAGTCATCGTTCAGGTTGTACAATTCCCAAACGTCGTCGTCAAAACTTTTGTCTTCCACTTTAGCACCTTGGGTAAAGTCGTAGTCTATGTTGTCGGGATGATGAGCCGCTTCGGCCTTCCATCCATTAAAATAAATGGAACGGGAACCGAAAATGTAATAATGCTGAACGATATGTTTTGAAGCCGCCTTCGCATCGTTAATGGAATAGGCCAACGACGTGCCTTGGATGGAATCCTGTTTCACGCTTCTGATGTATTTTGGCGCTTTAATGCCGGTTAATTCCAACGTAGTTGGCAAAATATCAATCACATGGCCGTATTGCGGACGAATACCGCCTTTGTCCTTAATGCCCTTGGGATAAAATGCGATCAAAGGATTGTGCGTGCCGCCCTCTGCGTCGGCATCCTGTTTCCATTCCCTGAAAGGCGTGTTGGCCGCCTGTGCCCAACCCAACGGATAGTTGGCCGAACCGTTTGGCGTGCCGATGGAATCGATATTCAAGAGATTTGTCTGCAAGAAATCTGCTTCGGATTTTAACCTAGAAGGGTTGGTTCTTGGCGTAATCACACCTTCGGTGGTGCCTTCTTTGCTGGCTCCGTTATCGCCGATGATCACGTAAACGATGGTGTTGTCCAACTGGTTGGTTTCACGCAAATGATTGATAAGGCGGCCAATTTGGAAATCGGTATACGTAAGATAACCGGCATACACTTCAAAGAAACGTGCAAATAATTTTTTCTGGTCGGCGGTAAGTGAATTCCATGGCTGTACCCTTGGGTTGCGAGCAGGCAATTGTGCATTCGCCGGAATAGTGCCCAAACGTTTTTCGTTGGTCAGTACTTTTTCGCGGAACACATCCCAGCCTTCGTCGAACTTGCCTTTGTATTGGTCGCTCCAATATTTGTCAACCTGATGCGGGGCATGGGTGGCACCGGGCGCATAATATAAAAAGAAAGGTTTGCCGGGTGCCGTTTTTTCTTGGCGCACCAAATAACTGAGGGCCTTGTCGGTAATCTGCTCGTTCAGGTGACGGCCGTCTGGTGTTACATGGGCTTGGTCTTCTACTAAATCAGGTTTGTATTGGTCGGTTTGCGATCCCAAGAAACCAAAGAAATGGTCGAAGCCTTTGCCGGTTGGCCAATGGTCGAACGGGCCTGCGTCGGTGGCTTCTTCGTCTGGTGTCAATCCGTATTTGCCTACGGCGAAGGTGTTGTAACCATTGTCACGCAATATTTCGGCCAAGGTGCCAGCACTGGATGGTATGCGCCCATCGTAGCCAGGAAAACCAGCTGACATACCGATATGAGAGAAGCCGCCTTCGTGCACAAAGTGCGAATTACGGCCGGTAAGCAAGGCCGAGCGGGTAGGGGCGCAAATAGCGGTAGTATGGAAATTGGTATACCGAAGCCCATTGTTGGCCAAGCTATCGAGCGTCGGTGTTTTTATTAATCCCCCAAAAGCACTGGATGCGCCGAAGCCCACATCATCCAAGATGATTAGCAGCACATTTGGTGCACCGGCAGGTGCTTTGGGTACGGGCGACCAATATTCTTTTGAATCGGCTAAGGTTTTACCGACGGTGCCTTTGTAGGTGTCTTGCGCCTGCAATTGGGCGGCCAATAAACTGGTGGCAATAAATGCCGTTGATGCAATTTTTCTGTTTATCATGTTATAAATTAAAAAGTAAAAAGTAAAAAATGGGTTGGAATAGCGAAACATGGTTGGTGATGTTGGGTTGCTGACCAAACCTATAAGGTCTATTTTGGGATCCGTGAATGTTTGGAGTATTGGAAAGACCTTCTAGGTTTTTGGCGCTTGCCGCTCTGCTAAGTATGTTAGATTGAAGTGTATCCTGAAAATCCCAAACAGTGGTGTGGGAAGGTTCCGGACTGTAAGGAACATACCAAACAGTGCTGCGACAAGGTTTCGGGACTTCCCGAAAGGGCAAAACAGCGATGTAACAGGGTGTCGGAAGTTGGCGAAAGTCTCAAGCACTGTTGCTTGGGGCTTTCGGCAAAGTTTATCTCGATGGTTCGCCCAAAGCACTAGCTATCTTGTTTATCCATGTGTCCGACGCCCAAAATACAAGGCGTCTGACACGGTCGTTAATTACCAGCCCGGGTTTTGTGGGAACAAGCTGTTGTTGTTGTACAGGTCAATTTCAGTTTGCGGGATGGGGAACAAAGTATCTTTCAATGTTGCTGCGGCTTTGGGGTTGCCCAACATGCTGTGCACAGAAGTTAAGTAATATTGACCGGGACCATATTCGGCATCGGGTGCACGGCGTACCAGATCGAACCAACGTTGGCTTTCCTGTATAAACTCACGCCTGCGTTCGGTAAAAACGGAATCCTTGAAATTGATATAACTCAATCCAGATAAATCGTACGCATGGTTGGTATAATTGCCGCCGCTGGTGTACGAATTAAAGGCCCTGCTGCGGATAATGTTAATGGCCTTGTAAGCTTCTGCGGTCGGCCCGTTGTTCAGTTCGTTCAGCACTTCGGCATACAACAACAGCACATCGGCATAGCGCAGCACCGGAAAATTCACTTTGCTGTTGGTTCCTTGCCCGCCTGCAAGGGCGGTGCTAAAACCACTACTTTGGTCAACGAATTTCAGGAAATTATAGAACGGCCATTTTACCCAAGCGTTGGTGGTTGTGTTGAAGAGCGAATCATAAAAGGAAGTGCTCCTGCGTTGGTCAGCAATATTAAAAACGTTTTCAACTACGGTTGCGTCGGCGGGGATATCGGATGTATAAGCTGAGTTGCTCCACGTGAAGGAACTGAGGTTTTGCGTGCTGGTGAAGCCACCGGTGGTGCCGTTGAACTGTGCAGAAAAGATATGCTCCTTGCCGTTTTTGGTGGCAGGCTGAAAGGCTTGGGAGAAAATTGGGAATAGGTCGTACCCATAATTGCCGGTAGCATTGGCAAAGCCAGTGCCGGCGGTAATTACCTTTTCCAATTCGGTTTTGGCATCGGCCCAATCGTGCCGCGTCACGTACACTTTTGCCAGCAAGGCATGCGCCGCACCGCTGGTAACCCTGCCCACGTTTGCGGCGGTATAAGTTGCCGGCAAAGCAGTGGCGGCGGTTAAATCAGCAATAATCTGGCTATAAACCGAATCTTTGGGTGCCCGGCTTACCTCCAATGCATTTAGCGACAACGAAGTTGGATCGTGCAGCACCATCGATACATCGCCAAACAATCTTACCAGGTTAAAATAATACAAGGCTCTTATAAACTTTGCTTCGCGAACTAGGTCTGCCGCTGCGTGGCTGGGATCTACAAATTGTGTGGCGGGGATGTTGGGGATATTGTCGATGGCGATGTTGGCCTTGTCGATGCCCCAATATAACTGCGCATAAATTTTATGCAGGCGGTCGTTGGTGCTAACATAAGTGGCCGTTCCCAAGGCCCGAACGTCGGGATTGGTATTGGACGGGCTGTACACTTGGTTGTCGCTAGGGTTGTCGACTACAAGGTTCAGGTTACGTCCATAAATAGGGAAGTCGTTGTTTATATCGGTGGTCATGGTGCTATAAACCGCGGTTACTGCGGCAACGGCATCTGTTTGTGTTTTGTAAAAATTGGTGGTAGTAAGGCTGCCGAGCGGTTGTTCGGTAAGTTTATTGCAGGCAGAGAAGCTGATTACTGCGGCTACTATGATTGGTATCTTTTTCATGTTGATTGTTTTAATGAACGTTTAAAATGTAGCGACTGTCATCCTGAGCTTGTCGAAGGCTTCATGGCAATCCGTTTGTACATCTGTTTAAGCAATTTCGTGTTCGCACCAGCTAAGGCTTCGACAAGCTCAGCCTGACACCAAACCCTGTCAGTCTTTCGAATACTACTGCAAGCCCAAAGCTCATCGCTAACAGCTTATGGCTAAAAGGTTACGTTCACCCCCACTTGATACGTTTTTGAATTAGGATAAACACCATAATCGATGCCCGGCTGCAGGTTGTTCTGGTCGTAGAAATTGGCCTCCGGATCAAGCCCGTTGTAGCTAGTAAGTGTCAATAGGTTCTGTGCCGAAACAAATACCCTTACCTGCTTTGCCCATACCTTGGAGGCAAGGTCTTTCGGAAGGTTGTAACCCAACGTGATGTTCTTCAGGCGGATGTATGAACCGTCCTCGATGTAGGTATCTTGCACCTGCACCACCGGCGCATTCACCACCTTCGGGAACCTACCGTTTGGATTGGCTATCGAATCAAACCTGTCCAACAATGCTGATGAAACGTTGGTGGTGGTGGTAGTTTTTTCCAGTTGCTGCTGCAACAGGTTAAAGATCTTGTTGCCGTACGAAGCGGTGAACAGGATATTCAAATCGAAGCTTTTGTAGGTGAAATTGTTGCTGAAGCTGGCCGTGAATTTCGGCTGGGCGTTGCCAAGGTTTTGCTTGTCGGCCGTGGTGATGGTGCTGCCGGTAATGCCCGGTGCATGCAAATATTTACGGTCGCCAGTTTGTTGCGAAACACCGGTAAGCAAGGCTGCCGTGGTTTTGCCGTTTCCGCCGTACACATCGCCGGTGGTCAATAAACCGTCAGTTTTATATCCCCAAAACGTTCCCACGGGCAAACCAACTTTTACAATAACCGGAGACACCTGACCGGTGGGTGCCACCGGCTGGAAGGATTGGCTCGGCCCTAAGCTTAGGATTTTGCTCACGTTGGCGGCATAAATCAGGTTCGACTTCCAGGTAAAATCATGCGACTGGAAATTGATGGTAGTCAGCGACAATTCCAGACCCTTGTTTTCCAAACTGCCGATATTTTCGGCCACCGTGCTATACCCGGTCGATAAAGGGATCAACCCGGAACCGCTGATAAACAGGTTGGTGGTCTTTTTATAATATACGTCGGCGGTCAGATTGATGCGGTTTTTCAACAGACCCAAATCAACACCTGCATTATACTGCGTAGTGGTTTCCCAAGTCAAATCCGGGTTTGACAATTGCGAAGGCGAAAGACCGTTCACCGCCGATAAAGGGTTGCCCAAGTAATAACCGTTTGAATTGATGGTGGCGATGGAAGTATAGGCGGGGATGTTGGCATTGCCGACGCTGCCCGCTGTTAAACGCACTTTCAAGTTGCTGACAGTTTTGTCAAACTTTTCGAAGAAAGCTTCATCGGAAGCATTCCAAGAAAAACCTACAGATGGGAAAAAGCCCCATTTCTGGTTGGGTCCCAGCACCGATGCGCCATCGTACCTACCGGAAACGGTCAGGTTATATTTATGGTCGAACGAGTAAGAAATACGGCCGAGATAGGAATTCATGGTCTGCTTACCTTCTCCCGAACCGGTCACTTTGTTGGCCGTTCCCAAATAGAGGTTGTTGTAGGAAAGCGCATCGGTGGGGAAGCTTTGCGCTGCCAAGAACGTATTCTCCGATTTTTGATACTGCGTGGTGTAACCCGCCAATACGTTTACGAAATGTTTGTCATTAAAAGTATGGTCGTAAGTAACGGTGTTCTCGTTCAACCAACTTAAATAGGAAACCGTACCGATGGAACCCGAACCTGTGATAGTGCCGCTGGCATTGCCTGCGGCCGTGAAGGATGGAGCAAAATAATTGAGTTTGGTGTTCAGGATATCGGCACCGAAGGTGGTCTTTATGGCCAGGTCTTTTGTTAGTTTGTATTCTGCCGAAAAGTTACCCAGCACACGGGAGATCTTTGTTTGATTGGTGATGGCGGAAATATCCTGGATGGGATTGTCGCTAAACTGCTGCCCGCTGATGGTATTAATAGTGGCATTGACGGCCGGTTGCAGGGTGGTATTGTAGCTGCCATCCGCGTTTTTGACCCTTTGCAATGGGTTGCTCAGATATAAGCTTGAAAATGCGTTGCCGAAACCAATGCCGTTATAAGCTTGCCCCGTCAGTTTGTTCTCCGTAGAATTACTCCCGAAAATACTGGTAGCCAGTTTCAGTTTCGGGGTATAGTTCTTCTCGAAGTTCAGCCTTGCAGAATAACGCTGGAAGTTGGTGCCAATAACGGTTCCGTCTTGGTTAAAGTAGTTGCCGGATATGGAATATCTGGACTTTTCATCGCCGCCGTAAATAGTTAACTGGTGGTTTTGCGATGTACCGGTGCGTACTGCCGCACCAGGCCAATCACCGCTTACCCCGGCCGTCCCCAATGAATCGATTGTTTTTTTATTGCCCGCCAACCCAGCTTGTATGGTTGGCGTTGCGGCGTATAGGTCATCAAACAGTTTTGCCCACTGCGGGCCGTTTAAAACCGACAGTTGCCTGCCGATTTTTGAACTGCCCAACGTGCCGCTGTACGATACGTTGTTGCTGTTTTTGGTGCCTTTTTTTGTGGTGATGATAACCACGCCGTTTGCACCGCGGCTGCCGTAAATAGCAGTTGCCGAGGCGTCTTTTAGGATGTCGATGGTTTCGATATCGCCCGGATTGATAGTGGATAGGGCATTGGAAGAAACGCCCGTAACGGATGTGCCGGAGGCAGGGGCGAGGTTGGTAAGCGTATTGTCGTTATAATAGATAAACCCGTCGATCACATACAACGGATCGTTGCCAAAACTAAGCGAGTTGCCGCCGCGGATCCTGATGCTGGCCGTTGCGCCGGGCTGTTGCGAGCTTTGCGTGACCACCACGCCAGCTACAGCGCCTTGTAATAAATTGTCAAAAGAGGCTGCCGGGTGACTTAGGTTCTCCACCGGAACGCTTGCTACTGAACCTGTTACGTCTTTTTTGCGCTGCGTGCCGTAACCAACCACCACCACGTCGTTCAGTGCATTATGGCTTTCGGTTAGTTCGATGGTTGAATTACTCCTGTCCACCACCAGTTCCTGTTTTTGGTAGCCAACATAGGTTACGATAAGCGTATAAGGTAATTTTTGGCCGGTTTTAAAATCGTATTTTCCTTCAGTATCTGTGGTTACTTCGTGCGTGGTGCCTTTAATTAACAGCACTGCGCCTGCCAAAGGTGCCCTTGTTTTTGCATCCAAAACAATGCCGCTAAGGGTTGAATTGATGATGGGCTTGGGTTCGTTTTGTCTGTCGGTTTTGGTTTGTGCATGTACTGTTGTTAACGCGGGGATAAATAATCCCAGCAACATCCCGTTGATTAGGATCCGTTTCATAAGTTTGCCATGGTTTAGTTTAGATAATAGGGTGCCTAGAAAAAAGCGGTTCGCATTGGCTCTTTCTGGTCCTTTTGTCAGGCCGGGGCTGCGTCAACAGTTCCCGGCCATCTTTTTCCGTAATTATTTTATTGTGGCCATCTTTTAAGGCCCTCCATAAAGTGGGGTCAAAAAGTCGTCGATCGGTTTTGGATAGGTTATCTTCATTTTATTGGGATTATGGTCATGTAAGGACAAGTCGCTTTAAAGGGATTGTCCCTTAGCAATTTATCTTAATTAATTTTTTATTAGATTTAAAAGAGTACTAACAACAGCAACAACAGGTTGCATTGGAAAGTAAGTTGCAACAGCAGGCCTTATAAGAGAAGGTAATATGTTGGATGACTGCTTGCATTTGTTAAAGGATGTCAATTTTTGTTGTGCAAATATAGCAAGTGTTTTTAGTCCACCAAATTTGTGGACAATAAATTTTTGATTTATTTTATTGGTCGAATTCTTAACAAATTTCGAGATTAGTAATTATGGCTTTTTTGTATCTGTCTGTTGATAGTGAAGTGATTTTTTATTGCTAAAAAGTATTTTATCACGCAGAGAGCGCTGGGGTCGCAGAGAAAAGGAAGGAGAATTTGGCGAATTCATTTCAGTACCGCTCCTCTTTTTAAAAATCTTACATTTTCTTTGCGACCCCTGCGTTCTCTGCGTGATATATCTTTCTAATTAAAAAGCTTCCAACACTTGTGCTACTTATCCCGAACTCACGGTAAACTAAAAAAGAGGTGGCCTGTTTCCAGACCACCTCTTGTATCAAATGATTATGTTACGATTTTTCCTCAGCGGCAATTATTCTGTTATCTTCCTCACGATTAACATCACCATAAATCCATACAATTTCAATACAGTTATGACAAGTTGAAGCGACCCAAATTCATCACTTTGGCCCATGCCGCTATAAAATCTGTCACGAATTTTTCTTGCGAGTCACTGCATCCATATACTTCAGCAACAGCCCTCAATTCTGAGTTAGAGCCGAAAATCAGATCGACACGTGTACCTGTCCACTTTGGTTCGCCCGTTTTACGATCACTGCCAACGAATAGGTTTTGGGCATCCGAAGTTGCTCTCCAAGTAATACTCAGATCGAGTAGGTTGATAAAATAATCATTGGTAAGTGTTTCCGGACGCTGTGTGAATACCCCATGTTTCGAATGGTCGAAATTAGTATTCAACACACGCATGCCGCCTACAAGTGCCGTCATCTGCGGTAGTTGTTAACGTTAACAATTGCGCCTTATCTATCAACATATCCTCAGCGGAAGATTTATGTTTGGCATTCAGGTAATTGCGGAACCCATCTGCACCAAGTTCCAAGGCATCAAATGATTGCACATCGGTCTGCTCTTGCGATGCATCTGCTCGGCCCGGTGTGAAAGGTACCGTAACTTCATATCCAGCATTTTTAGCCGCTTTTTCAATACCTGCACATCCTGCCTAGTACAATTAGATCGGCAAGTGATATGATTTTACCTCCAGATTGTGCGCCGTTGAATTCATTTTGGATACCCTCAAGCGTCTGTAATACTGTTGCCAATTGGGCAGGATCATTGACTTCCCAATCTTTTTGTGGTGCTAAACGAACACGTGCGCCGTTCGTGCCACCGCGTTTATCAGAATTACGATAGGTTGATGCCGAAGCCCAAGCAGTAGATACCAGTTGCGATACCGACAAGCCAGAAGCAAGAATCTTGGTTTTTAGGGAAGTAATATCTTGATCATCAACCAGTTGGTGAGTAACAGCGGGAATAGGGTCTTGCCAAAGTAATTCTTCGGTAGGTACTTCCGGCCCCAAATAGCGCTCAATCGGCCCCATATCGCTATGCGTAAGCTTAAACCAAGCCCGAGCAAAAGCATCGGCAAACTCGTCTGGATTTTCATGAAAACGCCTTGAAATTTTTTCGTAAGCTGGGTCCAATTTTAAAGATAAATCGGTTGTAAGCATAAATGGAGCATGCTTCTTGGATGGGTCATGCGCATCGGGAATTGTATCAACGCCGGCGCCATCTTTTGGTTGCCATTGATGTGCACCGCCTGGGCCTTTGATCAGTTCCCATTCAAAACCAAATAAGTTATCGAAAAATTCGGTTACCCCACTTGGTTGGTGTGGTGGTCCATGCACCTTCAATTCCACTGGTAATAGTATGTGGCCCATGGCCGGTGCCAAAAGAATTTTTCCAGCCAAGGCTTTGTTCTTCAATAGCAGCACCGGCAGGTTCAGAGCTAACGTGTTCGCTAGGATCTGCAGCGCCATGGGTTTTTCCAAAAGTATGTCCGCCTGCAATAAGTGCTACGGTTTCTTCGTCGTTCATTGCCATGCGGCCAAACGTTTCACGGATATCATGCGCTGCGGCAAGCGGATCAGGATTTCTACCTGGACCTTCTGGGTTTACGTATATCAGACCCATGTGGGATGCGCCAAGTGGTTGTTCAAGATGACGCCCGGTTTTGTTAGCATACCTAATATTGTCGCCCAACCACTCAGTTTCAGATCCCCAATACACATCTTCTTCAGGTTCCCAAACGTCTTCACGGCCGCCACCAAAACCAAAGGTTTTTAAGCCCATCGACTCGAGCGCACAATTGCCGGTAAGGATCATCAAATCAGCCCAAGAAAGCTTTCTGCCATATTTTTGTTTAATTGGCCATAGCAATAAGCGAGCCTTATCGAGATTGGTATTATCTGGCCAACTGTTTAGCGGCGCAAAGCGCTGGGCTCCAGAGCCACTTCCACCACGACCATCGCCAATGCGGTAAGTACCGGCGCTGTGCCAAGCCATCCGAATGAAGAAGGGTCCGTAGTGACCATAATCGGCTGGCCACCAATCCTGAGAAGTCGTCATCAGATCGAAGATGTCTTTCTTCACAGCGGCCAAGTCAAGCGTCTTGAACTCCTCGGCATAGTTAAATTTTTCGCCCATCGGATCTGACAGGGAAGAATGTTGACGAAGGATGTTCAATTTTAACTGGTTTGGCCACCAATCGCGGTTTCTGGTGCCACCGCCAGCGCTTTTGTTTAACACACCGCCTGTAAAAGGGCATTTGCCCACGGTATTTACTTTGCTTGCATCGTTAACGTCCCATACTGTTGTATCGGGACTTCCGTTATTTGCCATTTTGATAAAGTTTTATTGTGACGAATCAAATGTAGAATAATCCTTCAGATGATTTTATCTATTGTTTTTATGTATTTATAGATAAAATTTATAACTATAGCTTATGGCCAATGAAAGCGGATGACATAAGATTATCTTCCCATCATTATTTAATTGTTACCGGGAACAATTTGCTAGTGATTATTGCTTTGGTCATCAATTGGTTGTTGCTAGATGAAAAAATCAGCTTGTTTTCAGGGTCTTCATTTTCTGCAAAATAAATTGTGAACCGGATCAAAAATTCAAGCAATTGTTTAGAAACCATCAACCAACGGAAGAATGTGTTCGTCACATCCATTTTTCAAATAAAGAAGATTATTCGTTCAATCTAAGTTGAAGGTTTAGCAAAAAGATGCAGGCATAAGTTGAATGCATTAATGGAACTGAAATAATTGAGTTGTAACTTGTTGCCTATAAATGTCTTAAAAATAAAACATAACCAATGCATCTGCCGATGATTATCTAGATGATTATCTAATTAATATAAAAGTGCCGTTTTGTTTTATTATTTGGTGGTTATAATCCACGGCTTGTGCAGCATACACAAATGTACCCGTGCCTTGCAACTGTCCATTGATGCGCCCATCCCAACCTTCATTTTCACCACTGGATTGAAATAACAATTGCCCGTAGCGATTGTACACCCTAAAATAAGTAAGACTTTCTATCCCAGCTAAAATTGGTCTAATAATATCGTTTTTGCCATCACCGTTCGGGGTAAAAGCACTTGGTACAAAAATGGAGGGCAAAGTTGTAAATACACGTACCACAATAGTATCGCTGGCAGAACAACCTTGCGTCGTACTGGCCGTAAGTATATAACTTATTACGCCACTGCCATCTAACATAGCGGTAGTAATGGTAGCTGTTGGCTGTAAAAGGGTTGGGGAATTTAATCCTGTGGTTGGTGTCCACAAATATTTTGTTGTGAAACTAGAAGCCGATGATTGAAATACCAAAGGCTGATTAACAACAATACTGGTATCGTTACCCGCAAAAACAATAATGGGCGGAAGCAATTTTACATGAAACGTATCTAACAAAGTATTTGGACAACCTGCATTTTGTATGCCTAGCAAGTAATCAGCATCTACTTTTGGTGCGGCAATGGCGGTTAAAGTTGCTGGCAACGCACCAATAATGCCATTCCCTTGTCCACTTATTGGTTGTGTTGAATTCCAAGCATAACTGGTGCCGATGGTTACCGTTGCGCCCAATTGAACTTGGCTATTAAAACAAATAGTGGTATCAGCAGGATGAAAAGTTGATTGAGGAAACGGAGTAGTGAATATGGTAGTGGTTGCAATTGAACTAGTATCTGCCGGGCAAACGCCATTCTTCACAATCGATCTATAATCCGTTGGCACCGTTAGCCCTCCGCTAACATAATAGGTTATATCTGTTTTTGTTGGTACAAAATTAGCCCAAGTAATACCACCATCTTGGGAAGATTGCCAATTAACGATATTTCCTATATTATTTTCCAAAGTAATGGGATAATCTACGGTTTGCTGGGCGCAAATATTTACATTAACTGGCGCTAAGACGCCGCCAACACTTTTTTTATCGACCATTATAATTGCCCCAGTACTGGTATCAGCAGGGCAAACCGCGTTGTTTTGGATTACCGCACGGTATAAAGTGCTAGCTGTAAGATTGGAAGCGACATTCGTGGTGGTGGTATTGGCAATGTCTTTATAAGTAATGCCGTTATCGGTAGATGAGATCCATTTCGAAATATTGCCAACATTGCCGCTTAGCGTTAATACTTGCGAATTGTTTCCCGAGCAAACGGTCGATGCGCCAGTTACGGCGCCACCAATACCTGGCTGCGCAACTGATATTGGAAGCGTGTCATATAAGTTAGCACAACTATTTTGTTCGTGTGCCATAATACTTCCGCCTGAACTGCCTACTTGTACGGTAATAATATTGGAAGATTGGCCAGAAACCAACGTCCATCCGCTAGGAATTGACCAATCGTAAGTGCCTGAAGATAAAGATGGAACCGAATAAGTTTGCGTGCTATTAGCACAAGCTACGGAATCGCCGCTAATACTTAATCCCGCACAAACATTGCGTAGCGCAATATAAGAATACGAAAAATGACCGCCAGGCACGCAATTGTCTGCTTCAAAAGTTAAGGTAACCTGCTGACCGCGATATGGTGAAAGATCGAGTGTTACCTCGGACCACCCCTTTGTCCAAACCCTATAAGCCGATTCGTTATTGTTACCGTTACTATTGGGCGATGGTACGCTACTAGGTGTAAAACCTTCTCCCAAAGCAGCGGCACTATCAAGTGTAGCACCGTTGCCACGGCCATTACCAACACCTAGGGTTGGTAATAAATAATGAGGCGAAGCACAATCGATAACACCACTTTGGGTAGTTAAGGTTGCGGTAAATTGTGGTTGCTGGCTTGATTGATGCGAACCATTTTCCAACACCATAGCATAAGCATAAGTTATGGTATAAGGTTGAACAATAGTGCTGGTTGGTACATTTATAATATAGCTAACACCACGAATATAACCACCGTTGCCACCGCCACTACCCGTAGAAATAGTAGTTGAGCCAAGTGTAATGGAATAGCCATAATTGTAACCGTTGATGGTTGGTAAGACGGAAAAAAAACCAAAAGGATCGGTGCCTTGCGTAGTATTTACTTGGATACCAGTTGTCGGGCGGTTGTATTCTTGAATAGTTTGCGCACCAATAGTGCCGCTAGGGGCTGGGCTGGTGGAAGGATAAGTGAGCAAAATAGCACTTGGTCCGTTTCCGTTGTGGTTATTGCCCGTATAAGCCGACCAGTCGGTGAGGCTGCCCATGCCAAAATTAAAATTTACCGGGCACGCCTGTTGTTGTCCAAATACAAAAGCCGATGCACAAATGCAGCAAATCAGAATAAAATATCTAATGCTTTTATCAATCATCTTACTGAACAGAAATATCTTGTTGGAAAACGGTTACTAATACAATACGTATGAGGTGCGTGTATGGTTGTAAACTAGTGTCAAGATAAACAAAACAATGGCTTTGCTGCCTTGTTCAATAGGTTTGTTTTGTTTCTTTAAAATTAAAAAAAAGCAAAGTGTTGTAAAGTTGGCTGTAAAACGTTTTAAAAGAATTGTTAGTATGGAGCAATAAATTTAGATAAAATCATTAAAATAAAACTAATAAGGTTTAAAAGTTTAAACTACCCGGAAAGCAAATATTTTAAGAAAGCATATTTTGCATAGTAATATAATTACGCTGTCCAAAACAAAAAGCCCCGGCGAATAAACACCGGGACTAATCTAAAACCTATGTGGCTTGCCAGCCTGATTACTTACTAAAATTACCATGCCAATTATTTTTAAATATGCTAAAAGATAGGTTAGTAAGCGGTTATAGAACGTTTATCCAATTGGTTTTTAATATTTTTTTACTTTTAATATTTTTTAAAAACATATAAAAAGTAGTCAATATCGAAATGTTTTTTCCGCAAAAGAATTCATTTCGCAAATTTTTATTTCCCAATTTATTGAAAGTGAACAAAAAGCAAATCGCAATTAGCCCTCAAACCAATACTTTTGGAGCAATCGAAAATCCATTGCTAAAATTTGCATTATGACATTGACAGAAAAATTGAACGAAACCCTTTCCAGTATCAGCGATAAATATCCTTATAAACCACAAATTGGTATTGTGCTTGGCAGTGGGCTTGGTAATCTGGGTACAGAAATAGAAGTAGAAAAGGAAATTCCGTATGAAGACATTCCGCATTTTCCGCTTTCAACTGTTGAAGGGCATAGCGGCCGTTTGATATTTGGTAAATTGGGTGGTAAACTGGTGGTTTGCATGGCTGGCCGTTTCCATTTTTACGAAGGCTACACGCCGCAAGAAGTTACTTACCCCATCCGTGTTATGAAATGGTTGGGCATCGAAACATTGTTAATTAGCAATGCGGCCGGCGGCATGAACCCGGGTTTTAAAGTAGGCGATTTAATGATAATCAACGATCATATTAGCTTTTTTGCCATTAACCCATTGCTTGGGCCAAACAATATCGAACTTGGCCCACGCTTCCCTGATATGAGCGAACCTTACAGTAAGGCATTGATTGCCAAGGCAAAAGCTATAGCGGCTGAACATGCTATTGAAGTGAAAGAAGGCGTTTATTGTGGTGTTACCGGCCCAACTTTTGAAACCCGTGCCGAATATAAATTGCTTAAGGTAATCGGTGGCGATGCCGTTGGCATGAGTACCGTGCCAGAAGTAATTGTTGCCCGTCACGGCGATATTCCCGTTTTTGCCATGAGCGTAATCACCGACATTGGCATCCGCGAAGAAGAAAATACTATTACCCACGACGAAGTATTGCAAGCCGCCAAAGATGCAGAACCTAAACTGACGTTGATTTTTAAAGAATTGGTGCGAAGCTTGTAAATAAGGAATAAAATGGAAGGGATTAACTCCTTCCATTTTATGTAAACTTTCGTTTAACTTTTTTAAAATTCAATTTTATATTATCTTTTTACTAATGTTGTCCAGTCCTCAATTTTAATATCTTCTATTCTATTTAAGTGGGCAACATTATTTGTTACCATGATCATATTATTAGCAACAGAAGTAGCCCCAATCAAAATATCAAAATCATCTATCAACTGACCATATTTTCTTAATCTTGCTTTTTCTTTGGCGTAAATATCCAAAGAATTATAAATTGGAATGATTGCAAATTTTGGAATAAAAGCCTCAACAATTATTCGCATGGCTTCGACTGTTTTGCTGTTTTCAACTCAATATTTTAATTCAGCAACCGTCATTTCAGAAATAAAACAATTTTGTTCTTTAACTTCGGCAATCTTTTTATTTAATTCATATTGACCTTTTATAAAAAAGATACAGATGTTTGTGTCGAGTAAATATTTTTTCAAAGCGGTTCAATGTTTTTATTAAAAATCTTAGATGCCCTAATTCCTTCAATAATTTCTTCTGCAGTTTCTTCGGATTTATACGCACCAAATAGCGATTGAAGGGAAGTTTCGGGGACGGACTGATCTGCTTTTAAGGATTGTGACAATTTGGAAATTAAGTCAAGTTTGCTATCAGCATTTAGATTTTTTAAAAAATCATAATAATAATCTGCAATACTTGCATGCTGTGTTGAAAAAGTCATGATATAAATTTAGCTAAATTAATATTTTATTCTTTCAAAAATATTTAGAACATATTTTATTAAATCACAAAAAATCATCTTTATTAAATAAATCCCAATTCGTAATTTATTTCAACAACTGGCTCAAATACCCTTGCAGCACACCGCCCCTTAAGTTTTTGGCTACAATTTTTCCATCGGGGCCAATTAACATGTTTTGCGGAATACTTTGAATTTGAAACTGTTGCGCCACGGCATTGCTCCAATACTTTAAGTCGCTAATATGCGTCCAAGTTAGTCCGTCGGCGTGGATGGCATTTAACCAAGCATTTTTATCACGGTCGAGCGATACGCCCAACACGGTAAAATTTTTATTTTTATATTGATTGTAAGCATTTACCACATTGGGGTTTTCTGCCCGGCAAGGGCCGCACCAACTGGCCCAAAAATCAATCAATACATATTTTCCTTTAAAATCGCTTAAGCGAAACTACTTTGCCACTTGTATCGGTTTGCGAAAAATTAGGGGCAACGGCACCTTCGCCTGATATTTTTTCAGACTTTACATATTGGTTAATTGCTACACCATAAGTAGTTGCTTTTGTGGCAGGTGTTAATTCGTTATACCATTCACCCATTTGCGCAACCGTGGAAATGGGTTTTAAAATATTGATTAAATAAGCCGTTACAGGACTACTGTTATATGTTTTAACGAAATAAGGCATCTTCTTTAAAATGTCTTGCTGCAACTGCTGGGCTACTTTATTTAAACTATCAGCTGCCGCGGTTGGTTGCTGTTTGGCTTGGTTAATGCTCGAAAGCGAGTTGAAATCTTCGCCAAAAACGTGTAACAATTCTTCAAAAGCTTTAATGGTGCTACCTTTTTCAACCACCATTTCGCTTTTATCTTTATCAATCGTTATTTCTCCAACTTCGTTGCTAAAAAAACTATTGTAATATTTGTCGTCCGCACGTTTTTTTAAATTCGTCAACAGCAACACATAAGCGTCATCTTGCGGCAAGGTTCCGGTAATGGTAACTTCTTGGTTTTTTACATAACCAAACGGCCCTTGGTAGCTTTGGTTTTGTGGGTTGATGACCACGGCAACGGTACTATCAGCAAAACCTTTGGCATGTATTTTTAAAGAGAAACCAACATCTTTTTTAGCATGATTTTGAAGCATTGCTTGTTTGGGCTTTGGTTGTAGGCTTTGTTTTGTTTTGCGCAACCGCACTGGTTGCAATAAACAAAACAGCAAAAAAATAGCAATTGAACAGTTTCATTGTCATCTTCATCATTTGGGGAATTATCTTCGGGGCTCAAAATTAAGGAATATGAAGGTTGGGATTTTAGGTGGCGGCCAATTGGGCCGAATGTTGTTGCAACAAGCTGCAAATTATATGGTGGAAACTTGGGTGTTGGAAAACGATGCCGCTTGTCCGGCGGCACATTTGTGCAACCATTTTGTGTTGGGAAATATCCAAGATTATGATGCCGTATTAAATTTTGGTAGAAACGTGGATAAACTGACGATTGAAATTGAAGCCGTAAATGTTGACGCATTAGAACAATTGGAAAAAGAAGGAAAAACGGTAATTCCATCTTCAAAAGTGTTGCGCATCATCAAGGATAAAATTTTGCAAAAACAATTTTATAAAGAAAAAGAAATTCCTTCACCTGCTTTTGTAGTAACAGAAAACTTACAGCAATTGTTTCAACATGCCGCCTTTTTACCCGCGGTTCACAAAATAGGACAGGGCGGTTACGATGGTCGTGGCGTGCAAGTGTTGGAAAATGAAAAGGATTTGCAAAAAGGTTTTGATGCGCCATCGGTATTGGAAAAAAAGGTGAGTATCGAAAAAGAGATTGCCATTATGGTTGCAAGCAACGCAAAAGGAGAAACTGCATTGTACCCGCCGGTTGAAATGATCGTAAATCCCTACCACCATTCGTTGGATTACCAAATTTGTCCGGCGCTGATTAACGAAAAATGTCTGTGGAAAATTGAGGCCATTGCCATTAAATTAGTAAAAGCATTTGGCAGCGCCGGTTTATTTGCGGTTGAATTTTTGGTAGATAGAAACGGCGAGGTTTGGGTAAATGAAACGGCGCCAAGGGTTCATAACAGTGGCCACCACACAATTGAGGCGCATTTTTCTTCACAATATGATATGCTGTTACGCATTTTACTTGATTATCCTTTGGGTAATACGGCTATGATTTCACCATCGTCGTTGGTAAATTTAATTGGTGCGGACAATAATGCCGGCCCGGTTGTGTACGATGGTTTAACCGAAGTATTGAAAATGCCAAACACTTTTTTGCACATCTACGGCAAGAAAGAAACAAAACCTGGGCGTAAAATGGGCCACGTAACTATTTTGGATGCACAAAGGCAGGAATTGGTTTTTAGGGCGAATAAAGTAAAGCAGGTGTTGAAGGTAATTGCCTAAAAACTAGCACGCAGAGGACGCTGGGTACGCAGAGGATTTTGAAAGAGATTAAATTACAGGCATAAACGGATTTTGTAGCCTGAAGCTTTGAATACTTTTCTGTGTTTCAATTTACTGATTCAAAATTAACTTTGCGCTCATTGCTTCTTCATGGTAATATTTTACCGCAAAGAAAAAAAGAGCGCAAAGAAAAAGAGTATAAGGATCGATAAGCTAAGAAACCCAAACACGACAGAATTTGCCGATTTTCATAGCTATCATTCTAATCGGCAGTTACAAAATGGGTTTTTTAAATAGTTAGCGACTTTAATTTAAATGCCTTTAAAACTTCTCTAGACAAAAGACTGAATTATATTATTATAATACAGAAAAACTGACTACTAACTCCGTTTTTCTGCATTATAATGAACAAAAGCTGCATTACAACTCACTAATTCGGCATTATAACAAACAAAAAGTGAGTTACAATGCAGCTTTTCTGCATTACAACTCACTAATTCAGCATTATAACAAACAAAAAGTGAGTTACAATGCAGCTTTTCTGTATTGTAACTCACTAATTCAGCATTATAACAAATAAAAAGTGAGTTACAATGCAGCTTTCTGTATCAAACCCTTTAATTGTTTCAATTTATTTAGCTAAAACAATCTCACTCAATTCATCCAAAAAGCCAGCTTGACTTTCCATCATCATTTTTTTAGCTTCCAATAAATTAAACCAGCCAGCTTTATCAATTTCAGGAAAGGTTTTTACTTTTCCTGATTTTGGTGGCCAAATCATTACAAATGTATTGCTGGTTATTTTTGCCGGATCTACATCGCCCTCAACCGCCCAACAAAAAACTTTTTTGCCGCCTTTTTGTACAATGGGTTTTAAAGTAATAAAATCGCCCGATAATATTGATCCGGTTTCTTCTTCAAATTCTCGGATGGCGGCAGCCAAAAAATCTTCTTCGGGATTTATTTCACCCTTCGGAATCGTCCACCAACCCGCATCTTTCTTCGCAAAAAATGGCCCGCCGGGATGAACAAGAAAAAACAGCAATTCTTTCTTTTCCCGTTTGAATAATAAAATGCCAGCGCTTTGTTTCATTTAATAGTCGTTTGTAGTTGGTATTTAGTAGTTGGTACTTGATGTTAGATTTTATTAGTTGAATAAATAAAATGATTTTCATTTAACTAAAATTTTATAATAAATACTATACCAACGACTAACGACCAACTAATTTATCACCCTAAAAGTTAGGTTCACCCTTGCTTCCATAGGTTTGGTCGATTTTGGGATGCGGTGTTCCCAATCGTGCTGCAAACCGCCTTTCATTAATAATAAAGAGCCGTTTTCTAATTTCAAGCCGTATTTCTGTTGGTGGTTTTGTTTGTGTCGAAAATCAAACTGCCTAGCTTGGCCTAAACTTAAAGACGCAATATGCGGCCGTTCGCCCAATTCTTTTTCATCATCGGCATGCCAAGCAACCGAGTCATTTCCGTTGCGATAGTAATTTAATAAAACGCTATTGAATTGTAAATTCGTAAAAGCTGCAATCTTGTTTTTCAATGCCAATAATTCTTCCGTCCAAGGAATCGGGTCGAATTTAGTACCCGAAAATTTGTAAGAACTATTTTGATCGCCATACCAAGCGGTCAATCTTGGTGTCAGCAAATATTTGTCGTACATTTTAATATATGGTTGCTGCCAGGGAACGGTTGCAATTAGTTTCTCCATCAATTCAATCGCTTCATTTCCAGCTAAAAAGTGCGGATGGTATTCCAATAAATTTTCAGGGAAAAGCAAGCTTTCGGTATCATTAAAAAAACTTAATTGCGCCATTAAAAAGTAGTTGGTCATTAGTAATTAGTCTTTAGTAGTTAAGTTTTGGAAATGTTAGTATTAATTAAACAATTTATAAATTATAGTCTTGGTACAAAACACTAACGACCAACTACTAACTACTGGTTTTTCGCATGTTCCGCAATCACTTTCTTCAAATCAATTCCTTTTTCAAGCACCGGTTTAAAAATATCACCCATTTTATTGGCCCTTTCAACGGCATTAAAAATATCAAAATCCTTCATTTTTAAACCTGTTTTTACCTCATCCCAAAGTAATGGCATGGAAACTGTTGCACCGGGTTTTGGCCGTAAAGAATAAGGCGCAGCAATAGTTGCCTGCGGCCTATTTTGCAAGAAATCAAGATACATTTTCCCTTTTCTGTTTGAAATCATCCGTTCGATACTGGTAAATTCTGGGATTTGCTGATGCACCATTGTTACAATTACCCTTGCAAATTCCTTTGATTGCTCGTAAGTATATTTTCCGCCCAGCGGAATATAAATATGTAAACCTGTTGAGCCGCTGGTTTTTGGATAGGAGGGGACTTTCATATCATCCAACACTTGCTTGGTAACTTGCGCTGCTTCAATTACTTGGTCGAACGAATTTTTATCGGGATCCAAATCAATAATGCACCAAGTGGGGTTGTCGGGTTTTTTGGTGGTGCTGTTCCAAGGATGCAGTTCGATGCAGCCCAAACTGGCCATGTACAAAAGCGTAGCTTCGTCGTCGCCCACTAAAAAATGCTTGTCTTCATTTGAATCGCTGGTGTGGTATAAAAATGTTTTTGCCCAATCTGGTGCTTTGCCGGTTACATCTTTTTGGTAAAAACTTTCGCCGTCGATGCCGTTCGGATAACGATTTAACGATTGCGGCCTATCTTTTAAATACGGTAAAATAAAAGGCGCAATCTGATAATAATAATTGATCATATCACGTTTCGAAACGTTATTATCGGGCCAATAAATCTTGCTCAGGTTCGAGAATTTTAACTCGTGTCCATTTATTTTTTTAACTTGGGTTTCTTCCGTTGGATTTAATAATGTTTTTCTAGTTTCCACGGCTCTTGGTTTTATATATTTTGTTTCGTCTAATGGTTTTTCGGTTTCCGCTGTCTTTTTTTCTTGCACAATTTTTTTGGTATCGGCTTCTTTTTCCAACACTACTTCTTCTGCTTTTTTGTCTTCTCGCATACCTTCAAAAGATGGATGACGCATTACGCCATCGCCGGTCATTTCTGCAAAACTTACCTCGCAAATCAATTTCGGTTTTAACCAATAATGCTTTTGCTTTGGGCGGATTTGGCCTAAAACGGCTTGGTTTATTTACATCCGGTTCCTCTGTAAAAGCTGGTTTATCAATTAACAATGGTTTAAACTGTTCCATCATTTCCTTTTGAGTTTTAATGTTGAAACCAGTGCCAATTTTTCCCGTGTAAATAAATTTTCCTTTTTCAAAAACGCCAACCAGCAAAGCGCTGAAAGGTTTGCTGGTATCAACATTTATGGTGTAGCCGCCAATTACCACTTCTTGCCTTTTGTTGGCTTTAATTTTTAGCCAATCGGTTGTGCGGTCGTCGGCCCTATACAAACTGTCTTTTCGTTTAGCCATAATGCCTTCCAAACCCATTTTTTTGGCGGCTTCCAAAAATTCGGTTCCCGAGGTTTCAAAATTGTTGCTGAGTTGGATGATATCGTTTTCTTCCGAAATTAATTGCTTTAAAATATCGCGGCGTTCGGTAAGCGTCAAATCTTTTAAATCATGACCATCGTACCAAATAATATCGAAAACATAGTACAATAAAGTACCGTCAGCTTCGCTACGCCAGTTTTGCAAAGCACCAAAATTGGCGTGGCCGTCGTCGTTTACCACCACAATTTCACCATCAACAATAGCATTTATTTTCCATTTTTTAATGGCATCAAAAACGGGATAAAACTTTTCGTTAAACGATTTTTCATTCCTTGATTTTAATTCAATTTCACCCTTATTCATAAAAGCAACCGCACGGTAACCGTCCCATTTTATTTCATAAAGCCAGCCTTCTTCGTCAAACGGTTTATCTACCAATGTGGCCAGCATCGGTTTTATGTTGGTATAAAACTTTTGTTTAGCGGCTTTTTTTAAGAGCGATTTTATGTCGTTTTCAGGTGTTTCGTTTTTTTTTACGTCGGGTTCCTCGGCTTTTACAACAGGTTCTTCAAGTTCTTTTTTAGCACTTGATTTCTTGACGCTTGTACGCTTGTTTTCTTTTCTGTCGGGCGGATTGTCGCCATAAATATTGTCGGAAGTTTTGGCGATTTGCGCAATGGTTTTCTTTGAAACAACAGATTTGTCTTTTGCGGTAATATCATCTTCGCTGGCAAATTTGTCGCGGTGTTTTATCAACAGCCACGAATTTTCGGCCATGCCGTGCGTTTTCACCAAAGCAAATTCACCGTTCAATTTTTTGCCGTGCAAGATAAATTTTAGAGAACCGGCATGCAGTTCTTTCAGCAATAACTTTTCTTGCGCCGCACGGCCTTTGGTTGGTTCAATGGGTTCATAAGTGCCTTCATCCCAAACCATTACGGTGCCGCCGCCATATTCGCCTTTTGGAATAATGCCTTCAAAAGTGCGATAATCATAAGGGTGATCTTCCACCATCATGGCCAAACGTTTTACCGCTGGGTCGGTTGAGGGGCCTTTGGGAACAGCCCAACTTTTTAAAACGCCTTCCATTTCAAGCCTAAAATCGTAATGCAAATGCGAAGCATCATGTTTTTGTATCACAAATTTTAATTCGTTGCCGGCACTTTTTCCGCCAATTGGTTCCGGCGTTTTATCGAACGAGCGTTTTTCTTTGTATTTCGTAAGGCCCATGATAATTGTTTTTAATAAATAAATACGGATAGATATTTTGCTCTCTAACCTCATTGCCGCCATGCTTATTCAGTCTTTTTCTTTTTTTTCTTGGCAAAAAAAAGGAAACAAAAAAAGCCATGGCTTTCAAAAGAAAAGGCTAGAAATTCCTTTTGTTGGCCGGAAGAAAAAGAACTCGCCTTGTCATTCGTCTAAGTTTAAGTAACGAAGGGCTCAGACAGCTTTTTCTTCCAAATACAGGCCATCAACAGGAATTTTTATGCGCTTTTCTTTCGAAGGCCGATCCACAAATCGATTGCAGATATCTACACAATCCTCAAAATTAAAATTACAAAAAATCGAGCCAACAGTCTTTTCAAGGTTATTTTTACGGCCAATTTTAAAAATCCGATATATGAAAATTGCTGCCGCATTGCGTTATGTTGCCATCATTTTTTTAATGAATATTATTTGTTCGAGCGCCATTTCACAAGCATTGATTGCAAATGTGAATGCACGTGAAGGCGTAAGCTTAAACGGTAAATGGCAGTACATAATGGATCCGTACGAAACTGGATTCTATGATTATCGATTTAAAGAAAGGGCTGAAAAAGATCCAGACGCCTATTGGAATACCGACAAACAAAAGAATAAAACGGATAAAAAAGAACACGGTTATATTGATAAATACTCCTTGCAAGTACCCGGCGATTGGAATTCGCAAGATCCGAAATTTTTGTACTACGAGGGAACCGTGTGGTACAAAAAATCGTTTGATTTAAATCAAATCAATCCAAACAATATTTATTTTATTTATTTCGGCGCGGTTAATTATAAAGCAGATGTTTATTTAAACGGGAAAAAATTAGGCATGCACAAAGGTGGTTTTACGCCATTTAATTTTCAGGTTCCAGATTCAATTTTAAAAGAAAAGGATAATTGGTTGGTGGTAAAAGTTGATAATAAGCGCTATGCCGATGAAGTACCGACTTTAAATACTGATTGGTGGAATTATGGCGGCATTACACGTGATGTAAAACTGATTGAATTACCTAAAATATCCAACATAATTGATTATTCGGTTGGATTAAAGACCGGCGATGCACAAACAAATAATGTGGTTGGTTCGGTGCAATTATCAAATGCTGCAGATGGCGAAAAGGTGACGGTTTCCATTCCAGAATTAAAAGTGAAACAAGATTTTGTTGCTCACAATAACGAAGCGGAGATTCGTTTTACATTGCCCAATTTCCAACGCTGGTCGCCGGAAACGCCTAAATGTTATCAAGTTATTATTTCAACAAAAACAAGTATTGTTACTGATAAAATTGGATTTAGAACGATAGCTGTGCAAGGCAAAAAAATATTGCTGAACGGCAAGCCAGTATTTCTTCGTGGCATTTGCATGCACGAGGAAATTTCGGAAGAAATGCGTAGGGCACACAGTAAAAGCGATGCCTTGAAATTATTGGGTAAAGCCAAGGAATTGGGTTGTAATATGGTTCGCTTGGCGCATTATCCCCACAACGAAAACATGACAAGAATGGCCGATTCGTTAGGCATTTTGGTGTGGTCAGAAATTCCGGTTTATTGGACGATTGATTTTAAAAACCACGAAGTGTTGCAAAAAGCCAAGCAACAATTAAAAGAAATGATTGACCGCGACCACAATCGTGCAAGCATTATTATTTGGAGCGTTGGCAACGAAACGCCTGTAAGTGAAGCCAGAACCAGCTTTATGTATAGTTTGATACAAGCTGCTAAACGATTGGATTCCAGCAGGTTAGTCTCAGCAGCTTTGGAAGTAAATTATGATTCAAAAGAAAATGTCCGTTCAATTGATGATCCGCTTGGTGCTTATGTAGATGTGGTTGCTTTTAATGAATACTTGGGTTGGTATGGCGGTTCGCCCGATATGTGCCGCCAAGCCGTTTGGAAAACTAAATACGACAAACCATTGTTTATAAGTGAAACGGGCGGCGAAGCGTTGGCGGGTTATCATTCAGATTCATTAACACTGTGGAGTGAAGAATATCAGGAATGGTATTTTAAAGAACAAACAGCCATGCTGAAAAAAATGCCGGAGAATTTTGTTGGAATTTCGCCTTGGGTATTAACAGATTTTAGATCACCTAAACGGAATAACCCAATTTATCAAGAAGGTTGGAACAACAAAGGTTTGATCGGCCAAAAAGGACAAAAGAAAAAGGCATTTTATATTATGCAGAAATATTATGCGGAAATGAAAGCCCGAAGCCAGTTGTAAGTTATAAGTATTAAGTTCCGAGTACAAAGTAAAAATAGTTGGATATTGGTACTATGCACACGGAACTCTTAACTCGGTATTTAAAACTTACTACCGAAGCCAGTTGTAAGTGATAAGTGATAAGTATTAAGTTCCGAGGAGTACAAAGTATAAAATAGTTGGATATTGGTACTATGCACATGGAACTCATAACTCAGTACTTAAAACTTATTACCTAAAACTTATAACTTAAATGAATAATTATTTAAAACTCGGACTATGTTTATTGTTGCCTTTAATTGTTGGCGGCATTGCTGGCTATGCCACTGCAACAAATATTAGCAATTGGTATTCACAATTAAATAAACCTTTTTTTAATCCGCCCAATTGGTTGTTTGCGCCTGTTTGGACGATATTGTATATTTTAATGGGTATTTCGTTTTACCTGATTTTGCAATCCCCCAAAAACAGAGATTGGCGAAAAGCGATTTATGTTTTTATCGTCCAATTGTTTTTAAATTTTTGGTGGAGCTTTTTATTTTTTAAATTTCATTTAATACTAATTGCATTGGTTGAAATTTTATTGATTTGGGTGAGTATTGTTACCATGATTTTAAGATTTAAACTTGTAAATAAAACAGCCGCATATCTCCAAATTCCATATTTGTTATGGGTAAGTTTTGCAACTATTTTAAACGCTGCCATTTTATGGTTGAATAAATAGGTATCATTGCGTTAATAACTTTTAATATTTTAAAACAACGTTTTTTACATTTATCACTTGGATAGTTTTTTTACCATAGAAAAGGCAACCGTTGCCGAATACAAAGACCGGGGAAGCAAATTTCTAGCTTATGCTTATCCCATTTCAACCGTAGAAGATTTTAAGCACCGAATGGACGCTTTAAAAAAAGAACATGCAAAGGCCGCACATCATTGCTTTGCTTACCGAATTGGTGTGGATGGAAATAATTTTCGTAGCAGCGACGCCGGCGAACCAAATGGCACGGCTGGCAAACCTATTTTGGGCCAAATTGATAGCAAACAAATTACCAATGTCGCCATTATTGTAGTAAGATATTTTGGCGGCAGTTTATTGGGCGTTCCCGGATTGATAAATGCATATAAAACTGTTGCTGCGCTTGCATTACAGCTTACGCCCGTTACTGAAAAAGTAATTGAAATTAAATATAATATCCATTGCAATTATGGGCAGATAAATGATGTAATGACCATTGCGAAGCAATATAATTGCTCGGTGCTAGGGCAGGAGATGGGCTTGTTTTGCAGTATAGATTTAGGCATTCCTAAAACCAGATTAGAATTGGCCTTGCATCAATTACAAGATTTATATGGGGTCGAAATAAAGAAAATGTTATAATTAGCATCTTCAAAACCTATACTCTAATAAGATTTTACAGGTTTGTTTACGCTGATAAAATGATAGTATGAAAGTTTTATTAACTGGTGCCACAGGCTATGTTGGTCGTCATTTATTGGAATCATGGAAAAATAATAATTGGGAAATACATGCTGTTTCAAGGAATGCATCTTCCGTTAAAAGCTTTATAGCCGATAGCATACAATTACATGATATAGATATTTGCAATGAAAGTGACATGTCGATTTTAATCGAAAATAGTCAGCCCAATATTATTGTTCACACCGCTGGAATGAGCAAGCCAAACGATTGTGAAATAGAGCAAGAACTTTGCTACGCCAATAATGTAATTACCACAAAACATTTGGCTGAATCGGCTAAAAAACACAATGCTTATTTTATATTTTTATCAACTGATTTTGTTTTTAGCGATAAAGGTTTTTATAAAGAAATGGATGATTATTGCCCAGTAAACTATTATGGCAAATCAAAACAATTGGCAGAAGAAGCAATTATTAAAAGCGGTTGAAATTATTCAATTATTCGAATTGTTTTAATTTACGGCAAAGTTTTAACTGGGCAACGACCCACATTTTTGCAATGGGTAAAAGCCAATTTGCAAGCTAAAAAAACAATGGAAATTTATACCGATCAATTACGTACACCATGTTATGTAAATGATTTGTGCTGGGCCATTAACCAATTAATTACTACTAAAAAACAAGGTGTTTTTCATATTTGCGGCAATGAAGTTTTTACTCCTTTTTTATTGGCTAAATTAATTGCAGATCATTTAAAATTAGATGATTCATTTATATTGCCAACTAATTCAATTGCAAAACCAGAATTAGCCAAAAGACCCGACAAGGCTACATTGTGTATTGATAAGGCACAGATTGAACTTGGATTTAAACCAACAAAAATGGCTATTGCTTTAAAAGAAATATTTGATTAAAAAAATATTTATTGATTGAATTATGTAAGAGATTTTATCTATCTAAATAACAATTATCCATTTTCAATTAACCTATTTCCATTCAATGGATTCTATCGCCCCTTACCGCTATTTCCTGCATTATACCAGCTTCATAATCAAGCCATTGTTGCCAGCGATGCCAAACTTTTTCTTCATCAACATAAGTTCTTGCCAAATCAATAAACGTTCGGTAATGACCAGCTTCACTTTCCATAAAACGCCTATAAAATTGTTGAAAATATTCATCTTCCAAACCCTCGCTCAGTCGTTTGAAACGTTCGCAACTGCGGGCTTCTATCAAAGCAAAAATCAATAATTTATCCAATAAATAATCTTCTTGGCTGCCACCTTTTTGTTGAAATGCAAGTAAGGAATTTACATATTCATCCTTCCGCTGTTTGCCAAGTTGCAAATTTCTTTTGCGCAATTCGGCCAACACAATCCTGAAATGTCCCCATTCTTCGGTAACAATAGGTGATAATTCATTTACGATTTCATCTTTGTCGTTATATTTTTGGATGAGCGAAATGCAACTTAGCGCTGCTTTTTGCTCGCAATAAGCATGATCGGTAAGTATTGCGGCCAAAGAAATGGAAGCTAAATCCACCCAACGTGGGTCGGTGGGTAATTGTAAGCCAAGAATGTTTTTTTGATAATCCATTATTAAAAGTAAAAAGTAAAAAATCAAAAGTAAAAATTTGAACAACATCCAACCTTTTTACTTTTGATTTTTTACTTTTTTAATTCCTCACGCCATGTTTACCGCCGGTATCAACGATTGAAATTTCCTTGTCCTTTCTTTCATTATGGCAATCGCTTCTTCACGAGAACCGAAGGTTTCGTTGATATTTACCAAGCAGTCCGCCATTTTATCATAGCGTTTGGTCATTAAATATTTAAATAAATGTAAGTAATGCACGCCTTCAAATACCAATGCTTTTTCGCTGGCTACTTTGTCTTTAATGCGCAAAAATTCAACTGGCATTTGCGTGTAATGGTAACCCGGTTTTAAATGGTGAACCAAGTGGTAGCCATCGTTCCAGCATTTGTTATTGTAGTTGGTATTGATGCAAGTAACACAATTGCGGTATAAATTTTCTGGGTCTTTGGGATCGGCAAAAGCATGTTGCGTCCAGTTGCCCAACATCATTACCATACGGCTCACCAAACAAGGCACAACTAAAATAAGTAGAGATGCTTTTAGGCTAACAAAACACATTGCTACGCAAAAAATATAAAACGAACTTTCACCAATGCTAAAAGGCACATAATATTTTTTCTTTTTGCGTTTTACCAAATACACAAATGTTTGCGCAACACCCAAAAAAATAAAGTTGATGTAATATTTAAAAAAATCAAGAATACTGTCACGCTGGTAATAAAGGTTGCAACTGGTATCGTCGTCTTGGTTGTTTTCAACATGGTGCATGCCTACATGGTGGCCGGCGTAACTTTCTGGCGTATGGCCGAAAATGGGCGCAATAAACCAAATAATGTATTTATTAAGGATGTCGTAATCCTTTTTAAAAAACCTACGGTGATTGATGCAATGCAACATCAACCCAAAAGGGCCACGAAAAAAACCAGCAGCTAAAAAAGTATATAACACAAATGTGAGCCACCACCAAACACCACTTAATAATGGCGTAAATAAAATAATTGCTAAAGGCACAACTGTTAAATGCACTTTCAACAACAGTTTCATAAACGGCAAATCCTTTTTATCGTTTAAATAATGCAACCAAAAAGATTGAGTGGCGGAGAGATGTTCCGGTATTTTGTAAACCGGATCGATAATAACTGGTAACGGTCGCATGATTTATGTATTAATAATCGGGCGTAAGATAAACTTATTGGGTCAATAGTTATTGGGCAATGGCCGTTGGTTTACAAAATTGACTAAACTTTGACAACTTTGCCGCAAAGTAACAAGCTGCATAACAACTTATTGACCACAAGCTACAGACCATTCACTAATCATCGCTCACTATTCACTATTGACCATTCACAATTCACCATTATATTTACGTTCCAATTAATACTTATGCGGATTGTTCCATTCTTAATATCAGCAGCCATAACGGTTTGCCTTGTGGTACTGTTAAATATGCAATTGCCAATTGGCGGTTCAAAAACGCCACGATTGGGCGCATTTTTAAGTCCGCAAGTAGGTTTTTGGCAAAATGCCGAAGCAGAATATGAAAATTATTCCATCGATATCCATTCTAAACAATTGCAAGATAGGGTAGATGTGTACCTTGATGACAGATTGGTACCCCATGTTTTTGCACAAAACGAACACGATGTTTTTTTTGTGCAAGGTTATTTGCATGCCCGTTTTAGACTATGGCAAATGGAATTTCAAACACATGCCGCCGCCGGAAGATTGGCCGAGGTATTGGGTGAAAAAATAGGTGATAAAAATGTGCTGGAATTAAATGATCGCCGCTTTCGCAGGCTTGGTATGGGCATCGGCGCAGAAAATGCCTTGAAGGAAATGGAGGCAAATCCTGATAGTAAAATGGCTTTCGACGCATATCGCGACGGCGTAAATCAATACATCGACCAATTAAAACCAGAGGATTATCCGCTTGAATATAAATTACTGGACTACAAGCCCGAGCATTGGACTAATTTAAAAACGGCCTATTTCCTGAAATACATGAGTTATGAATTGGCTGGTTCGGAAGATGATTTTGAAATGACGAATGCCAAAAATATTTTAACGAAAACTGCATTTGAATTAGCCTATCCGACAAGCCAGGATTCTTTGGATCCAATTGTGCCAAAAGGAACCGCTTTCGGAAAACCGGGGATTGTGCCGAAAGCCCCCGCGAATGCCGATTCAATATATTTTAATTATACGAAAGATTCCTCCATCGTGAAACGTGAAACGTCAGTCGTGAGTAAAGCCCGTAACAGCAGCGATTTATCTCACGTCTCACGTCTCACATCTTACGTTTTGGGTCTCTCTTTTCCCGAAAAACCCGATAAAGCCAATGGCAGCAACAATTGGGCGGTTGCAGGAAGCAAAACGGCCAGCGGTAAGCCGATACTGTGTGGTGATCCGCATTTAGGTTTAAACTTGCCATCGCTTTGGTACGAAATGCAATTGCACACGCCTAAATGGAATGTTTACGGTGCAACATTTCCCGGCGCACCAGCTATTCCAATTGGTTTTAACGACAGCATTGCATGGAGCGAAACAAACGCCATGCGTGATGTTCGGGATTATTACGAGATCACTTTTAAAGATGCCACCGAAAATGAATATCAATTTAATGGCGGTTGGAATAAAACGGAATGGCGCTACGATACCATAAAAGTTCGTGGCAAAGCCGATTTTATCGACTCGATCCCCATTACCGTTTTTGGTCCGGTAATGTATGAAAACCGTTATGGCAATCGTCAGCCAAAAGGCAAAGCTTATGCCGTGCATTGGAAAGCTGTTGACCCCAGCAACGACGGTTGGACTTTTTTGAAGTTGGCCCGAGCAAAAAATTATACTGATTATTTAACTGCTATTTCCACGTTTAGTTGCCCCGGACAAAACTTTGTTTTTGCTAGCAAAAGCGGTGATATCGCCATTTGGAACCAAGGTGTTTTTCCCGCAAAATGGAGAAGGCAGGGCGATTTTGTAATGCCAGGCAACGATTCAAGCTATATGTGGCAGGGCATGATTCCGCAAAATGAAAATCCGCATGTGGTAAATCCGATGCGTGGTTTTGTAAGCAGTGCCAACCAATTACCGGTCGATCCAACTTATCCTTATTATTTGGGCGGGTCTTTCCCAGAATATCGGGGCATTGAAATAAATAAACGATTGTCTGTTATGAACGGCATTACACCAAAGGATATGCAACAATTACAAACCGACAATTTTAGTATTTTCGCGGCAACGGCTATGCCTTTGCTACTGCGGAATTTAGATACCATTAACCCAATGACCAGCGAGGAAAAAGAATATTATGATGCCATAAAAACTTGGAATTTTAGGGGTGATGTTGACGAAAAAGGACCAATTATTTTGGAAAAATGGTGGGGTTGCTTAATGGATACCGTTTATGATGACGAATTTAAAGCCCATAAAAATGTGGATGTATTTTTTCCGTACACCACAACATTGATAGAATCTTTACTGCGGGATTCCACTTATCGTTTTATCGATAACATTAACACACCACAAAAAGAAACCTTGCGACAAATGATTACGGCGGCTTGGCACAAAGCCGCCAAACAAGTTGGCCAGTTGCAACGAGATAGAGGTTACATAACTTGGGCTAAAATAAAAGATAGCGAAGTGGATCATTTATTAAAAATTCCGGCACTTAGCAGGATGCATTTAAATATTGGCGGCGGCGATAACATGATTAACGCTACAAAAAAACAACACGGCCCAAGTTGGCGCATGATTGTAAGCATGACCGACACCACGGAAGCTTATGGTGTTTATCCGGGCGGGCAAAATGGAAACCCGGGCAGTAAATATTATGATTCGTTTATTGATACTTGGGCGGCGGGGCAATATTATAAATTATGGATAATGCAACCCAGTGAAGCAAACGATACAAGAATAAGGTGGCGGATGACGTTTAGTAGTTAGCTAATTTGCTAATTGCTAATGCTTGAGTTAAATTTTACCATGTTCTTTATATTTTATTATAATTATTTAATTAACCATTTAAAATTGCTTTTGACCGATTATTTAGGCATTAGCACATTAGCTAATTAGCAGATTAGCACATTTTTTTAACATGAAATTCATCATATCATTTTTTTTAACAGCGTTATTATCCTTCGCCCTTGGCCTTTATTTAGATTGGTGGAGCATTGCCATTGCGGCATTTATTGTAGCGGTGGTAATTCCACAAAAGCCTGTGGTAGCTTGGGTTTGTGGCTTTTTAGCATTGTTTATTTTGTGGGGAAGTTTAGCATTTTGGAAAAGCCACGTAAACGGCGATTTGTTGGCCGCCAAAATTGCAAACGTATTACCAATGGGTGGAAGTGTTTTAATATTAAAGATTGTTACCGCTTTTGTGGGCGCATTGATAGCCAGTTTCGCAGCTTTATCTGGCAGTTTTTTGCGGGATAAAAAAGCGGTTTAATAACTAAAAAGTAAAGAATAAAATATCGATATTACTCAGTTTGAAATTTATGCTTAACGCAAAGCAAAAAGATTAAGCATTATCTCCATTCAGTGTTTCTGTGTCTCAATGGCAAATATTAGTTTGCCACTGAGACACAGAAACACTGAAACTTTAACTGCTCAAACTTCAAACTGAGACAGAACCAAAATATCCGTTAATTTAAATTAGCGGATATTTTTATTTACGACAACCTATTTAAAAATAAATAATTCCAATCCCTATGTCAATCAAAATTTTATGCTGATATTGGTACTGGAATAAACCAATATCTATTTAACATGATAGAAAAGCAATTGATTGTAAAGGGCTTGGCATATTTGTGCGTAGTGTGTTTTTGTTCTTGCGCCAATTTAGAACACATTAATAAATATGCGCACGGCTCAGCAGAAGGGTTGGAAAAGTTTAAAGAAATCCCTTTTTCTTTTGGCGATTATTGCCGCCATTACCAAGAAGCTGCGCTTACTAATTCTTTACAAACCGACATTGCACCATTGCCAAAATTAGATTGTAAATTTTATTCCAATTCTGATACCGCCTTAAAAATATTCAATCACGTTTTGACGGCATATTTACAAGGGCTTGAAAAATTATCAGATAAAGACTTGGTCAATTACAACCTTGATGATGCTGCCACTAATTTGCAAGCATTACAAGGACAAATTGGTTGGAATGTAGGCGATACACAAGTTACCGCCACTAAAAACATAGTCACCAAATTGCTAAACAATTTGATGAACCACTATCGTAAAAAGAAATTAAAACAAATTATCGAAGGCTCAAAAAATGATTTTAAAATTGTGATAGAATCGTACATGATCGGCATACAGGCTTTGCAAGGCGAAGCCAAATTGGCGTTGCGTAATTACCAAGATTTTTATAGCAATCCATTGTTAGAAATGGCGAAGGAAAAAGCATTGAAAACCTTGCTGGTGCGAGATTACCACCACAAAGAAGATGTTTTTGCCAAAACGGATAAAGCAATTGAAACGTATTTAAAAATATTGAAAAAGATTGAAACCGGATATGACGAATTGGCGAAATCCAGCGATCATCTTACAGCTGATGATTTAAGGGATAAGTTGGTAAAATACGCTTCTGATTTTCAATATTTAAATGCGCAAATGGCTGATTTAAAAACTAGTGATTAAATAGTAGTTAGATGTTAGTAATTAGTAGTTAGATAAAAGCCACCTTTTTTTCAAAAAATAAAATTGTTGATCAAAGTTCCGATGAAATAAGAGTTTTAATATTTTTAAAACAAATAAAATGGATAATCTTACCGCCCAACAATGCCTTGCAATGGCTAATCAATTAACCGCCTTGCAAACAATAATAGGTAATTATAAACATACTAATTATCAAAAATTAACCGACCAGCAATCTACCAATTTTAGAAAAACATTAAAAACATTGTCTGATGCTGGCGGAATTTTATTTGCACATACCGTAACAATTGCATTGGATGAGGCAGATGATGCCATTAGCGATCTTAAAGACGCCACCGATAAAATAAATAGTATTTTACAAACAATAGATAAAATCCAAACCTGGGTTAATATTGCTGCCGCAGCATTTAATTTGGCTACCGCTATTATTACAAACGTACCAACCGATATTGCCAAAGGCGTAGCAGGGTTGGTTAAAAGCACAAAGTCTGACAGTTAGAAAATACTCAACACTCAATTTTCAATAATGCCCTCATTGATTATTGAAAATTGAGTGTTGAGTATTGATTATTTTTTTGTGGCTAAATAGTTGGTTTAAATGCGTTTAATATAATTAATAAATACTATATATTAGAAAGTATAACGAATAGATAATCCGCCCCAATTGCCAGAGAAGCCGCTGCCACCACCAAATTCAAAAGAAGGTTGCCAATCGAGGCTGGCGTTAATTGGCGCACGGTTAAATTTATAATCAAGGCCCAACACACCATCAATACCTACGTAACTACCGCCGCCATAATAACCAGTATTATAAAAACCAACGTGTGCACCAGGGCCAATGTACCATTTTAAACCCGGCGCTCCGCTAATATCACCATGTATTTCATATAAACCAGTAATCCTTGCGCCCCGGTTCCAAAAAAAACCAATACCTTCTATCGCATTTTTGTCATCTAAAAAGTGTTTGATAGTAATACCACCGCCATCTAAAACTTTTACACCCAACGCAGTGCTATAATCGTGTCCCATACTTTGTGCCTTCACTTGGTTAATGCCACAAACCAGTAAAATAGCAACAATGACTTTCCATACATTTTTCATTTTTATATAAATTTTTGGTACAAAGCGATCATTCACAAAACCGTGCCACATTTTATCATTCGTTATCAACCATCCAGCCATAATATTTTTACATTAATAAATAATATTAAATCACTATTTAAAGCTTATAAGGGTTTTCATGGGCAAAACCATCCTTTTCAATCCATTTGAAAACCCTATTTTTGACCCTGATGTAAAAATTACACATTTGCAGCATCGGCTTGCCAAAAAGTAGGCATGAAAAAAATATAGTATGGCAAACAAGGTAACAAAAATTGGAGTTTTAACCTCTGGTGGCGATAGTCCGGGAATGAATGCGGCCATTAGGGCTGTGGTTCGAACCGGTATTTATCATGGTTTAGAGGTGTATGGCATTACCCGCGGGTATGCCGGCATGATTGATAACGAAATAGCACAAATGACCAGCAGAAGCGTTGCCAATATCATTCAACGCGGCGGTACTATTTTAAAAACAGCCCGTAGTAAAGAGTTCCGTACGCCGGAAGGCCGCCAAATTGCCTACAACAATTTAAAAGCTTTTGGCATAAACGGATTGGTGATTATTGGCGGCGACGGTAGTTTTAAAGGTGCCCAAACTTTCAGCAATGAATTCGATATTCCTTGTATCGGCTTGCCGGGAACGATTGATAAAGACATTGCTGGAACCGATTTTACCATTGGTTTTGACACTGCGGTAAATACTGCAGTACAAGCAATCGACAAAATACGCGACACTGCCGACGCACATGACCGCCTTTTTATTGTGGAAGTAATGGGTCGCGATGCCGGATACATTGCTTTACATAGCGGTATTGCAACGGGGGCAGAAAATATTTTGATACCGGAATCAAAAACAAGCCTTACCGAGTTGGTAAACAATCTTACGGGCAACGAAAAACGTAAAAAGCTGGTGAACTTAGTGGTTGTGGCAGAAGGTGAAGAATTTGGTGCGGCAAAAATTGCAGAAGAATTGCAGCTTCGGTTGCCTTTGTCTGATGTTCGGGTTTGCGTACTTGGGCATATCCAACGCGGAGGTTCGCCCACTTGTATCGATAGATTGATTGCCAGCAGAATGGGTTATCATGCCATTGAATGCTTACTCGAAGGCCGAAACAATGTAATGGTGGGTATTGTAAACAATCGCGTTCATTACACGCCATTGAACCACGCCGTAAAAGCAAAAGAACGCTTTAATAAGGATTGGCTCAAAATCGTGAAAATACTTTCAAGTTAAATAAGTGAAGATTTGAAATTTGAAGATTTGATAATTGGATTGTTGAGATAAACAATTACAGCCAACTCCAATCACGAATTTTAAAATCAGAAACAGTCAATCGTCAAATTTCAAAATTATAAGTAGGATTTCGAAACCCCAAACCAATCAATTATCAAATCTTCAATTCAAAACCTTCAAATTAAATTTTTCAAATAAATCTTGTATGAGTAATAACAACATGAACTTACAATCATCTGTTGACCATAATTTTAAACGAACCAAAATTGTAGCCACTGTTGGCCCAGCTTGTAGTAGTTACGATAAATTACTTGAGCTGGTAAGAGCTGGCGTAAATGTTTTTCGCCTTAATTTTTCCCACGGCGAACATGAGGATAAATTAAAGATCATCGATTTTATTAGGGCTATCAACAAAGCCGAAAATTGCAATATTGCTATTTTGGGCGATTTACAAGGACCTAAATTGCGTGTTGGTGTAATTGAAAACGATGCTTTGATAATTAAGCCAGGCGATGTGCTAACATTTACCAATACCAAGTGCATCGGCACTATGGAAAAAATATATGTTAGCTATCCGAACCTTGCAGGCGATGTGGTGATCGGCAATAAAATTTTGATAGACGACGGTAAAATGGAAGTAATGGTAAAAGCCATTACACCTGAAAATGATGTACAAGTTGTGGTTACACAAGGAGGCATCCTTTCTTCAAAAAAAGGGGTTAACTTGCCCGATACCAAGGTTTCTTTACCAGCCTTGACCGAAAAAGATTTAGAAGACCTTGCTTTTATTATTGAACATGAATTGGATTGGGTAGCTTTGAGTTTTGTACGCAGCGTAAAAGATTTGTTGTTGCTCAGGGAAAAATTGAAAGAAAAAGATAGCGCAACAAAAATTATCTCGAAAATTGAAAAACCCGAAGCTATCAGAAACATCGTTGAAATCATTCGCGAAAGTGATGCGGTAATGATTGCCCGTGGCGATTTGGGTGTTGAAATTCCGGTCGAAAAAGTTCCGATGATCCAAAAAGACATCATCAACAAATGCATACACCGTGCTAAACCCGTAATTGTGGCTACACAAATGATGGAAAGCATGATTTTGCATAGCAAGCCAAACCGTAGCGAAATAACCGACGTAGCTAACGCCGTGTTAGACGGAACCGATGCTGTGATGTTAAGTGGTGAAACGGCAACCGGTAACCATCCGGTATTGGTGGTAGAAACCATGACAAAAATTATTTTGGAAATTGAAGCAACCGGCTATAAATACAACCGTGAAGAGTCTTTGATCCCGCAAAAACATTCGCCAACCTTTTTAAGCGATGCCATTTGTTACAATGCCTGTAAACTGGCAGAAGATGTTCAAGCCGATGCCTTGGTTGGCATGACAAAAAGCGGCAACACCGGTTTTATGTTGAGTAGTTATCGCCCATCTGCACCGCTCTATGTTTTTACAAAAGAACGGAGTTTGGTAAACCAAATTAGTTTAAGTTGGGGAGCAAGAGGTTTCTTTTACGACGGCGAAGAAAGTTTTGATGAAATAATGAGCGACCAATTGAATATTTTAAAAGATGGCGGCTACATTAAAAAAGGCCAAGTAGTTGTAAATACTGGTTCTACGCCAATTAAATTACACATACCTACCAATGTAATAAAAATAAGCAAAGTAGATTAATTTATTTATCCATGTATAACAGAGACAATAGGGAACGACCCGACAACAGACGAGGCGGTGGATTTAACCGCGGCGGCGGTGGCGGTTTTCAAAAACGCCGTCCACAGTTTAGAGACGACCGCCAAGCTTACAAACCAGCTATTGCAGAAGGCTACGCCCTTTATTATATTGCTGCAGTTTGTAGCGATGATGTAAACGCAGAAATAAAAGTGTTTAAAGATTACATGCAAAAAAACTTTGGTTGCCGTGCCGCACAAAAATCGCCTGCGCACCTTACCATCGTTCCGCCGTTTAAAACAGAAGAATTGCGTGAAACGCAAATGAAGACATTTATAGACACCTTTAATATCGGATTGGTTCCGTTCGATATTCAATTAAAAGGGTTCAGTCATTTTGATGATCGCGTAATATTTGTAGATGTGGTTGAAAATGCCAACCTACGTGCTAGCGAACAAGAATGTAATAAAGAATTTTCAGAAAAATTCCCGAACGTTGACTTTAAAATGAAGCCAGCTTTTAATCCACATGTAACTATTGCTACACGTGATATTCCGGCTGGTAAATTTGATATAGCTTGGAGTTATTTTCAAGGTCGCGATTTTGACACCAGCTTTACCTGCAAAGGTTTTGCTGTGCTTAAATTAAAAGATGGTAAATGGGATCCTTTATAATTTTTAAGTAGTTATAATTAATAGATTATACATTAAAAACGCCTTTGCAATTATTTGCAAAGGCGTTTTTATGCAGTTTCACTTGCTGAATATAAACGGCAATTTCAACTATATCAGTTTTTATTAAAATACTGATTAAGTAAATAGTACCATAAAACATGCAAATTGTGCTATTTAAATGGAATACTTCAAAGCTACCTTTGATTTCTAATTCAAAAAACCCACATGGCTAAGGATAAGATACCGGTTTATGATATTTGCAGTATCAATAAAAATGAAATTATTAATAACGATTTATTAATTGATCGTTTTTCATCTTACCTCGCCAAACATTATCACCAACTTCACTTTCCGCATGGGCATACATTTTATCATTTGGTGCTTTTTACAAAGGGTGCTGGTACACATTCGGTTGATTTTACAAAGTTTGATGTAAAACCGTTTCAAATTTATTTCATGATTCCGGGCCAAGTACATAGCTGGAATTTTGAGGGAGAAATGGATGGTTATATTATTAATTTCTCCGACGATCTTTATAAATCGTTTTTATTAAATCCTAATTATTTAGAGCGTTTTAATTTTTTTAATGGGATTAGTGAAGATGCTGTTTTTCAATTGCCCGATGCAGTACAACCACCAATAATTGATCTTTTTGAAAAGATGATAACACTTGCCAAACCCGCCACCAGCAACGACGTAGACATGATAAGATTGTTGTTGTTACAAGTGCTTATTTTAATTGATAACACATTTGCCAACCCTAATAATAACGTTTTACCTCAACAAAAATTATTGTTATTAAAAGGTTTCAGAAAGTTAATTGAACAGCAATATCGTTCTATTCGCCTGCCAAAAGAATATGCTGATTTGCTGTATGTAACGCCGAATCATTTAAATGCATTGTGCCAAGATGTATTAAATAAAACGGCTGGTGAATTAATTAGGGACCGTGTTTTATTGGAAGCAAAAAGATTATTAACCAATGCAAAAATGACGATTGCAGAAATTGCGTACGATCTTAATTTTCAAGACAATTCTTATTTTAATCGTTTCTTTAAAAAATATACCGGACAAACACCTGACGAGTTTAGAAAACAATTTAAATAAACATAAATGAATACAATTGAATTAAATGCAGCCGAACCGTTTGTGAAAGAGCATCAACCCAATATTTTAAATGTGTTGGCCTGTAAATGTCCACGCTGTAGAAAAGGGGATATGTTTAAAGAAAAAAATCCCTACCATTTAAAAAAGACTATGTTGATGAATGAAAACTGCCCAGTTTGCGGGCAACCGTTTGATATTGAAGTGGGGTTTTATTATGGATCAAGCTATGCCAGTTATGCGTTGTCTATTACCATAAGCGTGGCTACACTTATTGCTTGGTGGTTTTTAATTGGCTTTAATATTTACGATAACCGTATTTTTTATTGGCTAGGTTTTAATGCACTTGTTTTGTTGGCACTTCAGCCTGTTCTAATGCGGCAAGCCAGAAGTATTTGGTTAGCTATCTTTATTCGATACGATAAAAATTGGAGAATGAATCCCGCCAAAAAACCAGAACGGACAAACGAACGGGAAAAAAACAATTGGTGAACTAGAAGCTTATATTACAATCTTTTTCCTCTTATCCTGCTTAGGGTTTCGCGGCTTACGCCTAAATAAGAAGCCACTTGCGAAAGCGAAATACGTTGTAATAATTCAGGCTTGTTTTTTTCAATATACAAATACCGTTCGGTTGGCTTATATATTTTAAACAAGTTGCTATGTTCTTCAGAAGCTAATAATAAATTGACGGCCAATCTGCGAACGAAGAGAACGATTTCGGGGTGCGGGTTGAATTCTCCACCTTGTGCATCAAGGTCAAAAACCCAGATTGAAGTTTCTTCACCAGCTTCAATTACCGTTTTTGATGGTTGTTTGCTTTTGATACTTTTTAGGTTGCTGGTAAACTGCCCTTCGAAAGTAAAATTTAAGTTGATGTCAACGCCATCTTTATTGTAGTAAGTACGCAAATAACCTTTGGAAACCAAGTAGAAAGAACGGCACAAATCGCCTTTCTTCAATAAAGGTTCATTCTTTTTTAAATTTCTTTGCACTGCCCAACTTGCAACCAAGGCAATGCCTTCATCAGACGATTTATCTGCAAATTTTTTAATATAATTCCTAAGGGTTTGTTCATTCATTTGATACATGTTGCACTGCAAATATCTTCGTTTTTTAAAGCAAATGTGAGAAAACAATGCGCTTAATAAACAACCTATATTTGTTAAGGATAAGCTGCGAACATATTTGACCGCCAGGGTTCCCATAGCTTGCCCAGCGTTTAAATTTTTGTAAAATAGCGTCTATGACAACTAGTATCATGAATCCCAAGGTTGACTTTTATTTTGACAAGGCCAAAATTTGGCAGGAAGAAATGAAGCAATTGAGAATGATTATCCTTGATTGCGGATTAACCGAAGAATTGAAGTGGGGTAAACCTTGTTACACTTTCCAGAAAAGTATCATCGTTGTAATCCAAGGGTTTAAAGCATATTGTGCGGTTTTATTTTTCAAGGGTTTTTTATTGAAAGATCCGCATGGGATTTTAATAAAAACCGGCGAGAATACGCGGGTTGGCCGCCAGATTAGGTTTGCTGATGTTGAAGAAGTAATTAAGTTGGAACCGATCTTAAAAGCTTATATCCATGAAGCCGTTGAAATAGAAAAAACGGGTTTAAAGGATGACATAAAAAAAGATACAACGCTTGTTTTTCCTGAGGAATTTAAAAAGCAACTAGATGAAAATCCAACCTTAAAAGCTGCGTTTAATGCATTAACGCCCGGCCGACAAAGAGCCTACAATATTTATTTTTCCGCCCCCAAACAATCCAAAACCCGGGAAGCAAGGATTGAAAAAAATATGCAACAGATACTTGATGGGAAGGGGTTGAATGATTAGGGGATGGATAATAAATTGCTAATCAATTTTATATCGTATTTCTTCATATCCGTTGGGATGTACGTTTTTTATTTGTACCAACTCTCCATTGGCATCATAAAAGAATAAAACTTTAAATTCAGCCTCAACAGTTCCACTTTTTTGAGCTACATCAATCTGTTTCAATGTATTTGCGTCGTAGTTGTATTTTTCAATTCTTGTCCCATTTTTTGCACACATACGCATTTCGCTAATTTTATTGTTGGCAAAAGAAATGATTTTTGCATTTATCAGGCTATGGTTATTATTAAAAAGCAAGGCATGTATCTGGGTATTTATATATTTATAAAATGTATATTGGAACTGGTCAGGTATTTGAATGCCTTCTTGTCTGCAAATTAATTTTTCTTCACTGTCAAAAGCATAACAAAATTTATTCTTTGTCAACTTGGGTATCGAGTTTAAAATTTTGCCCTTTTTAAATCCTAGCCGTTCAAATTCAAATGGCTCTACATTAAAGTAATGTCCTTGTGTCCAAACCTTTTTCTTTATTGATGTTTCTGCTTCTTGTTTGATTTCATCAAATTTTGAAACCGAGGCATGGTATAATTCTAAATCAGTCATTGTGTATCAAGGTTGTATTTTAAAAGTTCCATTTAATATGGCCATTTTAATATTTAATAGTTCAGTTCTTATTGCCGTTTCCGAAGTTAAGTTAATCAGTCTAGCATTAACATGTGTAATATAGTAGTTGGTGTGAAGCTTGCTATGGGCATAAGCAGTAACATTATTAGCCGCTTTTACTGCTGATGACCTTGGTAAAAATACGCCATTGTCAGCGTCATTAACATTTATATTATGCAGCGCTAAGTGAAGTCTTAGTGCGTTGGTTTGAGGATCGTTTGATTTAACGATATGATGTGCACAATTTTCGTAAGCTGGTTCTATATCACCAGCGGCAATTAAGTTTGCCCGTAAAATTTTTGCGTCACTACTGCAAGTCCAACCAAAAACATCTATCCATTTATTTGAATCCCCAACATAACCATATAATGCAAAACCACCTTCCAGCCCAATAGGATCTTGCGAAAGGTAAATTCCTTCGTCTGGAGAATAATATCTAAAACGGTTGTAGGCAAGGCCGGTTTCTTTATCCATAACTTGCCCCTGATAAAGGTAATTGCAAAAACCTTCTTCGCCTTTCAACATCTTTGTGTTTCCACATATATCCAATTCTCTTTCCCACACCAAGGTACCTTGCTCATCATATCCTTGAATAGGTGTACCAATGTGGTTGTTGATGATGCTATATTTTTTATTTCCCTTCAATTTTGCAATTGGTGTAAAATTATTTTCGTCAAAAATCCATGTTATCAAATCATTTACGTCACTTTCTTTTGCATCAAATTCTTTCCATTCATGCAATGGCTTGCTTCCATCCCAAACCCATTTGGTAATGGTGGCTTTGTATTTTTTCCATATCCTTCTACCTAATGCATCATATCCAAAGGTTACTTCATTCCCATCTGGTCTTACTACCTTAGCCAACATTCCTGCAGCATTCCAAAAATATTTCCAAGCCTCGCCGTTTTTATCAATCTTACCAGATCGGTTGCCCTCATCATCATAAGTATACGTAGTGTCATTTTTTTGAAGAAGGCGTCCACCGGCTCCATAAGAGTGGTCTTTTTGATTGGCATTTGCAAAAATATTGCCAACGTTGTCAAAAAAACGAGACTCAAGTGATTGGTCATCTGAATGCCAAGCACCGGTAAGATGCTTTTGATTATCGTATTGGTAAATTATTTTTTGTTCGTTTAAAAAATTTTCAACTTGCAGTAGCCTGTTATTGATGCCCCATGTATAATTTTTGTCGAAGTTGGTCGTCATGTTGTTACCATTGTGTAATTGGTGTGTAATTGGTTGGCCTAAATTATCCAAGGTCCAAATTTCATTTATGTTTCCCGGTAGCACCCTATTTGTTTCCCAACCTTCTTTAGTGCGAACAAAATCAGCCAACCAGCCATTTGCCGCCATGTGTAAAACATCACCCATGTTGTTGCGATTAAGTACCATGTTAGCACCTAAAGAAGAAGTTATTTGTATGCGCATTCCCACAATATCATAAACGCTATCAACAACGCTTCTTTCAGTGGTTTCGGAGCGTGTGTTACCCATGGCATCGTATTCAAAATTTATATTGCTTTCATTATTATTGGCGTTCAACATTTTTCCACCTAAACTATAATTAAATATCACCTTACTGCCATCATAATAATTTATAGCCGTCAGTTCACCCATGCTATTATACGTATAACTATTGCTTTTACCATTTGGGCGTTTAATTTCAGCTACTTGTCCAATTCCATTTCTTTTATAGCTTTTTGACAAACCGTCAAAACCAGTTTCTACTATTACTTTTCCATTTGCATCAACTTCAAACAAGTATTTTTCATCATGTTCATTTGTAATTGAAGTCAGGTTCAATTCAGTATCATAAGTATATTTTATAGCATTGCCACTCATGGTTGTGTTAATCAACTGCCCAATATTATCGTAAGCAAATACTGTTTCTTGATCATTATCTTTGGCAATTATAGCATTACCAGCAGTATTATATTCAATCAAACGTATGTTACCGTCTGGGTTTTCAATTCTAACAACATTCCCAGCAGCATCATAATATAGCTTTTTTTGGTGCCGTTAGGGAAAATTATAGCAGTAGATAATCCTCGATGATTATATTCCCAAGTTGTGCGTTGCCCGTTGGGGGTTTGCATCCATCTCAGTTGTCCTTTTTTGTTATAATTAAATAGAGTTACATTTTTTGCAGCATCCAGAAGTTCCGTTAAAAATCCATCGGTATAAACATATGTTGTGTCTTGGCCAAGCGGGTTAGTAAGCCTCACTAAATGGCCTGCAGCATCATATTCCCACTTCCAATTCCCACCATCTGCATTGGTAGCACTTATTGGAATATTGTTTTGATATCGTGTTTTTTGAGTGGCACCATTTGGAAATCGGGTTTCTGTTAAGTTGCCCATGTTATCATAAGCATGGCGAATCGTATTTCCCAAAGCGTCGGTGGTAGCAATCAATTCGCTGTATTCATTATATTTTGTTAGTGTAATATTTCCATATGGATCTATCTTTTTTATAACAAGCCCATTTTGATGGTAGTAAGTTGTTACAAAACCAAGGCTATTGGTAGATATTGTTTTACCTTCTTCGGGAAAATAAACGAATTGATAACCTAAGACGTTGCCATCACCCCAAGTATGCGTGCATTTGGCATCATGTCCGGTTCCGTCGTATTTAAAATAAAAGTGGATCCCAGTTCGAAAGATTTGCTCAATAATTTGTAAAAATTCATTGTAAATAAAGTGCCTTTTGCCACCCAAGGGATTGGCGATTGATATAAGGCAACTATATTGATATTGATATGATACGAGTAATTGTGATACATCTGTTGGCTCTGCAGGTTCCAATAAAATATTGGCAATATGCCCATCACTGTCGTTTTTAACCAATAACACCCTGTTGCTGCTGTCAATTATTTTTACGAGTAGCCCAATGTTGTTATATTCAAAACGAATGGCAAAACCATCAGCATTGAATATTCCTTTTAGAGCATGTTTTTGCAAATAAACATTATATTGAAAACTATATTGAAGTTGTTGTTGATGGTTATAAATACTATAATTTTCACCATCGTAACTCAATGTAAGTTTGTCTGAACGTAAATATTTACTTGTACCAGCCTGTAATAGAGGAAAGTTAATATCGCGACCATCATTGGTTCGATACATTATTTTTTTTGGGGTAGTAGTAAGTGATAGATCGTAACTATGATGCCAGCCACTACCTAAAGGCCCCAGGTATTTGCTACTATTATACCAAGTGCGTTTCCAACTAAAATTTATTGGGCCGGGCAAGTCAAAATCAACTTCTTCGTTTAGCATTCTACCCGAAGCAACGTCAACAGGTTCACCTTCGGTAGTGCATTGTTCTGGTGGAGGTAGGGGAGATTCATCTGATTCTAAGGCGGGAGTTTCTGGCGTTGAAGGTTGTGTAGTTTCGGGCACTGCAGGTGAAACTACTTCTGCTGCCTTACTAGCATCATATGTGGTCGCCTCAGTATCATCCCCAACTTTCGCTTCTTCTTTCGCCTCAGCCAGCCGAAGCGTAATTTTCATGGGTACGCTACTATCTGCATCAAAAGTTTCCCTATAACCAATGCAATAAGCATCCTTCATTTCTATGGTTCGCAGGGTAGCGCCGGTATCACCATAAAAAAGAATTTGAACAGATTTGGTCATCAGCGGACTTACCATCCATTCTATCAGCCTATTGTCTTTGCTTGATTCGACAACAACTCTTAAAACATTAGGTTTTGGGAGTCCTTTAGGATAGCTTTGAGAATCAATAGGTTGCACAAACTCGTAATCAGCTGCAAGCACCGTTATCTCGTTCGATTCATCCTGTTCTAAACACATTTTGGCTCTAAATGGCATGCCAATAAATTTAAGTTTTAAACCTGTTTATTGTTCGTTTTGCCTTTATAACAACTTAAAGCCTTGACTTTGTTTAAATGGTGTTTGATCGGATTTTTGGATTGACTTAGTTATGTTTTAAAGGTTGGGGTAAGATAAAAATTATATTCTGGAAATTCAAATTATTTTGCCGATAAGTTAAACATTTATCAACTATTATTCACTTTCCTCCACTCGTTCCACCACTTTTACCAATTCGGCCATGTCAACCGTTATGGGGATAACGCCCACTTGAACAATTGCTTTTTTACCGCGTATTTCTTTTACTACACCTACTTGGCGGTTCTTAGTCATACGTACTTTATCGCCTTCTTGTATATCATCGGCCAATTCTATAAACTTTTTGTCGATTTTTCGTTGTTGCTTTTGTTCTACCTGCTTCGCTTTTTGCTGAAATAAAAGATTATGGATGGTTTTTATCACTTCGTTTTTGTCTTCGGCCTTACGCCATTCCATTACCAAAGCTTTCAGTTTGCGGTCCATGTCTTTCAGGTACACCAATTGTTCTTCCCGCATTTTATTTTGTTCCCGTAAAATTTCAACTTGCTGGTTGTGCTTTTCTTTTTGCAACACTTTTTCCAGCTCCGCTTTTAGGCGTTCGTTTTCTTTCATCAATTTGTTCAAATCCTTTTCCCGCACTTCTAGTTCTTGCAAGTCTTGCTCGGTACGATTGAGTAGTTTATCCAATTTAAAATGGTCATTGTCCACTAAATCTCTTGCCCGGCTAATAAGGTTTTTGGGCAAACCAATCCGCTCCGCAATGGAAAAAGTATAACTGCTGCCAGGCTTGCCAACAATCAAACGGTACATTGGTAATAACTTTTCCTCATCAAATTGCATGGCACCGTTAATAATTCCGGGCACCCGGTTCGCCATTACTTTTAAATTAAGGTAGTGTGTGGTAACAATGCCGAAAGAATGCTTTTTGGCCAATTCTTCCATAATTACTTCCGCAAAAGAACCACCAAGATTTGGATCGCTTCCACTACCTAATTCATCAATAAAAAACATTGTTTTGCCATTTGCCACCTCAATAAAGTGCTTCATGTGTTGCAAGTGACTACTATATGTACTTAGTTCAAATTCAATGCTTTGCGTATCGCCAATATGAATAAATAATTGCTTAAAAATACCCATTTCACTATCTGGGCTTACTGGCACCAATAAGCCACTTTGAAGCATCAATTGGTTAAGGCCAACGGTTTTCATGGTTACCGTTTTGCCGCCAGCGTTAGGTCCGCTAATCACCAAAATACGGTTTTTATCATCCAAAGTAAGATTTACCGGAACAATTGGTTTGCCGTTTTGCTTGTTGTACAAATACAATAATGGGTGATAAGCTTGTATCAATTTAATGTGTGCTTTGTTTACCACCAGCGGATAATTTGCGTTCATATCAACAGCTAACCTTGCCTTTGCCCTACTAAAATCTATTTCACCAATAATGGAAATATAAGTTTTTAGCAGTGGGGCATAGGGTTGCAATTTGGCTGTTAACTCACGCAGGATGCGGTAAATTTCTTTCCGCTCTTCATTTTCTAAACTATAAATGTCATTGTTTAGTCCAGTGGTTTCTTCTGGTTCGATATATGCTGTTTGGCGACTGTCGCTTTCGCCATGCAACACACCGTTTATCATTCTTTTATTTTCGGCGAAAACCGCCAGCACACGTCGGCCGTTTAAAAAACTTTCTTCAATATCAGCCAAATAACCGTTTTTGTTCATTTTTTGAACGATGCGGTCGAATAAGCGGCGCAGTTCATTTCTTTTTCGGTAAAGCGATTGACGAATGCGTTGCAATTCTTCGCTAGCATTGTCCTTTACTTGGCCGGTATCATCCAGCTTTTCGTCCATTAAAACGCGGATGGCTTTTTCGTAATAACTATTTTCCACCACTTTGGCCATAGCAGGGTAAGTTTCACGTCTTTCTGCATCAAACCAGCGGAAAACATTTTGGGCAGAATCGCTTAAGCGGCGGATTTGCACGAAATCTTCTGCTTGCAAAACTGCACCGGGAATGCCCAACAGTTTTAATTCTTTTTCAAGGGAATGGGAAAAATCGGCCGGAATGGATAAGCCACTTTGCAACAAAATCTTGCTTTCGTTAGATTGTTGTAACTGTAAATTGATGTATTCAATATGCGTATGTATGCGCAGGTTAGCGGCTTTGTCTTTGGCGTATTGTGTATTGCAAAGATTGGTGAGCAATGCTTCAACCTTGTCGAATTCGAGCTGCGTTAATGTGGAATCGGGATAAAATCTAATCATCGTATTTTTCTAGCGGAGCGCAAAATTAAGGTAAGGATGGCAGATGGCGGTATTGGATGGCGGATGATAGTTTAGTAAATAACAGAAACCGCGTTAACTCAAAGTAAATACAACGTAATTAAAAATTTAGATCCGCCATCCAATAACCGCCGTCCACCATCTAAATGTCTACCACATACTTTGCCGCTTGCTCGGAAGCATGGCCACCGGCAGCCAGCAAATCCCACAAATCTTGGTAATCATTTTTAATGCGGATAATATTTTTTTCATCTTCTAAAATTCCTATCAAGGCCGCTGCTAGCTTAGGTTCCGACAGTTCGTGTTGAATTAATTCTTGCACCACCAGTTTATCCATAATCAGGTTCACCAAAGAAATATATTTGATTTTAATGACCCGCTTGGCAATTTCGTAACTTATTGGATTGGCTTTATAACAAACCACTTGCGGCACGCCGAACAAAGCCGTTTCTAATGTGGCGGTACCGCTTGTAACCAAAGCCGCCGTAGCTTTTTGCAATAGGGGATAGGTTTGATTGGCAACTGCTGAAACGTTTGGGTAAGGTGCCAAAAGCGGCGCATAAAACTCATCGGCCACGCCCGGCGCTTTTGCCACCACAAAATGATAATTAGGGAAATGCTTTGCCATCGAAAGCATAATCGGTAATTTTTTCAAAATTTCCTGCTTGCGGCTGCCAGGAAGGAGCGCCACAATTTTTGATGTCTGATCTACGATGTCTGATATAAGGATGCTTGAAAATTTGGCCCCGCCGTCTGCCAATTGGTTACCTCCATCCGCCATCCGCCATCTGCCATCTAATTTAAATTTCTCGATCACTTCAATTAGCGGGTGGCCAACATATTCCACCTTATAATTCCATTTGGCGTAATATGCTTTTTCAAAAGGCAAAATCACCAGCATTTTATCCACCGATTTTTTTATGTCGTGGATCCGTTTTTCCTTCCAAGCCCAAATTTGCGGGCTGATGTACCACACTATTTTGTGACCTTTCGGCTTAGCCCATTTAGCAATCGGCAAATTAAATCCCGGGAAATCGATCATCACTATCACATCAGGCTGAAATGCATCGATATCAGTTTTGCAAAACTTCATGTTGCCCAAAATAGTCCGCAAATTCATCAACACTTCGGCAAAGCCCATAAAAGCCAGATCCTTATAATTTTTAACCAACGTACCGCCAGCGGCTTGCATTAAATCGCCGCCCCAGCAACGGATATCCGCCATTGGATCTTTGGCATAAATAGCACGGATTAAATTACTGCCATGTAAATCGCCGCTAGCCTCGCCTGCTATGATATAATATTTTTTGTTTGCCACATCTATTGCCACAGATTCACTGATTTATCACAGATAAAATTCAATGCTCGAATCATAGAAATCATTTTTAATCAAAAAAATCATGGTTCAGACAATGTACTTAAACACCAACACTGCAATTCCAAACAACGCCGTTACCAAAAAAATCCCTTTTGCGGTTTGATCTTTTTTTGTGTTTAAATAATATGTAAGCACGGCAATATTTACCACCATGCAAATGGCGCACATCGCGGTAAGTAATTGTGTATTTGTTTTAATGTAAAAGAAAAATTCTTTGACTGAAATAGATGAAAATTTATACTCGTAAAAAGCAACCATGCCCAGTAGCAAAGCCACCAAACCCACTACCACACCAAGTTTCAGATCATCACGCTTTAAAAAGAACTGCCCCACAATTTTTCAAGTTTTGTTTTTTGATGATAGTCCGTAAAGTCGGTACTAATTGGCACTACGCTTACATAATTATTTTCCAATGCCCACACATCGGTATCTTTTCCCTTATCAAAATTTTGAAACTCGCCCGTTAGCCAAAAATATTTTCTGCCGTGCGGATCGTTCCTTTCCAAAAAGTCTTCTTCGTATTTAGCATAAGCTTGCTTACATATTTTAATACCTTTCAATAAGCTTTGGTCAACTGCGGGAATATTTACATTCAGCAAAAAATGTTTATCCATTTTTTTGCCCAACAGTTTGCTAACAATTTGGCGCACCACTGTTTTTGAAGCTTCAAAATCGGCTTCCATGCTATGATCCAGCAGCGAAAAGCCCACCGAAGGAATGCTTTCAATGGCAGCTTCCATGGCCGCACTCATAGTGCCGCTATATATTACGTTAATGCTGTGGTTGGCACCGTGGTTAATACCGCTTAAACAAATATCTGGCTTGCGGTGCAGTATTTTATCTACCGCCAGTTTCACACAATCAACCGGTGTACCTGTTGTTTGCCACACTTCAACGCCTTCAATAAAATTGTGCAGCTGTGTCATCCGGAGGGGATGCCCGATGGTGATGGCATGCCCCATGCCGCTTTGTGCTTTATCCGGCGCCACCACTACTATTTCGCCCATGTCCTTAACTGCGTCAATCAATGCACGTATGCCCGGTGCCGTTACGCCATCATCGTTGGTAATAAGGATGGTCGGTTTTGATTTCTTCGTTTTCGCCATATTATATTATTACAAAAATCTTCTTTTTTTAAGAAAAATGGAGGTCGCAAGTTAACCATCTTTTATATGCAATTGCATGTAGGTTTTTTGCTGACCAGCTTTTGCATAAAGATGGAGCTTTTATGACGACTTAAATCGACTATTGGTCATTTCCCATCTCTTCTTAGGAGAAGCTGCCCGAGAGGCGGACGGGTGGCTTTTGTTTTACATGTATTTATTTTCGTTTTAGTAATCAGTAAAAAAATATCTAATCAATTGCCCGCTTACTTATTATCAAATATCAATGTTTAATATGCTATCGGCTAATTACCAGCCATTAACAACTAAAAAAAATAAATATTTTTTTAGACATTTTCTTGGTGAAACCAAATAAATTAGTATTTTGCGGCTAAATCCATTAGCCATGTCATTTGCAGGACAAAATTTAAAATACCTCCGTAAACAAAAAAGCTGGACTCAAGACCAATTGGCCAGCGAGTTAGATATTAAACGCTCGTTGGTAGGCGCTTACGAAGAGGAACGTGCCGAGCCACGCCTTGATGTGATGCAGGCCATCTCTGGCATGTTCGACATTTCTTTGGAAGATTTTTTGTTCAAAAATTTAGCAGAGGGCAATCTTTCGTATTTGCAAAAGCGCCGCATGGCAAAAATGGAAGACGAACAAAAATCGGTTGTGCATTTAGTGCCCATAAAAGCAACTGCAGGTTATTTGGCGGGTTATGGAGATGCCGGTTTTATTGATGAATTGAACACATTTACATTACCGATGTTGGCCCCCGGCAATTATCGTGCTTTTGAAATTTTAGGCGATAGTATGTTGCCAACACCAAGTGGCAGTATTGTGGTGGGCGAAAAAGTAAGCGACGTGGATGAATTAAAATCAAACAATACTTATATAGTTGTAAGTAGGGCAGAAGGTATTGTATATAAAAGGGTTGAAAAGAGCGGCAAAGGTAAAAAGTTGCTAACCTTAATCAGCGATAATCCGGCTTATACGCCATATCAAGTTGATGCCAACGAAATTTTAGAAATTTGGAAAGCGCAGCTTGTTATTAGTAAGCCAAACAGTGCGCCAAAATTTGATGTGGCACAATTGGCTAGCGTGGTAAACAATCTACAAACAGAAGTTGCTAACCTTAAAAAAAGTAATGCAATGGCAAAATAGCACATTGTATTGTTTTTTAAGAAAAGGGATTGCTATCAAAGTATTTGTGATAACAAATTACTTTAATAGCAACTATAAATAATTGTGATACATGGGTTAGTAAATCTTAAGCTGGGGCATTGCCTCGGCTTTATTTTTTTATTTCAGGCAATATTTTTTTAATGTCACGCATCTTGCCAATATCATGCTGGCTATAACGTTTGTATTACTATATTTTTTTAAAAGAGTTTTTTATTTTTTGTAAAACATATCCGCTAATTCCTATCTTCATTATACAATTCTGTTATGGCCGAACCAAAGGAAATAAAAGCACTTTTTACCCTTATTGACGACCCCGATGAGGAAGTTTACAACACCGTGCAAGAACGGTTGATGAGTTATGGCAACATGATTATTCCTAATTTGGAAAATCTTTGGGAAAATACAGTAAGCGAAGATGTGCAGTTGCGCATTGAAATGATTATTCACCAAATACAATACCGCGATTTAACAGAAGAATTTGTAATCTGGAAAAATGGTGGCAACGAATTGCTTTTTGGCGCTTTGTTGGTAGCAAAATACCAATATCCTGACATGCAATCCATAAGTGCGTTGCAAGAGATCGAGAAAATACGACGCAATATTTGGATTGAAATGAACAGCTACCTAACACCAATGGAGCAAGTAAAAATTATGGACAGCATTTTGTATAATTATTATAAAATGCGTGGCGGCGAAATAGCATACTCCAAGCCAAACGAATTTATGTTGCACCAAGCTTTGGAATCGAAAAAAGGAAATGCTATAACAACAGGTGTATTGTACCAAGTTTTGTGCGAATTGTTGGACATTCCCATGAGAATTATTAGTATTCCGCAGCAATTTTTATTGGGATATTTCGATCCACAATTAGCATTTAAATCACAAGGTGGCCATCCGGCAGAAAAAATAAAATTTTATGTAGATCCTAGTAACGGTGCGGCTCACAGCCATCAAGATATTGAAAATTATTTTAAAAGGATCAGTGTTCCGCCAACACCTTCGTATTTTAAACCTATGACAAACGTTCGCATTATCCAATTAATGTTAGAAGAATTTGCCAAATGTTTCGACGATATAAAAAATGATTATAAGCGCATCGATTTAATGAAACTTTCCCAATTATTGGATGATTGATTTTTTAATACGATCACCAGAAATGATTTGTTTTTTATGTCGCAAAGCCAAACATTAACCACCCAATGTTGTATTGTTGGCGGCGGCCCGGCTGGCATGATGCTTGGATTTTTGTTGGCCCGAGCCGGCATTCATGTAACTGTACTGGAAAAACATGCTGATTTTTTCCGTGATTTTCGGGGCGACACCATTCATCCATCCACCATGCAATTGATGCATGAACTGGATTTGCTGGACGATTTTTTAAAAGTTCCGCACCAAGAAATAAAACAATTGTACGCCGTTTTTAATGGAAAAGTACTTGGTATTGCTGATTTTACACATTTGCCTGTTGCTAAACCGGTACTTGGTTTAATGCCCCAATGGGATTTTTTGGAATTCCTAAAAAGCAAAGCTTTAAAATACCCAACGTTTAAATTGCTTGTAAACGCCGAAGCCACTAATGTTATAAAAAATGGAGAAAGAATAATAGGAGTAATTGCCGAAACAAAAGAAGGGGTTTTGAACGTGCAAGCCGATCTTGTAATTGCCACAGATGGGCGTAGATCGATTATGAGACAAAAAGCGGGGTTAAATGTGATTGAATCGGGAGCGCCAATCGATGTTTTATGGTTTAGATTTTCGAGGAAAAACGATGATCCCGCACAAACTTTGGGCCGTTTTGACCATGGCAGGATCATGATTTTACTGAACCGCGACGAGTATTGGCAATGTGCTTACATTATTGATAAAGATGGGTTTGAAAAAATTAAACAAAATGGACTTCCTTCATTTTGCCAGCAGCTTACCGAAGTTTCACCATTTTTGGCTGATAGGATGCATGAATTAAAAGGGTGGGATGATATAAAGTTGTTGAGCGTTGAAATTGACCATCTTGAAAACTGGTACACAAATGGACTTTTATGTATCGGTGATGCTGCCCATGCCATGTCGCCAATTGGCGGCGTAGGTATAAATTTAGCTTTGCAAGATGCTGTTGCTACTGCCAACATTTTATATAAACCCTTGCAACAGAACAAATTGATTACACCTGACATGTTGAAATCTGTTCAAAAAAGAAGAACTTTCCCCATTAAAGTTATTCAAAAATTGCAGATCAATATACAAAAAGGAATCATGAGCCGGAGATCATCAAATCATACAAATGAAAAGCCGCCACTAATAATGCGTTTGCTAAATAAATTCCCGTTGTTACAGCGTTTGCCCGCCCGTATTATTGGTATGGGCATTAGGGCAGAGCATATAAAATCGCCCGAAGTTATTTAGGTAAATATTTTTATTGGCTGGCCTTTGTTTTGTATGCTATTGGCAAACAAAGCATTATGCCCGAAGGTCCATCGATTGTTATTTTAAAAGAAGCTGTTGAGCAATTTAAAGGAGAAAAAATTATAAAAGCTACGGGCAACACTAAAGTTGATTTGCCTGAATTAAACGGTGAAACAATTACCGATTTTAAAAGCTGGGGTAAACATTTTTTAATCTGTTTTAAAACGTTCAGCATCCGCATTCATTTTATGTTATTTGGCACTTATTTAATTAATGAAGAAAAAGATAAACCGCCGCGTTTGGGCTTTCAATTTAAAGATGGTGCATTAAATTTTTATTCTTGCTCAATAGAGTTAATTAAAGAAGACCTGGATAAAGTTTATGATTGGACGGCAGACGTAATGAATAAAAAATGGGATCCTACAAGTGCTAAAAAGAAAATGAAACTACAACCCGATTTATTGGTTTGTGATGCATTGATGGATCAAAAAATATTTGCCGGTGTTGGCAATATTATCAAAAACGAAGTTTTATTTAGAATTAAAGTGCACCCCTTAAGTAAAGTAAATAAGTTGCCGATAAAAAAAATAAATGAATTATTAAAAGAAACCGTTCATTATACTTTTCAGTTTTATGAATGGAAAAAGGCTTTTACTTTAAAGAAACACTGGCTGGCATATAATAAAAAAATTTGCCCAAGGGATGATGTTCCATTTAATAAAAAAGAATTAGGTAAATCGCATCGTAAAACTTATTACTGTGATATGTGCCAACAATTATATGTTTAAATAATTATTAAACCCTCGATGGCGCTACACCATAGCGATTTTTAAACGCATAAGAAAAATGAGATAAATCTTCAAAACCTACATCTAAATAAACATCTGAAGCTGATTTTCCCTTTTCTTTAATTAAATAATGAGCTTCTTGTAATCGCTTTTGCAATAACCAACGGCTTGGTGTTGCATTAAAAATTTTTTCAAATCTCTTTTAAATGTAGCTAGACTTCTTCCGGTTAAATAAGCAAACCGTTTTAATTGCACATTAAAATGAAAGTTTCTATTCATAAAACTTTCTAAATCAATTTTACCCGGTTCACTGAAATCAAATAAAATATTTTTTATTGTTGGGTTGACTTCTAATAAGATTAAAATGGCCTCTTTTAATTTTATAGCTTGTAATTGTTTATTTATATTGGAATTTAATTCTGAATAAGGCAATAAAGATTCCATAAAGCTTTTTAAAAGTTGATGCGGTTTTATTTCTACAATAACATCACCTTGCTGACGGTTGTCAGATTTATAACCATATTCCATACTAAAATCTTGCAAGGTTGCTTGGTCAAAATAAATGGATAATGCTTTGAATACGCCGTTTAATGGTGGCTGTTTATTAAATTTTATTAAATTATTTCTTTTGCTAAATCTAAAATCTCCTTCTTTAAAAAGATAATCTTTTTGTCCATCATTTACATGAAGTGTACCCGATATTTGGTAACTAAATACATGTTCCGGTATAAATTGTTCACCTTCTCGACTTTTATTATAGTAGCAGGAATAAACAATTTGTTGTAATTTTTTATCTTCTTTTAAGTCCATTAGTATAAATTATCCTGTAAATGTCGGCAATAATTATGTTATCTGCTTTGTTGAAA
>CAWJTH010000044.1:0-8314 GCA_963845495.1 uncultured Chitinophagaceae bacterium
GATGCTCTCGGGAGGCGCGAGCGCGATGTCGGCGAAGGCCTCGCGGCCGATCAGCGCGCCGCCGGCGAAGGCGGCCCCGGCGGCCATCAGGCCCCTGCGGTCGAGATGCATGCTGGTCTCCCCCTGTTCTTCTCGCCGCTACTTCGGCGGCTTCACGCCGGCGTCCTTCAGGTCCTTGTCGATGTCGTGCTTGTAGAGGCTGTCCTTCGGCCGGACGATGTAGCGGCCGTGGCAGGCGTAGCAGGCGTCGTACATGGCGCTGCCGGCGTCGTTGGTCTTGTCGTGGTTCTTGGCCTGGGCCGCGGTCATGCCGGCGAGGCCGGCGTTGGTCAGCTGCAATACGTTGGTTGAAAGTAGGTTACATAACGAAATACATTTTCTTACCAAATATGCATACCGTAAAATCGTAGAAAGCAATCCTTACATAACCAAAGTACATTTGTTGGATGAAAGCCTTACTGCAACTATATCTCAGTTACAATTAGAAGGCTTCGATTATATTATTGATTTGCACAATAATTTGCGTACCGCAAAGATTAAAAGGGCTTTGCCAAAAGCACCGGCGTTTTCTTTCAACAAATTGAATATTGAAAAATGGTTGTTGGTAAATTTTAAAATAAACAAACTTCCAAACGTTCATATTGTTGACCGGTACTTGGATACGCTTAAAAATTTTAACGTTGTAAATGATGGGATGGGATTGGATTATTTTATACCCAAAAATGAATTGGTAAAAGAAAGCGACCTTCCCATGAGCCACCAAATTGGTTTTATAGGGGTTGTAATTGGCGCTGCGCTGAACACCAAAAAGCTGCCTCCGCATAAGCTGAAAGATTTGTTATTGGCTATTAACCATCCAATTATTTTGCTCGGCGGCCCCGAAGACAAAATAATTGGAGACGAACTTTCTGCCATCGACCCCCATAAAATTTACAACGCATGCGGTAAATTTTCGTTGAATGAAAGTGCTGACTTGGTTCGGCGTAGCAAATTGATTATCACCCATGATACCGGCTTAATGCATATTGCCGCAGCATTTAAAAAACCGATTTTTTCTATTTGGGGAAACACGGTTCCCGAATTTGGCATGAATCCTTATTATGGAGGCAATTACGAATTACGAATTATGAATTATGAATTTCAGGTAAAAGGAAAATTTCAAGACGTTGAAAAAATAAAGTTGAAGTTGCCAAGTGCTATGGCTCAAAGCTCAAAGCTCGAAGCTGAAAGCCTCGGTTGCCGCCCGTGCAGCAAAATCGGTTTTAAAAAATGCCCCAAAGGCCATTTTAAATGTATGGAATTGCATGATGTTAAAGCCATTGTGAAGCAAGCTGAAACATTGTTGAACTGTAAGTAAAGCATATCATTGCCAAATTGTAGGCTTATCCTATCTGCTTTTAAATTTTAAGCGGCACAATTTTCTTATGATCATAAAAAAACCGGCAAGGTTAATTTTAGATAAAATTTTTACTAATGTATTTGCCGTTGAAGTATTGTATTTAATTTTAAACAGTTTATAAACCCAGTTCTATGTTTTGGTACGAGGAAGAAGTGAAAAGGCTTGAAAGGCAAAAAAATCTTAACCCACAATCACCCAACACAATTTTTTATGGCAGTTCTTCCATTCGGCTCTGGGAAAATTTAGCGCAAGATTTTGCTGGTTACAACCCGATAAACTTAGGTTTTGGCGGTTCTACATTGGCGGCTTGCGCATGGTATTTTGAACGGATTTTTAAATCGCTCCATCCCACATCCATAATTGTTTATGCCGGCGACAACGATTTAGGTGATGGCCGTCATCCCGAAGAGGTATTTTTGTTTTTTAGAGGGCTTTGCCAAATGATACGTAAAAACTATGGCGATATCCCGATGGCTTACATATCGATAAAACCAAGTATTAGCCGTTGGGATATTGTTGAAAATATACGATATACCAATAAAATAATAGCAGCCGAAATTGATACCATGGGGCCGAACACTTGTTATATAAACATGTACGACCGTATGATAGACAAACTAGGCTATCCAAAACGTGAATATTATGCGCCTGATGGACTGCATTTGAACGAACAAGGCTATGTGGTTTGGAAAGAAACCATTATGGGTTATGTAGCATCGGGCGCATTAAAACTGCAATTATAAATGGATGATTTTATGACAACCCTCAAGGCCTTTGTACGAAGGGGACAACCAATATCGAGGGAATATCATAAATGGTTCAGCCCCAATTTACAAAGGGACATGGAACTACTTGTGTTTGGCTATGCTGGCCAACCGATGTTGTTTTTCCCTACCAGGATGGCCCGTTTTTACGATTATGAAAATTGGGGTGTCATCAACTCGCTTGAAGAAAAATTATTGGGTGGCAAAATCCAGATTTTTTGTTTGGATAGTGTTGACAAGGATTCATTTTACAACAAAAACATTTCGCCTGCAGAACGCATACAACGGCATAGCTTTTTTGAAAACTACGTGTTGTTTGAAGTGATGCCTTTCGTAAAAAACAAAAACCCAAATCACGATTTTATTTGCACCGGTTGCAGTTTGGGTGCCTATCATGCTGTAAATCTGGCGTTTAGGTTCCCACAATTATTTAAAAAAGTGGTTGGTTTAAGCGGCCGTTACGATCTTACCGTTAGGTTACAATATTTTAATGATCTGTTTGATGGCTATTGGGACCAAAATATTTATTACAACATGCCCGGCCAATTTATTAAACATTTAAAAGATGAATCTATTATCCATTTATTACAAAAAATAGAAATTATTTTAGCAGTTGGCGAAACGGATGCTTTTTTAAACAGCAACCTTGAATTAAGCCGGTTTTTAAAAGATCGCAACATCAACCACACTTTTCACGTTTGGAACGGCGAGGCCCACAAAGCAAAATATTGGAGCCAAATGCTACCTATATACTTGTAAATTCCAATAAATAAAATTCCAAATTCCAACTAACATATCTTGTCCTTATTGTTAGAACTTTGTACAGCTTGTTTTTAAAAAAATAGGAAAAGATATGTTAGTTGGAATTTGGAATTTTTTATTTGGGATTTGATAATAAATTATATTTGAAATATGGAAGCAATTGTAAAAGATAAGCTATACACGGTAGAAGAATATTTCAAGCTGGAGGAATCCAGCGAGTTGCGCCATGAATTTATCAACGGACAATTATTTGAAATGCCTGGAGCAACAAAAAAACACCATCTTACCATTCAACGCATCGAACGTTTTTTGGCCCCGTTATTTGAGCCCAAAAATTATTTGGTCTACCGAGAAACAATGAAGATTAAAATTACGGGTGAAAGAAAATATTATTATCCTGATATTTTTATTACAAGGGAAACATCTATTGATAATGAACCATACTCTTGTTACGAACCCGAATTAATAGTAGAAGTAAGTTCTGAAAGCACCTTCAAAAACGATGCAGTTGATAAGTTAATTGCTTACCAGCGCATACCATCCTTAAAATATTATTTAATAGTTGACCCCGAGAACACCGAGGTAATTTGCTACACCAAAGACAATGAAGGCGGTTGGTTAAGTGAGGCGTTCACTTCAAAAGAAGATAAAATTTTGCTGAAAAAATTTGATGCCGAATTGCTATTAAACGCAATTTATCAATAAGAAAATTCCAAGAAAAAAAAATTCCAAATTCCAATTTATTCATTTCTCTTTTTTTTCGAACTTCAAATAGTTTGTTGCTCGAGGAAATATAAAAGATGAATAAATTGGAATTCGGAATTTTTTTTTATTGAAATTTAATTAAAGCGTTTTCAAAACCTCGTTCATATTCCTTACCGCATCTGCGCTTTTGTTGAAGGCGGCTTGTTCTTCTTCAGTCAATTTAAAATCCAATATTTTTTCCCACCCATTTCTGCCGATTGTAACTGGTACGCCAAGGCAAATATCCGATTGACCATATTCGCCCTCCAATGCTACGCAGCAAGTAAACAATTTCTTTTCGTCGCGTATTATACTTTCCACCAATGCACAACCAGCCGCACCTGGTGCATACCAGGCAGAAGTGCCAATTAATTTGGTAAGCGTTGCACCGCCAACCATTGTGTCAGCCACAATTTGGTCTTGCTGGGCTTTGCTTAAAAAATCAGTAACGGGTGCGCTGTTCCAAGTTGCAGTGCGTATTAATGGAATCATGGTCGTATCGCCATGGCCACCGATTACCACTGCATTCAAATCACTTGGACTGCAACCCAAATGCTGACTTAATTGATATTTAAAACGGCTGCTATCAAGCGTTCCGCCCATCCCAATAATTCTGTTTTTGGGCAAACCGGTAGCTTGCAAAGTAAGATAAGTCATCGTATCCATCGGATTGCTGATAACGATGATAATGGCATCAGGTGAATATTTCAATAAATTTTCAGCTACGCTGCGAACAATTCCAGCGTTTACGCCTATTAATTCTTCACGGGTCATGCCGGGTTTACGTGGAAGGCCGCTGGTAATAACCACCACATCGCTTTTTGCAGTGGCTGAATAATCGTTGGTAACACCGGTAATTTTTGTATCGAAACCCAACAAGGTTGCAGTTTGCATCATGTCTTGCGCCTTACCTTCTGCCACACCTTCCTTTATATCCAACAATACTAGTTCACTAGCCAATTCTTTACGGGCAATATTATCGGCTGTTGTTGCGCCTACGGCTCCTGCTCCTACAACTGTTACTTTCATATAGCTAAATTTTTTCGGTGAAATTTTTTGAGTAACAAATATACCAACCACTTACATTGTGGAGATGTAAAATAAATGATATGAAATGAAGCCGGTTATTTTAGGGATACTGTAAAGGCACCATGTAATCCGTTAACCGTTATTCTGGGGTAGCGGTGGCTTTGCCGGCCAATGCATCCAACAATGTTTGAGCTTTTACATTTGTTTCAAAATTGGTAATAAACTGGCCTTTTTTATCGTACACAAAAATGCCCGGCAAACTTTGTATTTTATAGAAACTACCCATATTATAGCCTTTATCGTGGCCTACAGTTATATTGGGAAATTTATCAAGGCCATAATCGCTAATATATTGTTTCATATCCTTCACATCGTAACTGGTTGAAAATATGAAATTTACATCTTTAAAATCGCCGATATGGCTGGTAATTTCCTCGGCTTGATGCTGGCAATGGCTGCAAGTAGGGCTAAAAATAATCACCACAGTTGCCATTTTTTTCTTTACCATGTCTTTTACGATAAAAAAAGTACTGTCGGCATGCATTAGTTTAATTGCAGGCACTGTGTTAGATACTTTATATGGCGGCAAAGAAGAAGTTGGATTTTGGCCAAAAGCGCTGGCTAAGCAAGCAAAAAATGCTGCAAAAAAGATAATTTTTTTCATGGGATGCAAATTAGTGGATGACCGTTTTATTTATCGTAAAAAAAACAAAAAGTTTTAAGATGTGCCATTGGTTAGCAGTGAAACACGAAGTGTGTAAATTTGGCAGCAACCGTTAGCAGATATAACATAAAAATTGCAATTGCTGGCGACTAGGACAAATGTATTTAATGAAATTAAAAATAAATTTAAGATTAAAATTGGCAGCTTTTGCTGAAAAAGGAAATTTAAACAGAAAAATTGTAAGCTTAATTACCGTCGAACTATTTTGGATCTTAATAATTGGCGGCGCTTTTCGATGTTTTTATTACTCCTTGCTGTTAGATACCCAACATGAAGATTCCTTTTCTTATTTAAATTATCATGCAAATATTTTTAAAGGCCAAGTAGATGCTTTGCGAACGCCAGTTTATCCTTATTTTATTCAATTTATAAAGCTTTTTGGCAAACAAAACCTTATCCAACATATTGTTGTTACGCAATCAATTGTTTCTTTCCTAACCATTATTGTTTTCTATAAAATAGTAAATTCTATTTTTATAAACCGTAAAGTAATTATTGCTGCTACGTTGGTTTATGCCACCATGCTGCCAATTATAAATTTCGACAAAGCCATCATAACAGAATCATTATCAATAAGTTGTATTGTTATATTTATTTTGCTGATTGTTAGCATTTTAAAAAGGCCAACAACGTCAAAAGCCTTTCTGCTTACCATTTTTATACTTTTTATGATAATGCTGCGGCCTTTTTTTATTTTTTTATTACCGCTAATTATCGTGTTTTGGACAGCATTATCCTTTATTTATAAGCAAAGTAGGAAAATATATTTCGTCGGATTAGGTACTTCTTTATTGGTTATTTTATTAATACATGGCTACGCCAGTTTAAATAAAACAAACAATGGCTTTTATGGCATTTCAACCGTAACAAACACTAACCAGTTAAATATTATTATTCGTTCTAAATTATATCAATATGGCAACGACATTGAATTGTCAAATGAAATAAATAAAGATTTTAGCCAACCAGTAACGGCCGATGAGGAATGGAACATATTGCAAAACATAGTGCATAAATACCAGCCAAAAAGGATATCGGACTTTATAAAAAATTCTGCAAAAAATAAGCCTAGCATCTTTGTCGATCATACTTTTAAAACCGCAGCAGTAATACAAACAAAAAATATATTTACCAATTATGCCACGCCAAAACCTGGAATGCTGGCACGTTTAGTTTTAAAAATCGAAGCCATATTTTTTTTCGTTACTTACAATAAAGTTTTTCTGTTTTTATTTTTCGATTTCATTTTTATAGTTACAAAGTGGGTTAAATCAAAAAAAATACAATGGTTTACAATGTTATTGTGGGCAATGATTGTAGCACAAATAGCCGTTGCAATTGTTGGCGCACAAAGTGAATATCAACGACTTACGGTTGCAACTATACCTTGTCTTATTATTGCTTTTTTCGGTTATATTGATAAAATTTATTATACAATAGATATTCAAAAATTAAAGAGTGCATTTGAACATGCTTGATAAATTCAATAACACATATCCTAAATATAAATTTATTTTTTTGACGCAAATAAGAAAATATTGTAAAAAATTAGCGGCGATATTTCCAACTGATTTATGCTGGATTTTATTAATCGGCGGAGCATTTCGACTGCTTTATTACTTGCTATTGGAGAATACACAAACACCTGATTCACCCACGTATTTAAACTATAGCTTTAATATTTTTAAAGGACAAATTGATGGCTTTCGAACACCTGTTTATCCATATTTTATTGAATGCATCAGGCTTCTAAGCAAAAAAAATCTTATTAGAAATATAGTTTTTGCACAATCTGCCATTTCTTTTGCTACCATTTTTATCTTTTTTAAAATCGCCTGTTTTAGCTTTAAAAGTCGAAAAGTAATTAATGCGTCTACATTATTATATGCACTTATGCTTCCGCTTATAAATTATGATGTTATGATCATAACCGAATCGCTTTCAATTGGTTGCATTGTTTTTCTGACTATGATAATGCTTGGTTATTTAAAGAAACAAACCATTTTAAAAGCAATATTCATTACAATGTATGCATTTTTTGCAATTATGCTGCGCCCGGCTTTTATAATTTTAATACCCGTTATTGTATTGTTTTGGCTTTTAAGGTTGGCTTTTTATAAAAAAGAAAGGAAGATTTGCCTGTTTGGCTTGGCTACTTCAATTTTAGTTATTTTATTAATACATGGCTACTCAAGTTTAAACAAAAAAGAAAATGGGTTTTATGGGATATCCACAGTCACAAACATTAATCAACTAGACTTAATTATAAGTTCGAATATGTATATGAATGGAGATGATACAGCTCTATCAAATATAATTCGTGCAGATTTTAGTAAGCCGCTTACTGCAGACGAACATTGGTATCCTTTAATGCACATCATCCACAATAACCCGCCAAAAAGAATTGCTGATTTTATTGCCAATTGCATTAAACATCAGCCAGATATTTTTATAAAGCGGATTTTTAAAACCTTTAATGCATTACAAACCAGTAATATATTTATCAATTATGCCCAACCCAAACAAGGTTTTTTGCCTCGTTTAATTATGGATATTGAAGCCGCTTTATTTTTCGTTACTTTTAATAAGGTTGTTATTTTTTTACTTTTCGATTTCATTGTTATTATTGTAAGCTGGCTTCGAACAAAACAACCACCGTGGATCAATATTATTTTATGGTTGCTTATCGTTTCGCAAATATCGGTTGCCATAATCGGTGCCCAAAGCGAATATCAACGGCTTATTGTGGCTACTATCCCCTGCCTCATTATTTTACTATTTCTTTATATCGACAAGATTTGCTGTGCTATTGATAAAACACGATTAAAAAATTATCCTGCTTTTAATTGACGATATTACATTAACTCAAACAAATACATTAACCCTTAAGAA
>CAWJTH010000045.1:0-20837 GCA_963845495.1 uncultured Chitinophagaceae bacterium
AAAAAAATGCAGGCCTGGTTGCAGAACCAAGATGTACTGTTGGATGAACAAACTCTTTTTTGTATGGAATATACCGGTATCTACAATACCGGACTGGTAAACTACTTGGTAAAGACCAAAGCTGCGCTTTGGTTAGAAATGCCGTTGAGGATCAAAAAAGCTAGTGGCTTCGAAAGGGGTACGGACGACAGGGCCGCTGCTGTAAAAATAGCTTGGTATGCCCTGCGCTATATAGATCAGGTAAGGCTTTGGCAGCCCATCGACAGCAATATCGAATCCATCAAAAACCTGATTGCCCAGCGTGACAGGATCGTAAATGCCATCAACCTGCTCGTTGTTCCGGTCGATGAACTAAAGGACTGTGGCTGTACCGAAGATGCCAAGACTTTAGAGAAGCTACAGAAGTCCCCGGTAGCCGCCCTGCAAAAAACCAAACGGTCCATTGAAGCATTGGTTGCCAAAACCATCCAGCAGGACGAACAATTGAGCACCAAGGTAAAAAGGGTGGCGTCCATCAAAGGGATTGGCCCGGTCACATCGGTTGCACTGATGGTATATACAAAGGGTTTTACCGCTTTTGAAAACGGGAAGCAACTGGCCTGTTATTGTGGCGTGGTGCCATTCACAAAAAGTTCCGGTACCAGTGTGCGGTACAAATCAACCGTTAGTCCCTTTGCCAATATGAAGCTTAAAAAACTGCTGCATCTGTGTGCCATGTCCGCCATTCAAAACGACACGGAAATGAAGACCTATTTTGAACGGAAGGTTGCAGAAGGAAAAAACAAGATGAGTGTCATCAATGCAGTCAGAAACAAGCTTGTCCACCGGGTATTCGCTGTGATAAGAGACGAACGGGACTATGAGGATAACTACGTTAGAAAATGTGCATAACCATATAAAAAATAGTCAAAAAAACATTTGGTGGCATCATAGAAAACTTGCACAAAACCCCTTGTTGTGCGTAGTTTTATTGGTCTGGGTACTTTTTGCATAACAAAGGTGCAATTTTGGCAGGTCAGCATTTGTGTGCCATTGTACACCCGTCATGTCCGTGCCGCTGTCATAAAACAAACCTTTTTTATCAGCGTATGTCCTAGGAAAACTCGGGTCTGTTGAAGGGTCTTTTTTTGTTATTATTTCGTAGGCGTTGTCAGACATAGGTATCAATTCTTCAAATTGGCAATACATCATATTATATGTCTTATTGATGGGAATGTCAAGTGAGGCTAGATAGTCGGGATTTTTTAAGGTTTCGTCAAAGTTCTTTTTGCCTAAAGACATTAACCAACATCTAAAATAATAAAATCTATCGTCAGACGAACCGCCTTCAATAATTGTCTGTGCAGCAAAATTGCCGTAAGTACTTGCCTTTAGATTCATTTGCTGAAAAACTATTTCAAACTCTTGAATTTGTTCGGGTGTCAACTTGATTAATTGCTCAAGGATTGCTTGTTCTTTAATTTCATTGTCAAACTTTCCTTTTGCAAATGCGTAATCCATAATTTGCCAAAAAATTACGGTGTCCATCTTTTGCTCTTTTGTTATTGTCGTCATTGTGTCTGAAGATTTGTTGCTTTTATTATTTGAATTTATTTGTCCGCAAGCTGTCAAACTTAAAATTAAAGAAATGATTAAGAGATGTCTAAGCATGGTGGATTAAAATTACGCACAACGAACAGGGCTTTGTGCAGGTTGGGAAATAGAATTCCGTCTGCCCGGAACCGCTGCTGATTGAAAATATAAAGTTGAAGTTAAGAACTAAAGTTCAGCGATTTACGTCCTGCCCGAACAAAAGCTGAACAGAATTACAAATGCTGATTGTTATTCCGTCTGCCCAACTTGCACAAAACCCCATGTTAGCGGCTGGGCTGTCTGGGCGTCACTCTAAGTTTAGTCTGTTCTGTTCTTTATGAGGTTTGTAGTTGCTTATGAACTGAAATGACTTTTCCAATGTCACATCGCCAATTCCTTTTACGGTTAGAAGCCTGCTTAGTGTTTTTATTTCCTCGTTTTCTAATGCAACTTTGACTTTCCTTACAAAGTCAATTCGTAAACCCGATTTTTTTGAAAGTTCTTGTTCGGGTATTTTGTTCCAAACTTCCTTAAATCTGTCATATAAGTTGTCAGAAGCAAATGGGTCATAGTGATAAATTTCTATGTCAATGTCCAACTGTTCAAGGTAACGTTTCATTATGGTTAATGAAACATCTTCGGGAATCCCTCCGTTGCTCGCACCTAAAAGAGGAAAGGCAATTGATGTTATTCCTTTTTCCTTGTAAGTGTCTAAGAGCTTTTGCAAGCCTTTTTCTAAATACTCCGTTTTACTTTCATATTTCCAATGGAATTTTGTGGGAAAGTTCATTATCCATTTATCTTCGGATTTGTATATCCAAAGCATCCCAATGTTTATTTTTTTCTCGTTGCATAGTTCAACATAACGTTCATACATTGTAGGATAACGAAGCCTGCATTCATATGCAATGCCCGCACCCATAACGCCAACACAATTGATTGTATTAACAATGGTCTGGCATTGGGTTGTGAAAATATTTCCTTTAATAATTTTTATCATAATCTAAAAAGGTAAATCATCAATTGGGTCATACGTAGTATAATTTGTCGGTGGTTGATTATTTTGGTAAAAATTGTTTTGCTGAACAACGCCACTAAAATACAAATTAGCTTTTATTTCGACACTTATATTTGGATGATTGTTGATTTTGCTTTCTACAAATTGCTTAGTCCCAATATTGTTGCAGAATATTTTCTTGATTGATGATGTGGCTACGTTGGGATAAACCAATACCTCTGAACATTTAATTCTTTTGCCGTCAATAATGTCATTCCAATAATCTGCGTTAATACAACACCAATTCAATTGATTTAGCTGTTCAGGGTTCTTAAAAAATGAAGTCGCATTCGCTGCTGCATTACCGTTAGTAAAAAGTATATTCTGCTGGTAAAGTAAATTTTTGTCGATGGCAAGTATAACAATGTCATTTTGCAAATTACTTCTGCGATACAACATTGGGTTTTTAGGATTGAAGTAAAACGGCACATAGTCGTGAATACTTCTACTATAAATTGGTTCAAGTCTTGCTCTTCGGTCGTTAACCTGATTGTCTGCAATGTCAACTTGTGTTAGTTGGTTGTTTCTTGCATTGTTGTGAGATTGAAGTCCGTTTTGAAGAATGTTCTGTAAATTATTTTTGTGGGTCATATGATACAGATATTCAATCCCAAAGCTTTTAAGAAAGTCGGCTTTTCTATTCTGTTCTTGTATTTTTTTCTGTCGTTCAAGTTCCTGCCTTTCTTTTAATACAAGTTGCCTTCTGTACTCCGTTTCATCAAACCAATTCCATTTATTGATAGTTTCCTTTGCAAGCCTAATTTTTTCAGCTAATTCAAATGGAACATCTGGTCTTTCAACAGAAGTATATGTATTGTCAGAACGTTTTAGAATTGCTGTTGGCTTGCCATTGTCGTCAAAGCTTGCAAATACAACTGTTGGACTTTCGTATTTAAGTTCTTCAAGTCTTTTTCGTTCAGCCTCGGCTTTACGATTTCGTTCTTCTTCTTGTTTTCTTTTTTGCTCGTCAAGAATTCGTTTTTGTCGAAGTTCTTCCTGTCGTTTATTGTCAACATAGTTTTGTCGGATAAGGAAGAGTACGAACAAAACAATTCCGCCAATTATTATTTCTGTCATTTGCCGTTTCGGTTTATGTCAACAAGTCTATTTGTCGGAACTCTTAATGTTTGCAGGGTGTCCGTGAGCCTTGCCGCTAACGGCCGGGGCTTTGCGGTCGGCGGGCATTTACTTCCCGTCAGCCTGGCCTTTTTGCCGAAGTTAAATAGAAATCCCATTGCCCAGCCCTTGACGTCCTGCCCGCTGGCGCAAAACCAATGTAGGTGGCAGTTTGTTTTTGGTCCACACGCAAACCCAAACCAAAAAAAACGGCAAAAACAAATGGCCATCCTACTCAAAAATATACGTCATTCCCCTACCTACCAAAACAATTTCACAATATTTCTAATTCATTTGTTTACAACCCTTTATAAAAAAAGGCGTCACAAATAAAATTGCTTGGTAATGACGTAAAATACAACTTTTCACAATTTTAAATCGCCTAACGTACTTACCAATTTTAATGCATCTCTATTGGTAACATGCAGGTAGCGCAGCGTAGTTTTTATATCGTTATGGCAAAATAGTTTCATTATCATTGTTACGCCTGTACCCTTATCTAACAAGTGCGTTGCAAAACTATGCCGTAGCCCATTGTGTGCTGCCAGGCTGTAATATGCCAGCCCTTTCTTTTACCTTTTGCAATACTTTTTGTATTTCCATTTACAAAAAGCCAACCCCAACAACATCCACTTCTCAGCTTCCGTCATCAAGGTTGGTTCAGTTAAAAAAAACATTAAGCTAAAACCAAAGCCACCGCTAAATCAACTACCCTTCCACGGCTTATGGTTATATCCTGCAATTGCGTAACATAACCTTCGGCGGAGATGCTGATATGGTAACTGCCTGCTTTCATTTTAATGATTTCGGCGAGGCCGGCCATATTGCTAACGGCGGTTTTGTTGAGGCCGCCGATGGTAAGGGTGGCGTTTTCAATGGCCTTGCCGGTTATTAAATCGGTAATGGTGGCGCTGATGCCGGTGTGGCGTACGCCTGCGGTGCCTACTTTACGGCTAAGCATATAGCCGCTTACAAATTGCGGCGCTGTTTCCGCATAACTGCCTACAATCAGGTTATCGATTGTAATTAAACTTTCATCCATTTTTCCTGCTATCGCTTTAGCGGTGGTGGCGGCAGCCTGTTTGCTCTTCGATGCCTTAGCGGGTGCAATAATGGCGCTTTCGCAGCTTTTTATGGCGGCTGCAATGGCTGCTATATCAGTATCTGTTATGTTGTAAGCCACTAATGCTGCCGCATTATCAACCAGTGCCGCGTAAACTGCTTTCGCCTGTTCCAGTTTTTTGGCGTATGTGTTGTTGGCATAGCGGCTTGGCAATACAGTAAAAATAGCCGCCAGTTCCTGGTTATTCATGTCTTTGGCCCATACCAGTGCTCTTAATGAAGCACTGATAATTAAATTGCCCGCCACAGAGAATGTACTTCCTTTATCGGCGGTTATGCCTGTGGTTATCTGTGTTTTATTGGCTACCTGTAACACCAATGCCGACCGCATACCGCTAAAGTTGGCTTTCTCGGTATCTAAACGGCTAACGTTCTTTACCAGTTCATTGTTCGCATCTAAATAATCTTCCACTGTGGCATACATGTTCATTTTGTTATCCAACGGTTTACTCATTTTACTTGTTTTTTGTTGTTAAAAAAATTGTTTTTTGTTTGTTTTGTTTTGAGCGGTTCAATTTTAAAAAGCCATAGATCCGCTTGTCCTTTTCCATTTTCTCTGCATCTAATTTTTAATCTTTCAAATCCCCATCATCATCTTCCAAACGGTTGCCATCGGCTTCCAAACGGTCGTCATGATCTTCCAAACGGTTGTCATGTCTTTCCAAATCATCGTCATCGCCTTCCAAATCATCGCCATCGCCTTCCAAACCATCGTCATGGTCTTCCAAACCATTGTCATGCCTTTCCAAAACCATCGTCATCGCCTTCCAAACCATCTTCATCGCCTTCCAAACGGTCGTCATTGTCTTCCAAACGGTCGTCATTGTCTTCTAAACGGTCGTCATTGTCTTCCAAACGATTGTCATAGCCTTCCAAACGGTCGTCATTGTCTTCCAAACGGCCCTCATGTTCTTCTAAACCACCGTTATTAGCTTTTGATCCGATGATGGACAGGTCTACATTAGGGTCGTATGCCTTTCCTTTGGGTTTTTCAACCATTTCATAGAAATTGGGGTGTATCCAGCCAATAATAATCGGCTGTTGCAAATATTGGGATTGGCCTAAAAGCCTGGCGGAGATAGCCTTTGCCTGTTTGTAATGGCACTTAGCAAAAAATTTGCAGTTTTTTTGCCAAGTTCTCGTTGTTGTTAGCCGGTAATAACATTATTGGTATGGCTAACTTGCGGTCATCAATCGTTGTTATCGTTCATTCATCGGTAGTTATCATTAGTATAATGACTAGTTCGATAAACGGTGTAAACATATAGATTATTATTCTATCAATCAAAATAAAAAATTTATTTCGTTAAGCGATCAGGCTTAAACTATACGGGATCTCCTTGTGAAGTTCCGGTTCTTGCGAGGTTTGTGCAGTGGCAACCGTGGCGTGGCAACCTACTTGAAGCAGTGTCAGCCCTTTTTTTATTGCCAAGAAGTAATTTATCACGCGGAGAGCGCTGGGGGCGCAAAGGCAAGGGAGAGAAAATGGAGAATGGAGAAGTGTATGCTCAGTTTACGCCTATTAAATTATCCCCCTACTTTCCTCTGCGAGCCCAGCGCCCCCTGCATGATAAAAAACGTTTGGTGAAAAATACGGCTAGCTTAACCATCGCTATTTTCCTCTTGGTTAGCAACAAAAAAAGAGACGTTGCATTGCAACGTCTCTATAGCCTTACATTATTTATTTGGTTGAAACAACATCAAATCATCCTACCAACGCTTCCACCTTCGCAATAGCTTTTACTGTTTTTACCAAACTATCTGGCGTTACCGAAATACTATCGATGCCTAAGCTAACCAAAAACTGTGCAAAATCAGGGAAATCGGATGGTCCTTGGCCGCAAATACCCACTTTTACTTTCATTTCTTTGGCCGTTACAATCAGCATGCGGATCATTTCTTTTACCGCCGGGTTGCGTTCGTCGTACAAATGCGCCACTAACGATGAATCGCGGTCAAGTCCCAAAGTCAATTGCGTCAAATCGTTTGATCCGATAGAAAAGCCATCGATATGTTTCGCAAATTCCCTAGCCATAATAATATTGGAAGGCAATTCTGCCATTACATACACTTCCAACCCGTCTTGGCCGCGTTCCAAACCGTATTCTTTCATCACTTCCTGCACTTTAACGCATTCTTCCACCGTGCGGCAAAACGGTATCATCACCACTACATTTTTTAATCCCAGTTCTTCCCGCACCCGCTTAATGGCCTTACATTCCAGCCCATAAGCTTCTTTGTATTTGGGCGAATAATAACGGCTTGCACCACGCCAGCCGATCATCGGGTTTTCTTCGTGCGGCTCAAAATATTTACCGCCCAGCAGGTTAAAATATTCATTGCTTTTAAAATCGCTGAAGCGCACAATTACTTTGTTCGGGTAAAACGAGGAAGCAATTTTTGCAATGCCATAACTTAGTTTTTTAATGAAAAAGTCTTCTTCGCTATCAAAACCTTGGATCATTTTTTTGATGCCGGCACTCAATTCGGGGTCGTTCAATTCCTTGTGCTTCAACAAGGCCATCGGGTGTATCTGTATATAATTATTGATGATAAATTCTTCCCTGGCCAAACCAACACCTGCATTTGGGAAATGTGAAAAACGGAACGCCATGCTCGGCGAAGCCACATTCAACATAATCGGCGTTTTCAATGTGGGCAAATCGTTCAGGTCGGTTTCTAGTTTAGTGAATGGGATGTTGCCTTCATAAATAATGCCCTCATCTCCTTCGGCGCAAGATGCGGTTATTACTTGTCCGTTTACCACTAACTCGGTTGCATTGCCGCAGCCTACAATGGCTGGCACGCCCAATTCGCGGGCCACAATAGCTGCATGGCAAGTTCTGCCGCCTTTGTTGGTAATAATGGCCGAGGCTTTTTTCATGATCGGCTCCCAATCGGGGTCGGTCATGTCGGTTACCAGTACATCTCCATCTTCAAATACGTGGCCTTCGGTTACACGTTTATCCAACGAAAATAAAATGGAAACTTTGCCTGCTCCTATTTTATCGCCCACGGCGATACCCTTGAACAAAGTAGTCCGTGGCGATGAATCGTCCATTATATACTCCGTTATCTTCGAATGGTCTTTTTGCGAATGGATGGTTTCTGGCCTTGCCTGAACAATAAACAATTCCTTGCTTTTGCCATCAACGGCCCATTCTACGTCCATCGGGCACCAATGGCCCTTCAGTTCTGTATAATATTTTTCAATTTGCGATACCCATTGCGCCAATTGTATTATCCGTTCATCGGGCAAGCAATAGCGCTGTTGTAAACTTTTTTCTACCGGAATGATTTTAACCCTTTCATTGTGTTCATCGCCGTACACCATCATTTTATCTTTAAAACCCATTTTCTTTTCGATGATGCTGTTGAAACCCTTTGCCAGTGCGGGTTTAAAAACAATATATTCATCTGGCGACACGGAGCCTTGCACAATCATTTCGCCCAAACCGTACGATGCGTTGATGACTACCACATCTTTAAAACCGCTTTCAGTGTCTAACGAAAAAGCCACGCCAGACGAGCCCAAATCGCTACGCACCATTTTTTGGATACAAACCGAAAGGCCGATACTGAAATGGTCGTAACCAAAACTTTGGCGGTAACTAATGGCACGGTCGGTAAAAATGGAAGCAAAACAGTTGCGTACTGCGTTGATGATAGCTGCTGGTCCGCAAATATTTAGATACGTTTCCTGTTGGCCGGCAAATGAAGCATCGGGCAAATCTTCAGCCGTTGCCGACGAGCGGACTGCTACATCCGTATTTTCATGGCCATATAATTTACTGATTTCCAAATATTTTTGGATGATTGCTTCACTTAAATCTTTTGGAAACTTACCGTTGCGTAGCAATTGCCGGGCCTGCATGCCGCCACGCCGCAACGATTCGATATCGTCGAGCTTTATTTGGTTAATTACTTCGTGGATGGCGTTATCTAGGTTATTGTACCTGATAAATTCGCGGTAAGCGGCTACGGTAATCACAAAACCACCTGGAATCTGGATGCCCAGCTTCGTAAGGTTTTGCAACATTTCGCCCAGCGATGCGTTTTTGCCCCCAACTTGTTCAATATCACCCAAACCAACTTTGTGCAGATCTGCCAAATAAACGGTTGTATCCATGGAATAAAGGATTTATAAAAGCGATTCTCGAAAATTAATTAGCAAAACATCTAAAGCAAAAGCAACAGTAAAAGCCATTTTGTAAGATTGAATAACTTGGCGATACATCTTACAAATGCTTTGCATAGTTATAAAATTTTTGTTGCGTTTCCTTTTTTTTCTATGCAAACGAATCCGTGTAAAAAAGACACATAGGAGGGTTTGGAATTTAGAGTTTAGAATTGAGAATTTAGAATTCAGAGTTGAGAATGCCGAGCTTAGAATTTAGAATGCAGGGTTTAGAGTTAAGAATGCAGAGTTAAGGGTTTTAAACCAAAGATTAAACATAAGTCTTTAACAGTTAAAAATAAACTTTTTAACCTTGAACTTCTCAATTTATAACTCTTAACTCTGCATTCTTAACTCTTAACTCTCTACTCTTAACTCGAAACTTGAAACTTGAATTTTCCTATTTTTGCACCGCAAATTTTGTTCGTTCTGTAAACGTCCTTAAAATTTATTTATGCCTGTTATGCACAACCGGGTTTCTAATAAGGAACTCAAAGAAAAGATGTTGGCCGAAACCGAACCACGAACCACCATCAGTTTCTATCAATATCACCAGTTAGGCGATCCGCTGGCTTTCCGTAACGAGCTTTGGAAGGCGTTTGAGCCTTTGCAGGTTTTTGGCCGCATTTATGTGGCGCACGAGGGAATAAATGCCCAAATTAGTGTTCCCGCCAATCAGCTTGAGCAATTCAAAGCTGTTTTAAATGGTTATCATTTCTTGACAAACATCCGTCTAAATATTGCCGTTGATGACGATGGTAAAAGTTTTTGGGTATTGAAAATAAAAGTTCGGGACAAAATTGTTGCCGATGGAATCGATGATCCCAATTTTGATGTTACTAAAAAAGGACGATACCTTAAAGCAAAGGAATTCAACGAATTATCAGCTAAAGAAGGAACCGTGGTGATTGATATGCGCAACCATTACGAGTACGAAGTTGGCCACTTTACCAATGCCATCGAAATACCCAGCGATACTTTTAGGGAACAATTACCCATGGCTGTTGATATGATGAAAGGCAACGAAGACAAAAATATTATTATGTATTGTACAGGCGGCATCCGTTGCGAAAAAGCTAGCGCCTATATGTTGTACAATGGTTTTAAAAATGTTTTTCACGTAGAGGGCGGCATCATCAATTACGTGAACGAAGCCAAAAATGAAGGGTTGGAAACAAAATTCATCGGCAAAAATTTTGTGTTTGACGATAGGCTTGGCGAACGCGTAACGGAAGACGTAATTGCCAAATGCCATCAATGCGGCCAGCCAGCCGATACGCATACCAATTGCAAAAACGATGGTTGTCATCTTTTGTTTATCCAATGCGACGCATGTGCAACAAAATACGATGGTTGTTGTAGTAATGAATGCCAAGAAATTTTTCAGATGCCCGAAGGCGAGCAAAAGAAAGTAAGGCAAGGCATACAAAACGGACAGATGATTTTTAATAAAAGTAAACAACGCTTGCGGCCGCATATAAATGAACACAAATTGACCGAATAAAAACTTGAACAGATTATAAATTAAGTATTTCGAACAAACATTATCTTTGAAACAAATAAACCTTTACATAGCATGTCATTATCGGATAGGCCCATCCTTTGCTTTTTAATTGATGATGACAAGGATGATCAGGAAATTTTTATGTTGGCGCTTGAAGACATGAAGATCCCGGTTTCTTGTATTACTGCAAACGATGGAAACGAGGCCCTGCTTAAGTTTGCGCAAGATGAAACCTTTTTACCCGATTATATTTTTTTGGATTTAAATATGCCGAGGATAAATGGCAAACAATGTTTGATAGAAATAAAAAAAATAGATCATTTGAAAAATGTGCCGGTAATAATTTATTCTACATCTTCGGCACAAAAAGATAAAACAGAAACACAAATATTGGGTGCATCCGCATTTATTACAAAGCCAAGCAGTATTAGTGAATTTACCGAAATACTTTCCCGCTATTTAATTAATAAAGAAAATTGAGTTAGTAAGCTTAGTGAATGCTTTGTGTTTTCATATAAAATAAAACGCCGCTATTAAATTAAATAGTGGCATTTTATTTACATGAGTTTTGGGTAATATTTACTGATAATCAAATACTTGTCGTTTAAAATTGATAAAAAAATTTGACACTGTCCAGTTTTTTTTGTTGATGATGGCCAAAGCATTGTTCAGCAGCACGAGACGTTTCTACGGAACGGGCATTTATTATGACGACCCTCACCTAGCCATTACCAACGAAATGTTCCTACGGAACAAAGGCAGTGTTTCCTTTGTTCCGTAGGAACATTTCGTTGGTAGTAGTAAAAATACATTTAGATGCTTTGCCCTCGTTCCGTAGGAACGTTTTGTGCCATTAAACCCAAGATATGATCAAGTTGTTGGTCTGGTCAAGCTTAACGGCAAAAAAATATTTTTAAATAGATACACGATGGCAAGATATCCAAAACTCACGTTATATTAAGTAAAGTTCACAATTATTTGCTATGTTTTTGATTCCCAAACCAATGCACTTGCACCTAAAATGGCCGCGTCACTGTCTTTTAGCATACTAAAAATCAGTTTCACCTTATCCTTAAAAATAGGTAGCAGATTGGCTTCCATATTTTCACGTATTGGTTTCATTAAAATATCGCCAGCTTTTGTGGGGCCGCCAAACAATATGATCGCCTCCGGCGAAGTAAACATTACGAAGTTGGCAAGCGCCATCCCTAAAATTTTACCCGTATATTCAAAAACCCGCAATGCAATTTCATCGCCTTGAACGGCGCATTCGTGGATATGCCTACTTTCTAATTCATCAACCGGAATATCGCGGAGCAAAGATGTATGCGAAGCATCTTGCGCCAACATTTCAATGGCCGTTAACCGCATGCCTGTTGCAGAGGCATACACTTCAAGCGACCCATAAGCACCGGTACCTTTGTGAAAACGGCCATCGGGAATAATAATATTGTGTCCTAATTCGCCCGCAAAGCCATCGTGCCCATAAATTAATTGGCCATTGGCCACTACTCCGCTTCCCACGCCGGTGCCCAATGTAATCATGATAAAATCCTTCATGCCCCGGGCTGCGCCATACATCATTTCGCCAATGGCAGCTGCTTTTGCGTCGTTGGTAAGCGTGGTTGGGATGCCAAATTTCTCGGTCAATAATTTTGCCAAGGGTACTATTCCTTGCCAATTTAAATTGGGTGCATATTCAACCGTTCCCTTATAATAATTACCGTTGGGCACGCCCACACCAATACCTTTTATATTGGCAATGCCGTCAACACTTTCAATTGCGGGAATAACTGCTTCGTGCAGATCAACTAAATATGCCTCAATTGTTTTGTGTTTTTTTGTACTGATGGCACCACGGTAATGTATTTCGCCACGGGCATCTACCACGCCAAATGTCGTGTTTGTACCACCTATATCAATGCCTAAAGAATATTGCATGAAATTTTAATGTTCGATTTTTCTGTTGATAAATTAAATGCGGTGCAAAATAACGTAGCCTAAACCAACCTGCCAAACATGGATTAAGCAATTAATTAACTCAAGCTGCTAGTTATTGGCTTCATACAACCAGTGACAAAACAAGGGGTTGGCAGTTGATAGATGACGGCATCTAAAACACAGCCATCTTATATTTCAAGCCTGTCATCCATCATCTGTCAACTTTTCGAGCATGACTCTAAAAATTAAAAACATAACTAGCAGGTTGTGTTCATTAATGTCCACCGCCGCTTACTTTATGGTCGTAATCAATGCCTTGTGCTTTTAATATTGCCTTTGCACGAATGGCATAAAAAGCCATATATGCAAAACAAACAACACCGGTTATATAACTCAGTTGTATGCCAACCAATTTATCTGCAATCAACCCTTGAATCAGCGGTACCAAAGCGCCACCTAAAATCATCATAATCAATAAGCTGCTGCCTTGGTTGGTATGTTTGCCCAAACCCGCAACTGCCAATGTAAAAACACAAGGCCATAAAGTGCTGCAAAACAATCCCACGCTTATAAAGGCAAAAACGCTGGTCATACCGGTTGTAAGCATGCCTATTATTAATGCAGTAATGCCCATTAAAGAAAAAATCAACAGCATTCTTGCCGGACTTCCTTTGCTTAGCATATCGCCGATAATCATGGCAATAATTACAAAACCATACACATAAAAAGGCGTGATATCGTGTTGGGCAATTTTATTTACCGTCAAGAAAACGCCAAAGGCAAGATATGGTGTTACAAAACGTAAAATCTTTTTAGTACCTCCGCTAAAATCAAAAGCACCGATTGAATTGGTCCAACGCCCCATCATTAAACTTGCCCAATACAACGAGATAAACGGTGCATTTAAATCGTTGGTAAATTCTTTTGCATTTGGTAAGTGTAATGATTTTAATACGGCTATGCCATTAACCATTTCAAAATGCTGCCTTAAATATTCGGGTAAATTACTGGCAGTAGAAACTTCTACACCTACATACACAAATATCCCGATCATGCCCATCCATAATTGTGGGTATTGAAACACCGAAGGGTGATGCAATACTTTCCCTTTTGTGCTTGCATCTTCGTCGGCCTCGTGGTCAAGATCAATTTTATTAGGGATAGATGATAATTTTAAAAATACTGCCACCAACAAAAAAGCAACGCCTAAAATGAGATATGGAATTTTTACGCTACCGATACTTGCTTCGGTATTGCCGCTTTTAACACTACCAAAAATGGCAAAGCTTACCAGTAAAGGGCCAATGGTGGTTCCAAAATTATTTACGCCACCTCCCAAACTCAATCGTTGCGATCCGGTTTTAGGATCTCCAATTACAATAGTCAATGGATTTACAGCAATTTGTTGTAATGAAAAACCGAGTGCTACAATAAATAATCCCGTCAACATTAAAGTAAAAGAAGCGTTGTTTGCTGCTGGATAAAACAACAATGTTCCAATTGCTGAAATTAATAGACCAACCACGATACCGTTTTTATACCCGATCTTATTTAGCAAATCGCCGCCCATTGCTTTTGAAATGGCGAAATAAATAATGGAACCTACAAAATAAGCAATATAAAAGGCAAAAGCCACCAACTGGCTTTGCAATTGCGAAAGTGTAAATGCTTTCTTAAATACGGGTATTAAAATATCGTTACTAGCTGCAACAAAGCCCCAAAAGAAAAAAACCGTAATCAGCGTACTCATCTGCGACCAGTTGGTCTTTTTTAGTGGAGTTACTACATTTTCCGCTGGTGGCATCAAATCGTTTATTTCTTCAATCGGCATAACAAAAAAAGATTTAAAAATGGCCTTAAAAGTAAATGTTTTGGCCACAAAAAAAATTTTATTTGTTTTGAGGTTTCATATCGAAAACTGGCTTACTTTTTCACCCTTAATTAATAAGATACGATTGCATGGAAATTATTCACGTGAGTGCCGAATGTTACCCAGTGGCTAAAGCTGGCGGACTTGGCGATGTTGTGGGCGCCCTGCCCAAATACCAAAACCAATTGGGCCATATTGCCAAAGTGGTAATGCCAATGTACCGCACCAAATTTTTGTATGAAAACAGTTGGGAAACCGTACACGAAAGCGGCACCTATTTAGGTAGCGAATGGTTTCGCTATGCCATTATAAAGGAAACGACCAACAAACTTGGGTTCGACCTTTACTTGGTTGATATAGCCGGCTTATTGGATAGAGAGCAAGTGTACGGCTATAATGATGACAACCAACGTTTCCTAGCTTTTCAAATTGCGGTGGCGCATTGGATAAATGTTTGGAACCACCAGCCTGATGTTATCCATTGCCACGACCACCATACCGCGTTGCTTACTTTTATGATAAAGTATTGCTACGGACTTGAAAAAATGCGTGGCGTTAAAACGGTTCTCACCATCCACAACGGCCAATACCAAGGCTGGATGGGCTGGGACCAACAAAACCTTATTCCCAGTTACGATAATTGGAAAACTGGTTTGCTTGATTGGAACCACATGATTAACCCATTGGCATGCGGCGTTCGGTGTTCGGACAGGGTAACAACCGTAAGCCCTAGTTATTTGGAAGAACTGCGGCATTCCGCCAACGGGTTAGAAAAATTATTTAATTACGAACGTGGCAAATGCAGCGGTATATTAAATGGTATCGACAATGATGTTTGGGATCCATCAACCGATAAATATTTGGAACATCATTTTTCCATAGACACAGTTAAGGATGGTAAAGCCGCTAACAAAAAGTGGCTTTGTGAAACTTTCGGACTGGATCCCGCAAAACCGCTGATTATTTTTATTGGACGATTGGTGGGAGAAAAAGCAGCAGAGCTGCTGCCACAAGCCATCGGCGAAAGCATAGACCGGTGTAAAGGAAATGTAAGTTTTATGGTGCTGGGCAGTGGTGAGTTTTATCTTGAAAATCAATTGAAAGGCTTATCTGTAGCGGTTCGTAGAAATTTCAACTGCTTTATTGGCTATAACGAACAATTGGCACACCGTATGTACGCCGCAGCAGATTTTTTATTAATGCCAAGCAGGGTTGAGCCATGCGGACTGAACCAAATGTATGCATTGCGGTATGGCACTGTGCCGATGGTGAATAAAACAGGCGGATTAAGGGATACGGTGATTGACATTGGCGAGCCGGATTTTAGGGGCTTTGGTATTTGTTTTGATGGAGCCAATGTGTATGAAGTAAATACTGCCATTGAACGTGCGATTGGTTGGTATTATGATGCTCCGGATATTTTGGAAGCTGCCAGAAAAAAAATGATGGCGATAGACCACAGCTGGGAAGAAAGTGCAGGAAGGTATATCGAGACTTACAAGTAATTTTTGATTTATGGTTTACGATTTTTGATTTTCCAAAAAATGACTGAAAACGAAATTAAGCTACGACTGAAAAACCTAGCGATAAGGGTTGCAAAACTTTGTCTTGTAATGCCTTATAATATTGCCAATAAACAATATTTTGGACAAATAATCAGGTGTTCATCTTCAGCAGGTGCAAATTATAGTTCAGCGTGTAGAGGAAAATCGAAACCCGATTGGATAAATAAATTAAAAATATCTGAAGAAGAGCTAGATGAAACAATGTATTTAATATCGATAAAATTTAATAATTAACAATAAGAAAAACACCCAATCAATAGTAAGGCAATCAAAAATTTTAAATCAAAAATCAAAAATTAATATCATGAGTTCATTCATGTCAACCAAAAACGCTCATAAACCCAACAGTTTATTGATGTCAAAATCTACTATTGCCATCATTTTGGGCGGTGGCGCCGGTACACGTTTATCGCCCCTAACTTCCAGTCGAAGCAAACCGGCTGTACCTATTGCCGGAAAATATAGATTGGTAGATATTCCGATTAGCAACTGCATCAATAGCAACATCAACCGCATGTTTGTGCTAACTCAGTTTAATAGCGCATCTTTAAATAAGCATATAAAAAATACATATCAGTTTAGCGCTTTTAGCAGTGGCTTTGTTGATATTTTGGCAGCAGAACAAACGCCAGACAATTCAGGCTGGTTCCAAGGTACCGCCGATGCCGTTCGTCAATCGCTTCGTCACATCAACGGTTATCAATCGGACTACATCCTTATTTTAAGCGGCGACCAATTGTACCAAATGGATTTTCAGGAAATGATTGCCAAACACCAGGAAACTGGTGCCGACATATCAATTGCCACTATTCCGGTTGGAGATAGAGATGCGCCAGAATTTGGTATTATGAAAGTTGATGAAGAGGGACTGATTTCTGCATTTATTGAAAAACCTAAAAAAGAAATTTTGGGCGAATGGGTAAGCGATACCGGCGATAAAATGAAAAGCGAAGGCAAACTTTATTTAGCATCGATGGGCATTTATATCTTCAACAGAAAATTATTGTATAGTTTATTGGAAGAAGAACATGCCGCTGCAACCGATTTTGGTAAAGAAATTATGCCCGGCAGTATCGGAAAATATAAAGTGGCCAGCTATCAATACGATGGTTATTGGACAGATATCGGTAATATTTATTCTTTCTTCGAAGCCAATTTGGCTTTAACCGAAGAGTTACCGCAATTTAATTTATTCGACAACGATAAAACCGTTTACAGCCGTGCACGCATGCTGCCGCCGGCCAAAATAAGCGGAACAACGCTTGAAAGAACCATTATTGCCGAAGGTTCTATTATTAACGCCAGCAGAATTGAAAACAGCGTGATTGGTGTACGAAGCCGTATTGGCCACGGCAGCACCATAGTTAGTTGTTATTTAATGGGTGGTGATTATTATGAAACAATTCCTGAAATGGCCGATGCGGTTACAAAGGGCGTTCCACAAATTGGTATTGGTGAAAGATGCTATTTAAAAAATTGCATCGTAGATAAAAATGCAAGGATCGGAAATGATGTACGAATCAATGGCGGCGCTCATTTGGAACCGGGCGACCATAAAGAATATACTGTAAAAGATGGTATTGTGGTAATTAAAAAAGGAGCCGTAATACATAATGGATTTTCGTTATAAAAATTGAGCTTTTGGGCAAAAAATGGCTAACCGATATGGTTGGCCATTTTTTATTGTAGCATACGATAAAGTGTTTACCTGCAAAAAATTAATTTAAAAATTTCGGGAAAGTATATTTGCCATAACCAAAGCTTAAAAACAATTTAATGGAGCAAGCGAATATCAACCAACCTCAAATTAAATTGGGCAAGAAAAATTGGGCAATGATATTCAGTTTTTGGATGATTGCGCAAATGGTTTATTTATACCTTTTAGGCATAAACGACAAAGAAGAAGCCCAAACTTATTTAAGCATCACCAATGAAATTATACACGGCACTTCAAAACTGACACCTAACTATTATCTCTACAGCGGTTATATTTTTATCCAATTGGTGGTTCATTTTATTGGATTGGCTTACAAATGGGTTTATTTGGTGCAATTGATTTTATCAGGCTTAGCATTGGTTGCTTTTACTAGCATTTTAACGGTTTGGCTTTCATCAAAAAAGGCAATAATTACAACTTGCTTTTTATATGCCACTTGTCCGTTTATCCAATCATGGGTTTGTTTTTTATATACTGATTCTGTTTTTACCAGCCTTTTAACCATCGCAATTTACTTTGTGGTTTTTCAACAATACAAAACAAAAAATGTAATCGGTTTATGGACAGCTATTTTATTGCTGCCTTTTTTTCGCCCAGTTGGTTTTTTGTTTGCCCTACTTGTAATTTTTTATTGGCTGTCTTCAAGTAAAAAAAATTGGTTAAATATTGCCTTGGCATCCATCTATCTTATTGGTTTACTGCTATTTATTAATTATGCATTTAATAACAGTAAATCTTTTTTTTATCCTTATCATAATGCGGAAGCTAATATAATTTGTGGCTTGCCGAGCGGCTTGATGCATTACATAAATGTTCCTTATCATAAAGGAATGAGCATGTTCCACTTTTTTATAGCCAACCCAATCATGACATTTTACTTGTTTTCACATCGGTTATTAAAATCATTTTGGATAACACGGCCCTATTTTTCAACGCTTCATAATTTGGTTATTATTTGTTTGCTCATCCCCTATTATTTTTTGGCACTCTCGGGATTGTTTTCCATCATTTTACAAAGGAAAAAAGTATGCTATTTTTTAATAGTAGGCATTTTTTTATTTGTGATGCCTTTAATGCTACTTTGTGTTGATTGGCTTACCCGTTTTACTTTACCCATATTTCCATTTATTTTTTTATTGGTTGGGATTGGCATTAATTATTGGGTAAATAGATATAGCAATAAAGAAGGTAATTCTAATATTAAATTGAATTAAAGCAATTATTTAGCAACAATTATTACGATTAAAAATTAAACAAAGCCGATAAAGGAGCATAAAACTGCAGGAAAATAGTCCAATAAAAACAGTGTGTAAAAAATACACAATACTCAAAAAACATTTATCTTGCCGCTTTTATTTTGCTATTTATTTAATTCCAGTTAAACAATAAACGATTGCCATGGCCGCTTCCGCCCCATCCGTTTCCAGTGCAGGTTCTGTTGCCAAACCGAAACTGAGCATTGGTCAGATTATAAATATGAGTGTTGGCTTTTTGGGTATTCAATTTGGTTGGGATTTACAAAGAGCCAACATGGGGCCTATTTACGAATATCTTCATGCCGATGCTGACAAAATTCCTTTTCTTTTTTTAGCAGCACCGCTTACGGGTTTGTTGGTTCAACCGGTCATCGGGTATATGAGCGATAGAACTTGGCATCCATTTTGGGGTAGACGCCGACCTTATTTTTTGGTTGGTGCTATCATCAGTAGCATTGCGTTAATTTTTATGCCACACAGTTCGGCATTGTGGATGGCTGCAGGATTATTGTGGGTGCTTGATGTATTTGGCAACGTAACCATGGAACCATTTCGTGCTTTTGTAACCGACAAATTGTCTGAAAAGCAACGTACGGAAGGTTTTGTAATGCAAAGTTTAATGATTGGGCTTGGCGGAAGTATCGCTTCGGCATTGCCTTATATGATGACCAATTGGCTTCATTTTAAAAATACCGCGGCAAGTGGCATTATACCCGACAATGTAAAATTTTCGTTTTATATTGGCTCCTTTTGTTTTATGGCAGCCGTACTTTGGACGGTTTTTACCTCGAAAGAATATCCCCCAACGGAACTTGACAAACAACAAGCAGCTATTGATGCCCAAAAAAACCACGGCGTTTTTGCTGAAATTTTGGATGCGATCAAAAACATGCCTAAACGCATGAAAATGCTTGCATTGGTTCAGTTTTTTACATGGCCGGGATTGTTTTTAATGTGGTTTTATTATAGTGCAGCCGTTGCTAGAAATGTGTTTGGAGCCGTTAGCACAACCGATGCACTCTATGGGCAAGGAATTAGTTTCGCTGGATTAACATTGGCTTCTTATAATTTGGTTACCGTTGCTTTTTCATTTGTCCTTCCATTTATTGCTGGTAAATTAGGCCGAAAAACAGCACATAGTTTATGTTTATTATGTGGTGCTATTGGAATGATCAGCGTTTCATTTGTTCACAATAAATACTTTTTGTTCGCCAGCATGACGGGCGTCGGCATTGCTTGGACAAGTATTTTATCGATGCCTTATGCCATGTTGAGCGGTGTTTTACCCTCTAACAAAGTGGGCGTTTACATGGGTATTTTTAATTTTTTTATTGTATTGCCCGAAATTATGGCCTCGCTTGGGTTCGGTTGGGTGATGAAACATTTATTGAATAACGATAGATTATTGGCAGTTGAAATTGGCGGCGTTTTAATGATTATTGCCGCAGTGCTATGCTTTGTTTTAATTAACGAAAAAGAGGATGCATAATTAAAAAAAGACGAACTAACTTTTTATGAAGCGTTATATTATTTATTATTTATTTTTTATCCCTTGTTTTTCTTTTTCCCAATATACCAAAATCTACCCTACCAACTGGTGGATCGGTATGAAATGGAACAAGGTTCAATTGTTGGTACATGCAAATGATGGGTTTGTTTTTCCAATCAAAACGCCCATCACCGTCAGTATCAACTATCCGGGCGTAAAACTAGAAAAACAAACAAGGCTTGAAAACAATCATTACATGGTATTGGATGTTTCGATTGCTCCTGAAACCAAACCAGGAAATGTGCCGATCCATTTCGATTTTCCGCCAGAAAGTTTAACCGTCGATTGGAAATTAGAAGCCAAAAAGCAAATCGACAACGGCAAAAAATATGCAATAGGCGTTACCAGCAAAGATTTGCTGTATTTAATTATGCCCGACCGTTTTAGCAAT
>CAWJTH010000046.1:0-18758 GCA_963845495.1 uncultured Chitinophagaceae bacterium
ATCGTCTTACGCAGAATCTGATGCCGGTAGTTATACCAATTATTTTTTGTCGAATTCATTGAATTACGCGAAAATATTTAATGCAAAGGGCGATCATAGCCATCATTTAGCCATTACTGCTTCACAACAATTTAACCGCGACATTTATAAATCAACCAATGCTTCTGGCTACAATGTTCCTTCTAACGATATTCAGGTAGTAAGTGGCGTTCCGCAAGAAAATCTAAGCGCTTCCTCGGGCTATTCTGCTGCAAGTATGCTTTCTTTCTTGGGCCAAGCGCAATACGATTACGATGGTAAATACCTTTTGTACTTGTCTGCAAGGGCAGATGCCTCTTCTCGTTTTGGTGACAATACCAAGTGGGGTTATTTCCCAGCTATTGGCGGTGGTTGGATTCTTTCAGATGAGAAATTTATGGGTGGAACAAAGAGTTGGCTTAGTTTTTTGAAAGTACGTGGAAGCTTAGGTACATCTGGTACACAATCAACCGACTTTTATGCTCCATATAATTCGTACCAAGTCTCTGGCACTTATGGTGGTTCAGCAGCCATTCAGCCAAGTTACACTAATGGCCTTACCAAAAATGATCTTACCTGGACAAAAACAATCCAAAAAAATATTGGTTTAGAAGCTCGTTTTTTACATGATAGGATTAGCCTAACAACGGATGTGTACGATAAATTGGGCAAGGATGATTACTTTAATTTTAACCTGCCATTTTATACCGGGTTTTCAACGGTCAACTTCAATGCAAAAGATCTTTGGGTGAGCAACCGTGGTGTGGAAGTACAGATTATTACCCACAACTTGCCCCGCACCAGCAAATTGCAATGGACATCTAACATAAATTTTGCGTTCAATAAAAACATCATTGCCAAATTGCCTAACAATAACCGCACATTTGCACAAGATGATTATTATGGCGTTTCTAGGATTTATAGCGTAGGGCAGCCAATTTATGAAATGTTCCAAATGCGCTATAAAGGCGTGTACAACAAAGAAAGTGATATTCCCTTTAATCCAATTACTGGCAACAAAATCACTTATTTTAAAAAGAATTATCCGGTAAAACCCGGTTATCCAATTTGGGAAGATGTAAATAAAGACTATGATGTTTGGAGTGGTGAAGACAACGGCGATCAATTTGGCGACCGTGTGCCAACCGGTAACCCCAACCCTAAAGTAACCGGTGGTTTTATTAATGATTTCTCTTACGGCAATTTTTCTTTAACAATTGTAAGTACGTTTACTTGGAAAAGAGATGTAATCAATACATTTTATCAACAACAGTTGTACAATGTATTTAACAACGGAAGTATTTACGCTTTTGCAGCAAATAGGTTGCCATCGCTAGACGGACTAAATTATTGGAAGCCGTCTTTAGCGGCTAAAGACGCCAATTACAAGGCAAGCTTTCCTGCATTGAACCCGTATGGAGCAAATTTTTACCAGTTTTTGCCATTCTCAACCATGTTTAATGAAGACGGGAGTTATTTCAAAATCAAAACGATGGTAGTGGGTTATCGAATGCCCGATAGTTTTATTAAAAGAATGAAATTAGGAGGTGCAAGGGTTTATGGCATTGTTGATAATGTATTGATTATCAAAAACTCTACTTTGCCCGATCCAGAAGCAGTAAACGAATTAGGTATTTATACCGGTGGGTTATATCCCATTCCACGCAAGTTTACCCTAGGCGTCGATATCCAATTTTAATTAACTTATACAATACTTATATGAAAAATATTGTTTTTAAAAGTATAACAACCGTGCTGTTGGTGGCCTCGCTGTGCAGCTCTTGTAAAAAGTATTTATACGAAGCACCGATTACTTCCACTTACGGTGCTGAATTCTGGACTTCCCAAACTGCGGTTGAACAAGCAGCATTGGCTATGTACGGCCAACTGCGTACCTCTTTGCGGGCAACCCCGGCATACAATAATGGCGAAGGTTCATATTTTGTAAATGGCGATTTAACTTCTGGTGCATTTGTACCATGCGCCAACGATGCCTTTTTAGCAAGCATCAAATCCAGTTATAGTACTCCATTTAATTTTAATTATGTGCCTTATGGGGCTGATGTGTTGGCGAACTGGTCAAGGTTTTATCAACTAATAGCACAGTGTAATCTGATTTTGCAAAACGTGCCACAAATGTCTTCTGCTTACTTTTCAAGCGAATCGGTAAGAAAAGCTTACTTAGGTGAGGCGCTTTTTATGCGTGCTTTTACCTATTTCTATATCACCCGTATTTGGGGCGATCCGGTTTTGGTAACCAAAACCTATAACGATGTTGACTATGGAAAAATTCCTGCGCTGGCACGCACACCAGAAGCGGCTGCTTTAGATACTTGCATTGCCGATTTAAAAACGGCAGCCACATATTTAAGTTATGGCGGTGGCGATATTACAAAAACTATCAGGGCCAATAAAGGAACAACTTACGCATTATTGGCGCACATATATGAGTGGAAACACAACTACGATAGTGCGCATGCATATTGTCAATTGGTAATTAATAATGGTGGTTATTCCCTTGAGCCAATGGCTTCGTACAAAAATATTTGGCAAGGCCAAACTTCCAACGAAAGCATTTTTGAAGTTGCCATGAAGTATAACTCAAGCGATCCAAATTTTACTAATCAAAGCGATTGGGCTGAAGCGCAATTCAATTTTTTTGGTACTTATTTAAAAGGCCCTTTGGTAAATGATGTACACAGCAGCTGCTGGATTGCTCCAACAAATGGCTTGCTGGAATCGATTTATGATACCACAAACGATGCCCGCTGGAAAAACGTTTTGACCAATTATATTACTTCCAATGGTGATCCAACCGGGCACATGCTGTTAAAATACACCAATTTTATTTACCAAAAACCTGATACCAAAACGCTGCCATACATCAACAACAACTTGGTTTTGTTCCGTTTGTCAGACATTATTTTATTGGATGCCGAAGCATTGGCATACAAAGGAAACCTTACCGGTGCAGCAGCACAATTGGCCTTAACAGAAAATAGGGCCGGCATATCATCATACAAAAGTGCTAATAACCAATACGATATGGTGGATGAAGTAGTGATGGAACGCGGCCGCGAATTGATGGGCGAAGGGCAATGGTATTACGATTTGATACGTACCGAACAAACCCAAGGATGGTTGGAATATATAGGTTATCCATTGGCTAGGATTACACCAGCCAACAAAGGTTATTATTGGCCGCTTGATATGAGTACATTATTTCCACAAGATGCTTTGTTAACGCAAAATCCTTGGTGGACAGCGCACTAATAAAATAACGGAAGTGATTGGAAATAAATCATTTATATCTGTTTTTTTTCGATTGTACTACATCAAAAAAATGTTTACAACTAAATAACAACCATGAAAAAGATACATTCAAATATCATTTTTACAACGACCATATTATTTTTATTGGCTTTGCTGGGTTCTTGTAAAAAATCTGAATACATAAGCGGCGGTACTGTATTAAACCCCAAGGTTAATATGACAACCTACGACTATTTAAAAACAAACCCGTTATTCGACACTTTAATGTTGATAGTGGACAAAGCGGGGATGAAGGATGTAATTAACCAAACAGGTACTACCTTTTTTGCGCCAACCGACTATGGCATTTATGCTTATTTAAATAGCCGCACATTAGCTGCACAGGCAAGAAACCAATACGCACAATACACCTTAGATAGCTTATATAAGTATGATTTACAAAGAGTTAAAGATTCATTAAAAATGTATATCATTAATCAGCCGCTAACATTTGATAGGCTAACCAACGACGGAAACATCTACACCACATCTTTAGCAGGTGATACAGCGGTAGTATCCTATGAATACACAAAAGACGGCAATCTAGGATATAGTTCTTTGGTGTCTAGCCAACCTCAACTTACTTATTTTACCCAGTTATGGTATCATTTGGCAACGCCATTTTCGGCGATTAATATACTACCTACCATCGGTGTACATACGCTTTGCCAAACATCTGGCATACAAACCACCAACGGTGTGTTGAATGTATTATCAAACGCTCATGTTTTATTCTTTTACGGAACAAAAAAATAACCAAAATCATGAAAAATACTTTAAATAAAACAACCATTGCCGTTTTTTTTGTAACCGCACTTGTTATATTGGGCATGTTTTCGTGTACCAAGTATGAAAAAGGGTTTTTAAGCCCCTATGTTCAATATTCTATTAGCACATTTCAGCTTATCAGAGGAAGAACAGCATCTTCAAATTCATTGGTGTCAGATGGCTCAAGTATTCCGTTACATATAAAATGGATACATATCTACGATTCGGCCGGTAAAATTGTAGACACATTATTTAACAAGACTTATCCGGTTGCTGTATGGACGGCTGCATACAATTCCACGACCGATTTAACTTTTGCAACTATTTCCGCTAAGCGTAGCATTATTCAACTACAACCGATAGTGGTAAATGAAACGAGCGGCACATTGGATGCCAATAGCGGCACTATTAATCTTCCAATTGGTACATACGCCATGGATTTGGAAGTATCTAATGTTGTTGGATCTGAAACGTTAAAAAAAGCGATGACCATTATTATTCAAGATGGTAAACCATTTGAAACAGCCCCAGAAACTGGAAATTATTCTGTTTCCCGTTTAGTTGCTAATACTGCTGGTGGCCCATCCAACAGTACCATCTCAGCTTTTAATAATATTAATAATCCATTTGTATTGGAAACGCTTACCCGTTACGCAGATACGCCAAATGTGGTAATTGTAACAGTAACTGACAAAAATGGTGTTGTTTTTAACCCTAAAAGTGGTGAAATTGCCAAAAGGCCAAATTCAGGACTAAACCCAACGCCGCCTTTTCTACAAAATTTGCAAGATTATGCACCAGACACATTTCAGGCTTTGGATACAGCCATGTATTTGAAATATCCATTGGTGCCTTTCCCAATTGCTTCGTTGGGCAATGGCTATAACATGTATTATCGCTTGCCAACGGCATTTGTACATATAGATAGCACAACAGCATGGTCCACCAACACAGCAGGTTTCTATTATAAAAGCGGAACCGATAGCCACTATAAAGGTGTGCTGAAAGACGATTTATATGATTATTCTTTACGGATTCCTATGCGGATACAAGTGCCAGGTGCTTATAAATTAAACCTGAGGTTGCTGAATACCACGCACAGATAAACCGAAAATTTATCAAGTCTGATGTGGTAGAAATTGACTTTGAAAGCAATGGCTTTATAAGAATCTCTCCAAATCCAGTGCATAGCGGCGAAAATCTGTTGGTACAAAACATAAGCAATACCGAAGCGCAAATAAGTTTCTATTTGGCAGACGGGAAATTGTTCGAAAAATACACCATTGCGGCCAATGGAAAAATCCAGATAAACAATTTTCCAAAAGGCTCTATTCTTTACCAAGCAGTAAATAAAAGCGGTAAAAAAGCATCAGGTGTTCAGGTGGTGTTGTAGTGTTTGAAAGTTATAGTTGTTAAAAGAAAAAAACTAGCGGTTCTACGTGTTTAGAGCCGCCATTTAAAAAACCAAATGCGATTAATATGAAAAATATGTTTCTGAAAACAATTATCGGTGTAGCTTTTGCTGGATGTATCAATTTAGCAAAAGCCCAAAATCAAGCTGTGGAAACGGCTTCGGCAGATTCTGCCAATAAATTTGTTACGCTTTTTAGCAATGGATATGTCTTCCCGATAGGCGAAGATTGGCAACAAAATATGATTACTAAAAACGGACTAACCGATTGGAAAGACAAATCTGTTTTTAGCAGAACTTATTTTTACCCACAGCAAAATGGAAAACTAGAAGTAAGCTTAAAATTGAAATCGCCCACATCCGAAAGTAAAATCAGTGTAATGCTCGACAGTTCGGGCGAAACTTACGGAGTGGCTGTTGGCAAAAGTGCAGATTTTGTGGTAGTTCCAGTTGGTAGTTTCAAAATTAATGGAACCCATTATCATTGCATTACCATCAAAGGCGTTAGTAAAACTGGCGACAATTTTCCTGCTATTGAATCGGTGGTTTTATCTGGCGAAGCCACCAAAAACTTGAAATATAATATTAGTCAATACAAGGGAGCGCCTGCAACGCACCTCCGTTACGAATATCCAAAAGATAGCACCATTGCTTGGTTTTACAGTGAAATAACAGTGCCAAAAGGTGTTGACGCAACCAATGCTTATTACATGACCAACGGTTTTAACGGCGGCTATATGGGCATCCAATTAAACTCTGCAAAAGAAAGGCGAGTAATATTTTCTATTTGGAGCAGTTTTAATACCAACGACCCAAAACAAATTCCTGCTGATTATGCCGTGAATTTAATTAAAAAAGGAAAAGGTGTTTTTACGGGTGAATTTGGAAATGAGGGTTCTGGCGGCCATAGTCATTTGGTATTTAATTGGAAACAAGGAACCACTTATAAAATGCTGGTGGGTGCAAAACCAGCTGGCGATCATACCATTTATTCAGCTTATTATTATGCACCAGAAAATGGCGAATGGCGGTTGATGGCTATTTGGGATAAAACAAAAACCGGCGGTAAATTATTGTCTAGCTTATATTCTTTTGTTGAAAATTTTGGTTCGAATGGAACTGATTTTTTCAAGGCTGATTATGGTAATCAGTGGGTTTGTACACCATCTGGCACATGGATGGAAATGACAAAAAGTACTTTTACAACAACCGCCGACCCAGTTAAGCATCCTCGTTTTGATTATGGCGCAGGTGTGGAAAATAATCGGTTTTATATGTTTACTGGTGCATTTAAAGACACCTGTAATGTTGTCCCGCACGCTATTATTGAACGTAAGCCAAATGGTATACCGCCCAATATTGACTTTTTGAAGCTGCCCAAAAAATAGAAAGGCAGTAAAGCGTATTTAAACAACAATAACAGTTAGTTGACAATAAGCAGATAACAGTATTTTGAAGCAATTAGAGATTACTGCACAAAGCGGAACTTAAAGTACGTTAAAGATTATTGAACGGCGTTCATTTTCCTTTTTGTGGTTGTTTGTTTTGTCGATGACCGCTTTGCAAAATTTCTTCGTATAACCCAACTTTTGTATCAACTTATTCCAAGGCTATAAAAATTGTTCTAGGATGCTTGTTTGTGCACCCGATTGCGCAGATTGTTAATTTTATTATAATTAATAATAGTTTTACATATTGTTAATTTTCTAATAATTCCATATGAAAAATCATTTGAAAGGACTCCTCCTAAGCAGCGCATGTGCATTGTTCTTTTTTGCTGCATGCAAAAAAGAAAAACTACAACAAGCCGTTATTGGCCCAGAAAAGGCGAAGCAGACCATGAATTCCACCGCTGCTTATACGCTTGGAAGTTACCAGTCCGACCATCCTTATAATTTGGATGTTATTTATTTTATACCAAACGACAAAACAGCAGTTGCCAACTACCAAAATAGGTTAAGTGCTATTTTGTTGGGTATACAAAGTTTTTATAAAACTAATATGAACAACAATGGCTATGGGAGCAAGACATTTGGCTTATGGACTGATGTTAACAATTCTGCTAGTGTAAGGATTCTGGTGATCAACGGTGCACACCCAACAAGTTATTATCCTTATAACGGCGGATCGGCCAACGTCAATACTGAAGTGGATGCCTATTTCGCCGCCAATCCGTCGCAAAAAAGCAGCCAACACTCATTAATCCTTATGCCCACCACTATGAATACAGATGGAACTACTGTTGAAAGCGTGCCATTTTATGGAACTGGAACTAGATGTTTCGCAATAGATTATGCAAGTTTTGACATTTCACACATTGGTAAACCAGGTTCAGAAGGTTCTATTTTTACCAAATGGTACGGCGGCATAGCGCATGAAATGGGCCATGCATTGAACCTACCGCATAGCCATGCTACCAAAACAGAACAAGCTAGTTATGGGACTAATTTAATGGGTGCCGGTAATTATACTTTAGGTCTCGCCCCCACTTTTATAAATAAGGACGGATGCGCCATTTTGAACAATTGTCAGGTATTCCAATCTTCGGCCGGTACCTTCTATAACGGGCATACATCATCTGTCCAAACTTTGTCAACTTCGGTAACGGGCGGCAATTTTAATGTATATGGTGCTTTTCTTTCCACCTCGTCGGTAACAGCGGTAAACGTTTTGCAAGATAATGATTCACAAGGTGTGGACGCATCGTCTGGTCACGGTTGGGGCGAGGCTAATGATAATTACGACGCTATTGCTTGGTCCGTAACCCCGACTGGTAATAACTTTTCTGTTTCAATGCCTATCAACGAAATGAACGTGACAGATTATGCAGCTCCAACGGGAAATTACCATTTAACCGTGGAATTGGTAATGGCCAATGGCGAAAGGCAACAATACAGTTATGCTTACTCTTTCGCCAATAGCCAACCGGTAATTCCAACAGGGTTCAATTTTGTATTGCCGGGCAAGTACACGATAGCTTCGTCCATAAACAATGCCAAGGTTTTGGATGTGACCAATGGTTATACTACGGATACCACCAAGATACAAATTTACGATAGCAATGGGAGCAATTCCCAAAAATGGCAATTTACAACTGGCATGGTTGCCGGATATACCGGATATTTTACCCTGCATCCCCAGAATGCTACGAGCAAGGTAATGGACGTACGCAATGGATATACTGCAAATGGAACGCAGATACAGATTTATTCGAGCAACAACAGTGCAGCACAACAATGGTTGCCCATATCAACAGGCAATGGATATTATAAGCTGCAACCTGGAAATGCTACTTCGCCTGCAAGGGTACTAGATCTGAACAATTGGAACATTACAAATGGAACCATCTTGCAGATTTATGATGATAACGGTGCAACTGCACAGCAGTGGAAATTAATGCCTGTTAATTGACAACCGGAACCTTTTGGTATGTTTCACCAAAACAAAGGCGGGTCTTTAAGATGGCTACCTTTGTTTTAACAACGAGCTAGGCAAGATTCACAGTAAGCACACCATAAAGATAGAGGCCACGTTCGGCAGATGAAAGCAATACAAGTTATAAAACTTGTCCAGGAACTGAAATTGGATATGGAGTTTGGCGTGATAACAATAGCACACAACCTGAGGAAACCAAAATAGCGCTGCCTAGAGCAATCTTGACGGATTCTCATTTTAAGTAGGTGTTTATTAAGGCATTGTTAAATTTGCGCATCCGTTTGCACAGTTTTTCCTTTATTATATAGGTACATTTATAGCAATAAAATAAGATGCTATGAAACGAAACCTGCTTTTTCTATTGCTTGGTATATTCTGTTCCAATGTTTTACTGGCGCAAAAGTCGGTAACAGGTACCATAAAAAACGCAAAGGGTGAGCCGCTATCTGGCGCTACCATTCGAGAAGTTGCTAAAAATGGCAATACAAGCCAAACAACAGCCGATGGCAGCTTTACTTTACAATTAAAAGGAAATGGGAAATCGATAGCCGTAACGTTCATTGGTTACAAAGACCAAAGCATTGCCTTAAATGGCGAATCCACCATTAACATTGTAATGGAAGACGCAGCACAAGCCATGCAAGAAGTGGTAGTAATTGGTTACGGCGCAGTAAAAAAGAAAGACTTAACAGGTTCGGTAAGTTCTATTAATAGCGACCACCTAACATTAGGTGGCACAACCGCAAATATTGGACAAGCGATTCAGGGCCGGGCAGCGGGTGTGGTTGTGCAACAAACAAGTTTTGCTCCCGGCGCAGGTTTGGCAATCACTATCCGTGGTGGAAACTCTTTTAGTGGTAGCAATGCGCCGCTGTATGTTATTGATGGATTTATTACTTCCAATATCACCCAAATCAGTCCAAACGATATTGCCAATATCGACATTATGAAAGATGCATCGGCCACTGCCATTTATGGTGCCCGTGGTTCAAACGGTGTTATTTTAATTACCACAAAAAAAGGATCAGCCAATAAATTACTAGTGGAAGGTAATATTTCGCACGGTACGCAACACCTCACTTACAAGCCAGGTTTTATAACTGGTCAGCAATATGTCGACGTTAAAAATGCGATTGCAGTTGAAGATGCAACTACCCAACCGTTCCCATCCAGTTTTGTACCTGCCAATACAGATTGGTGGGGGTTGGCTACCCGCAATGCCTCCGTTGACAATCAAGGCATTAGTTTAAGTAGCAATAACCAGGGCTCAAAAATGTTTATTTCCATCAACCATTTAAAACAAACCGGAGTATTACAACATACTGATTTTGAACGTTTTTCAGCAAGGATTGGTACTGAGCGCAGCTTAGGCGAAAAAGTAAAAATTGGTGGAAATTTTTATGGTGCCAACGGTGTTTCTAATCTACAGCCTTACACCGGCGATATTACCGCACCACTTTTCTCATTATTGCTTGCGCCTCCAGCATATCCTGTTTATAACACAGATGGCAGTTACTACAATATTATTTCTGGTGATATTAAAGGAAATCCACTGGCTTCTTTGTTGGAACCAACTGATAATGCCGTTAACCGTACGGCTAACGCCAATATGTATTTGGATTACCAGATCATCAAAAATCTTACTTATCATATTGACGCTGGCGTAGAATATTCTTCTACCGACGAAGGAAAATATACGCCCCGCACATTAACTGCGGGATTAGCAAATAATGGTATTGCGTCAGAAGCCGTTACCACCACTACCCGTTGGCTGGTGCAGCAATACCTTACCTACAAATACACATACAACAAGCATAACCTGAGCATTTTGGCAGGTACTTCTAATCAGCGTGACGAATCATCTGGTTTAACCGGAAATGCACGCGGCTTTGTAAACGACAACTTATTGTATTATAACCTTGGAGCCGGTTCTACACTAACCGCTCCATCCAGTTATAAAAACCCATCTTATTTATTAACCTCTTATTTTGGTAGGATCAATTATTCTTTCAATAGCGAAATTTTAGCTACGTTCAATGGAAGAAGGGATGAATCATCACTTTTCTCAGTTGGTAAAAGGGCCGATAATTTCTTTTCAGGCGCTTTGGCCTGGAATTTAACCAACGAACAATTCATTGAAAAGATGAATGTGTTTTCAAATTTAAAATTGAGGATTGGCTACGGAACTTCTGGTAACGACCGTATCACCACCACCAATTCTATTCCGCCTTACATTGCTGCCTTGGGAACTTATAGCACTGTTTTAGCACCGGGAGGCGCATTGCAAATCGGCTTTGAGCCAACTTCTTTACCAAACAATGGGTTGATTTGGGAAAAAACAGGCCAGTTAAATTTTGGCTTGGATATGGGTTTTGCCAAAAACCGCATTACTGCTTCCATCGATTATTATAGCAAAAAAACGGCTGACAATTCGTTGCTGTTCAATGTTCCGGTTGGCCAATGGTGGGGATTGGGAACACAAACCATCAACGCAGGTTCTATCAGCAACAAAGGCATTGAACTTTCCATCAGCTCAGATAATCTTCGTTTAAAAGATTTTAGCTGGAACACCACTTTTAATATTGCTTACAACAAACAAAAGGTTGTTTCTTTTGCGCCAGGTATTTCTTTGATTTCTACCAATACGGCTAATCCATCTGGCACTGTTTCCGGACAAGAATTTTCAAGGGCGGTAGTTGGAAGAGAATTGGGTGAATTATATGGTTATCAATACTTGGGTGTTATTAATTCTAAAGATAATTATACCCAAGAGCCAAATGCAAAACCAGGCGACCCTAAATATGCTGATATAAACGGCGATGGATTGATTACACCTGCCGACAGGACATTTTTAGGGAATACAACGCCACATTATACGGCTGGTTTTAGTAACCAATTTCATTACAAAGGGTTCGATTTAAACATCTTTTTACAAAGTGCATTTGGTTATAACTTGTACGATATGAACCGTTTGGTATTAGAATCATCTACCGGAACCGATGTGTTGAACAGGTTTGTAGTTAGCAAAAATGAGAATACCGATATTCCACGCGAAGGTTATTTCAAAAGCACTTATGGCAGTTATGTAAATTCTAGGTTTGTTGAAAATGCTTCTTATCTACGCCTTAAAATGGTCTCGCTTGCTTACAATGTGCCCATCAACCTAATAAAACAACTTGGTTTTATCGATAACTTACAAGTGTATGTAAATGCGCAAAATTTGGCCACCATTACCAATTACAAAGGCACCGACCCAGAAGTAAACGTGCATAGCAGCAATACTGGCGGTGGATTGGATTTTGGCGTTTTCCCAGCGTTTAGAACGTTTGAATTTGGTGCCAAAATAAGCTTACATTAAAAAGTAGTTAGTACAGATACTTAGTAGTTAGACAAAACCATTAAAAAAATCATCATGAAAAAATATAGCTTCTTATTTATCTCGGTGGCTTCCATTATTGCGGGTTGCAATAAATCGTTGGATACCACCATTTATAGCAACCTTACCACTGCCAACGCATTTAAAACCAAAGCCGATGCAATAGCTGCGGTAAATGCTGTTTACGCTAGGTTAAAAGGCCCGGCGGTAGGCGATAATTTTGATTATTGGACGGTTCGACACTTTGCTTTAACCGATTTGCCTACCGATGTTGGCCATTGCCAATACGGCGGTGATCCAGGCCAACTTTCGCTTTCGCAATGGAATGCCAGCAACGGTTTAATTGCAGAAGATTGGAGGCAGATTTACAAATTAGTGGCTGATGCAAACAATGCCATTGTTAATATTTCAGCCATGTCTTCAACTATTATTACGGATGCGCAAAAAAGTCAATTTTTATCTGAAGTTAAATTCCTACGTTCTGTCGCTTACAGCGATTTGACCGATTTGTGGGGGCCGGTTATTTTGATAACAGAAAAAGATGTTGCCAATGCAGACAATGCCGCTTATTTAAGTAAACCAACACCTACGCCGGTTGCTTCAATTGATAGCATGATGATTACGGACTTACAAAACGCTTCCACAGTTCTTCCGTTGAATTATGCTAACAATGCTATTTATCCTGGCAACGATGTAGGCCGTGCTACAAAAGGCGCAGCGCTTACTTTATTGGCAAAAATATATTTGCGCGAAAAGAATTGGCAAAAAGTAGCTGACGTAACCAAACAAGTAATGGATTTAAATACTTACAGCCTTTACCCTAGCTATGCCGGTTTGTTTTTAGAAGCCAATAAATGGTGCAGCGAAAATATTTTTTCTGTTTTATCGGATGAGAACGTAAACGGTACCGAATTATTGAACCATTTTGGGCCCCTTAACCATCCAACACTTACTGATAGATGGGATTATTACGCAGTAAACTGGGATTTCTATCACACCTACGGCGATGAAGATGACCGCAAAAAGATGTTTTTTGTAACTTTTAAAGGTAGCGATGGATTGATTTATAGCGAAGCGCCAACACGTAGTGCCAACGCACCGGCTGGCTACAGCTACATGCCCGATGTGGCCACCAGAAAATATGCTGATTCAACCCGTACCAACAACACTTATTACGACGGACACAGCGTTGACATTTTGCGCTACGCTGATGTATTGTTAAGCCGAGCAGAGGCGTTGAACGAATTGAGTCCGCTTAGTACAGAAAGCGTTGCTTTGGTAAACCAAGTAAAAGCCCGTTCTCATGCAAAGCAACTGGTAGCGGCAAACCTTACCCAATCTACTTTTAGAGATGCCATTTTGCAAGAACGGGGTTGGGAATTATATTATGAAGGAAAACGCCGTGCTGATTTGATTAGGATGAACAAATACGATGTGTTAGTGAATGCATATTTAACCCGTGTTGGGCTTACACCAAGCATCGTAATGCCAAAAAATACTTATTTCCCTTATCCACAAAACCAAGTTGATATTGATCCTAACCTAGATAATTCTGGTAGGTAAGAGTAGTAAGATGTTAATAATTGGTAGTTAAATGAACAATAATATTTTAACTATCGATTGATTGATAACAAGATATAAAAGGAATCACTATGCTTTACGCTTATTTATATTAGCATAGAAAGGTTATAAAACGAAACGATAGTTAGAAGAAAAATAGTCAAAAATAAATTTTCTGTCTAACTACCAATTACTAATATATAATTACAGTACTATTGAAGCATTTCATTAAATTTTTAGCGGCATTATCAATTCTAATAATTTTTGCAAGCTGCAACAATACAAACATTGTTAAAGAACTTCGGATTGATGTGCACAACAATAATGAATTAAAAATCCAGATGGATGTAGTAACAACCGCCTCAGCAAAAGTGCATATTGAATATTGGTTGGGAAACGACAGCCAAGCTTACAAAATGCATTCTACCGTATCCAAAGAAGGGTTAACGCATTCACTTATTTTGATTAATATTTTTGCGGACACCACTTATAATTATCGTGTTGTAACATCTCAGTTAGGCAAAGAAACTGTGGGTAAAACGTACACTTTTCAGTCGCCAAAATTGCCTTTGTGGATGCAAAATCAATTTAAATACAGTTGTTTAACGCCTGACAAATTACCACAGGTTTTTAAATCTGGATTTATGTTGGTAAATAAAAGGGAAGCACCAGGCATTAGTTATATTATTGATTCGAAAGGCCGGATTAGATGGTACCACATGGTAGATGGTACGGGTGTTAAGGTGACGCATTTTACGCAAGAAAAAACTATACTTTCTATTTTGGGTGATAAAACAGACTCAACAAGTTATGGTAGCGAAATATTGGAAGTGAATTTATTGGGCGATACCATCACCCATATAAAAAAAGGCCAAGGCGATTTTAAATTTACCATTCACCACGAAATTTTAGAAAACCATCCACACGAGTTTACAACGCTTTTTGTTGATAAAAAGGTGATGGATTTAAGTTCCGTTGGTGGTAACAAACAAGATACGGTTACAGGTGACGGCATTGTGGTGATGGATGAAAGGGGTAAAAAACTATCGCAATGGAGTGTTTTTGATGTAATGGACCCATTGAAAGACCCCAAACTATTGACCACCAAAAAAGATTGGATGCACGCTAATAGTTTAAATTTTGATAAAGACGGCAACTATATTATCTCGTTTTACAACAATGGCCAAATTTGGAAAGTAGATGCAAAAACAGGTACGGTACTTTGGAAATTTGGTAAAGGCGGAACTTTTACCATGCCTGCAGGTTGCGATTTTACACAGGCACATGCGGTTCACATTAACAAACTTGGGAGCCTCATGTTTTTTGACAATGGTGTTGAAAGAAAACAATCTGAAGTATTTGCGGTTGTTTTAAATGAAGCTGCAAAAACGGCCAAAATTGCCTTCAACATAAAACTGCCTGAAAAAATTTACAACGACCGCATGGGAAGCGCCTATCTAGTAAATGATACCACAGTGTTGTCTTGTTCTTCCAAACGCCATATTGCAGTACTGGCAACCACATCTGGTAATTTACTTTGGACGGTTGATACTGCTATTCCACCTTACCGCATGGAATTTTTACCCGCTGAAAAACTGATTGAATTTTTTACACCGAACACTTGGTGATTTATGTTTAATACAGTTTAAAAAAGGATGCAATCCCATCATCAACAAACCCAACCACTCTTTAGGGGCACGAGCTGCCAAACCAGATCGACTTAATTAAACGACTTTGATTCATGTTTTAATTTAAATAGCAACCATGTGTAAAATCAATTCGATTGTTCTCGTATGTGTCATTCTTACAATAGTTGTCTACTTAATTTCTTGCACTGGAATTGCCATACCCGATTCAAAAGCAAACAATTTATCTACCATTGATACCGGTAGTTTTATTAAAGTTGATACAACAAAAATTCCCAACGATAAATTTGGTGATGCAGTGCGTTATGGCCGTGAATTGATGTTGAGAACCGCCTATTATATTGGGCCAAATGGTATAAACGGCAAATATTTGGGCAATAAAATGAATTGCACCAATTGCCATCAAGACGCAGGCACCAAACCATTTTCATTTAATTTAATGGCTTCGCACGACCATTATCCGCAATACCGTGCAAGGGAAGCAAAAGTGTTAACGCTAGCCGAACGGGTGAACAATTGTGTAATGCGTCCCCACAACGGAAAACCTTTGCCGCTGGATGGTAAAGAAATGATAGCTTTTTTATCTTATTTAAAATGGATCAACAGTTTTGTACCCAAAAATGAAGATTTTAAGGGTGAAAAAAACCTGTCTATTACATTTCCAGATATTGCTGCAAACCCCGAACACGGAAAAGAAATCTATTTGACTTCCTGCGCCCGATGTCATGGAAACGAGGGTCAAGGTTTAATGGCTTTTGATAGTGTAACCTATACTTACCCGCCATTGTGGGGACCTAAAAGTTACCAGCCTGGTTCAAGTATGCACCGCGTAATTAAACAATCGCAGTGGATAAAAGCCAATATGCCATACGATAAAGCCAAATGGAATCAGCCATTGCTTACGGATGGTGATGCGCTGGATGTTGCAGCATTTGTAAACGACGACGCCATACATGCACGGCCGGGCGTAAAAAGTTTTGATTATCCTTTTCCGAACGAAAAAGCCATTGATTATGATATAGCACCTTTTGCTGATTCGTTCCCAGTTTTACAACATAAAAACGGCCCATATTTACCTATTATTAATTGGTGGAAAAACAAAGGATTAAAACCTTCATATTAAATATTATTCAAAATTTAATAATAAAAGATAAAAAATATTGTTTTGTCTTTTTTTGTAAGATTGGGTAAAAACAATTAATAATTCCATTAAAACAAATACGGTTTGTACTGAAATTTAATCCATCGATGTATTTAATCGTTTTTATTCCATTGGAAGTAATTATTACACAAAATAAAACCAATCAATTAAAAGTAAATACCAACAGAACAATTTTTTAATTCTCCGAAAGACAGGATTTATTCCATCCGCATGACGGACGATTTACCACAGCGCTGGATTCAGAATGGTATCACGAACTCAATTTTTGTCCACTCAAAAATAGTAACTCCAAAATTACTTAAGGCCAATAAGTGTAATAGTTGTATTATTTGAAGTACTTTTAAAAAACGAGTTGCAAGATTTATTTCCCGCAGGGCAGGCACCTTTGTACACACAAAGGCACATCTTGCAACTCGTTTCTAATACATTAAACCAGCAACCGTTCAGTTTTTCAAGTTCTTCCTGTGCAGGCAACAAAATAACGCCGCGGGTGTTAACCGAGGCAATGACAAAGGGCGGAGATGTTGCAAAGCGTGTATTTGAAGCTATGATGGATATGCAAAAGATTGATGTGGCGAAGATTGAGGCTGCGGTCAGCGGTAAGTCCGTTTAAGAATAGCGTAAGTCTACGTTTCCCCAATATTAGTACCGGCCTGTTTCTAATGCTATATAAAATGTTTATAACAGCATATTGCTTAATTTGTAATCATTATTTATTTTACTTCTGTATGCTTGTGTATGCTTGGAATACATTCAGCGTAATAGGTATTTCCTCAAGTTCAGACAAAAAAAAGACAAAGATTTGTAACAACTTAGCTTCTGTAACGATATTTATACCGTTTCGAAAATGTTGGGCTCCGTGAATTAAAACTATTCAGATATATGCAAAGGTTTTAGGCAACTTAAAAAGATTGGCTGCAGATAAAATAAAATTAGATTTATAAGATAGGAGCCACTTTTGTCTGGCGTAGAAAGGGAAGCCTCAACTGGCGAGCAAAGGTTAGTTTACTGTTTTTCCAAGTTAGTCGCTTTGAGCAACCCGCAAAATTTTATCCATTTTACGCCCTTTAGCCAAATCATCTATTAACTTATCCAAATACCGCACCTGTTGCGTTAACGGGTTTTCGATTTCTTCCACCCGATATCCACAAATTAAGCCAGTGATGAGGTGTGCATTTGGGTTTAATGTAGCATGCTGAAAGAATTTTTCAAAGGTTACTTTTTCTTCGATGAGCTCTTGTAGCTTTTTTGAATCATAACCAGTTAGCCACTCAATTACTTGATGCAATTCTTCTTTCGTTCTGTTTTTCTTTTCAACCTTTGTGAGATAGTGTGGGTACACCGAAGCAAATGTCATTTTTGCAATACGCTCATCGTGACTGTTAGTGTTGTTCATATATTGTATTTTAAGGCTAAACGCTAAAATTTATCAACCTTTCCAATTGATTTTTTCAATTTTATAGTTACTTCCACGCTCCAAGCAAACGGCGGATAACTACAATTTCAGCGATATGATAAGCGTTATGATCAGCAATTTGCAGCGCCTCACGAAGCAGGTTTTGTCCGTTTCCATGTGGAATTGCCTGATATAAGTCTTCCTTATCCAACAGCGCTATAAATTCGGTGAAATTTTCATCCAGTTGCTTTAAAGTTTGTGTCCACGCTGCTTTGTTTTTTGGCGCAGCTTCTGTTGGCCAATACCCTGCTGGCCATTCCGGCGATTGATGGTTGCCATCTTTACTGAATTCCAGCATATCCCACTGCGCAATCCTAATGTGTTCCGTCAATTGCCAAATGCTATAAGGTAAATGATGTGGCTTTTCGCCCAGCAATTGATAGTCCAAATCAGCCAGTGCATCTTTTAGATCAACATGGGCACCTCCACCGTTGAGCATTTTTTTAAGTTCTGTAATTAATATCTTGTTTTGATCCATCGGCAAAGTTTTTTGATTCAAACAAACTGGTAACCAAAGTCTGTTTTGTTTAAAAATAAGATGAAAGATAAATAAAATATGGTGTTCGGTTATTAATGTCCCGATATTTTCCAATTCTTCAGTTGAAGTTGTCTCC
>CAWJTH010000047.1:0-9652 GCA_963845495.1 uncultured Chitinophagaceae bacterium
AAAGTTTTTTTCTTGAAAAAATGTATTTCCAATATTACCATTTATTCTGGCCAACCGTAATGAATCTTTGTCTTTTTTGCATATTCAATTCCTTTTAAATAATAAGCTTTTGCTTGTCTTAAATCTTTTAAACTGTCCGCATAAAAGTTCCCAAAATCGTTGTAATCTTCGGCTATTTGTCCATTTTTATTAGTAAAAATCCTTTGCTTTATAGAATTTTAGTAAAGCTTTTTTAGCAAAAGAAAATTCGTTTTGACTCATAAATTAATCCTTTTATTTTGTATGCTGCTGCAAGATTGTAGGGTTGATTCATATTTTTTGAAATTGCTATCGCAGTTTCTAAGTCAGATAAAGAATTTTAAGTTGATTTGGTAAAAATAATCCTGTAGCCCTTTGGATTATAAAATTTAAATAATCAAAGAATCATTTTTGAAGAGGGAAATATTAATTCCGATGTACTTTGTTCTGTGCATTTTTGATAATCACCTTTATGGAAGTATATATTTGATTTTAATAGTTCGGCGTCAAGCAAATTGCCACCATAATCGGAAATGTTAGGAGCATTCGCATGAATAATCGTGCTGTCACAATATTCCAATGATTTGGTAAATAAATTCATTGACTTATAAAATGACGCAAGATTACAATAGCTATTAAGTGCGAAGGATTTTGAACAATCTATTTTATCTGAAGTGTTAATTTTAATTGAAGCTAAAGTAAAATAAATTGCTTTGCTATAATCTTGATTGACTGCAAATTCATGGGATCCAATAAGATGTAAGATTTCTGCTTTTACTGAATCATCGGGAAGCTGGTTTTTATCAAACTCGCTTTTGTAATAATAATAATATTGTAATTTTTCAGAGACGGATTTATTACTTTTTTTAATCGCCACTATTTTATCAGCAATTATCTTAGAAGATTCTTGCTGACCGCAACACAAAGAAGAAATAAAAATAACAATAATGCATACTAAGCCATATCTTATATAAATCTTTAGCTTTTGAAAAAACATTTCTTAGAAAAATAAATCAAAATTAGTCACTCATTCTATTTTATCGGGACAATAGGGTCATTTCCGCCTGATGACTTACTATCAAACGAACCTGAAATAGTACCATCAAGTGATTGGGAATCAGGAGCGCTGTTATCTACAGGGGCTGCGCTAAATTTTGGCATTTCATTGCCCCCATTGTTGGGGTCTTCTATTTTCTTTTCCATTTTGTTATTATTTTTAGTTGTTATTGTAGCATTAATTGTTGCTGTAAAAGTACCGTGCGTTGTAAATTCTACATATTTTCCAATGGTTGAAAGTTGTTCTTTAATTTTCTTTAAAATATTTATTAGAACTACAAGGGCGATTAATACTAAAAGCATTAATACCGATGCCAAAGGAAGGTAAATTGAATGTTCCATGGGTTATTAATTTAGAATTTTGGTTAAATGAAAGAGTATTGGATAGATTAAATATTTTGTCGTAATTATTGTTCTAAGGTAAACAAATACTAAGAATTATTTCATTTTATTCAATTAATTTTAAAATATCCGGCATGATTATATAAAAATAAAGAAGGGTGACAATAAATCACCCTTCTTTCAGAAAAATTATAAAATGATTATTTATCATTTAGGACCGGTCTCAGGATGAACCCGTTCATAAAATCCATAAACCAGATAACATCGCTTTTAGTTGGCTTAAATGAGTGTAATTGAAAAAATGATACTATCTCATAAAATTATATAAACATAAATGCCCGTTCAAAACGGGCATTTATGTTTATAGCTATTTAATATTTTTGTAATTCCTTTAACCAATCTTTTGCCTCTTCGTTATGTGCCAGGTTTTGGTTTACCACCTGTTCCAATAATGTTTTGGCGGTTTTTACATCGCCTTCTTTGTTTCTTTCCAGTAATGTTACCGCTTTATAAAACAAGCCCGGATTACTAAATAGACCTTTTACGTTAGCTAATTCGTCAAATTGTTGCAAAGCCTTGTCATAATTATTGGTCATTAAATAAACAATTCCTGTCATTTTTACAGCTTCGGTATTTTCTGCATGGGCATTTGCTACGCCGGCAAAATATTGCAATGCTTTATCATAGTTTTTATCGTTGTAAGCGGCTTTGCCCAATTGCATACTATCTTTTGACCCATCCATGGTTAAACTGGTATGCGACAGATTTATTGTAATATAATTATTAGCTAGTTGTTGCGGCGTGTTAGTTTTCTTTTCAAAAAAATAAAAAGCCGTAAAAATTAATACGCAAGCCGCAGCCACGTAAGACCACCATTTATTTGCGCCTATTCTTTTTACCGGGGCAATAGTTGGTAGTGTTTCTTTTTCAACCAACTCTTTAACGGTCCATTGCTTTTGTTTTTGTTCTAATAATTGCTGTTTTAACGCTTGCCTGGCACCAATATAAAATGCCACGTCTTCCGCAAAATTTTTGTCGGCATTAATCCTTTCTTCGAAAATGCTTCGATCTTTATCAGCCATTGTTTGCTGAAAGTAATTTTCAATATATTCTAATGTCTCCGTTTCCATAATCCTTGTTTTATGTTTTAATTGTTTAGGGTAAGGTTTACATGCAATTATATTTTAAAGAGATGCCAACCACGCCATTAACAATACAGCGGTTTTTAAACCCTGTTCATCAAACGTGCCATGCGGTCTTTTAACCGTTCCAAACATCGCAGCCTTGTTGTTTTTGCAACTGCACTACTGTTGTATTGCAGTTGTTCAGCAATTTGCTTGTCGGTATAGCCATCTTCAAATAACAATAAAATTTCCTTGCATTTATCTCCAATCATTTGCAGTTGCTCCTTAATAGCCGCCATTTTTTGTTGCTCTATCAACTTTTCAATAGTTGTTCTTGCGCTGTCGGGCAATTGACCCAACAATTCAGGAATTTCCATTGTTTGGTGCACCTGTTGTTTATTTGTCGTGTTTTTTCTTACAAGGTCAATACATTTATTGGAAAATATTTGAAAAAGATATGTTTTGATGGAAGAATGCCCATCAAAACGATTAGAAACGATGTTTAGTATGGCAGATAAAACCGCATCGCTGTAGGCACTAAAACTATCATCATAAATAATATTGAACTTTTTACAACCCTCGTTTATAAAATAATCATATTGCCGATACAAGTTTTTTTCTTGTTCGGCACGCTCTTTAATATTGGATTGTAAGCCTCGTAATATTTCTATATCGGCTATCAAAGGATTTGTTTTGCCAAATATAACCTATCTGTAAAATATAATTTCATTGTACGCTAAAAGTAACAATAAACTATATCTTATTGTTGGTAATACAATTAAAATAAATATTGCATAAAGCACTGGTATTTAAATATTATTAGTGCAACAAATTAAATAACCATACATAAATACACGAATACTTTTTTGCTAACCATTTGATTTTTAAGCGAAATAATCGTGTTGGTTTTGTTACATCATAGGTTTTATTATTTATTAGAAAAATTTTTAGAATTATTTGTTTCCCTTGTTTCCTTAATTCCGATTAATAACTTGTAAGGGATGCTGCAGCACCTGAAAAAATTCAAACACATAAAAATCTTACTCAAAATGAAAAACTTAATCCCAGCCATAATGGCTACTTTAATTACCACCGCCTTTTTAAATACCGAGGCACAAATAACACAAAATTCATTTGCCAAATTGCAATCAAAAGCCAATACACCACAACTTCGTGAATTTGACAAAACTTCCAACTATATCCTCACTTCCTACAAAAACACAAGTACATTAAGCAAAGCTTGGGCGCATGCATTAAAAGATTTCGCAAAGTCTTTTAAATCGCCGGCTAACACAACTTGGTACGACGATGGCGAAGGCGGCTTCTTAGCTTATTTTAAAGACAGCACCACCTATACCCGTGTTGACTATAATAAAAAAGGCAATTGGGTTTATACCTTGGCCTTCTATTCAGAAAACGAATTGCCGAGCAATATAAGTGCAGATGTAAAAATAGCTTTTCCAGGATTTGCCATTAATTCTGTTCAAGAAATACATATCCGCAACTTATCTGCATACCTAATTCATGTCGAAGATAAAAATGGCTATAAAACATTGAGATATACCGACGAGGGCGGTGTGGAAGAAATTGAAGATTTGAGAAAATACAATCCGCATTCATAAAAACACAACACATAAACAATGCACACAACACCGCACAGTCACCACAACTACCAATAATATCCATCAGTCAACACCTAGTTTCCGTCACCTCCCAAACTAGCAATGCTACGCAATTATGTTGGGTAAAATACCTAAGATAACTGCGTAGCATTTGCTTTTAGTTGTATTCCGTTTCATTTTTATAAAACCATTATCAAGCAAAACGCAGCTATGAAAGCCAATACTTTTAATTTTGCTAAAAGGCAATGGTTTTAACAAAAAATGGCCTGGTACATATTGCAGCATGAAAAAACTTGATTGGTACATAGCAAAAAAATTTATCAGCACTTTTTTATACGCCATCCTTATTCTTACCGTTATTACAGTGGTGGTGGATGCCAGCGAAAAAACGGACGATTTTCATAAAAGCGGTTTGTCTTTTTTGCAAATTATACAACAATATTATTTCGGGTTTATCCCGCACATGGTGGCGTTGCTTTTCCCGTTGTTTGTGTTTATTTCGGTAATCTTTTTCACATCAAAAATGGCTGGTCGAAGTGAAGTGATTGCCATATTGGCCAGTGGCACCAGTTTTGGCCGTATGCTGCGCCCATACATGATTTGCGCTGGTTTGCTATCCTTTATTTTATGGTTGGGTTTCCGTTATGTGTTACCTCGCGCCAATGAAATATTTTCCATTTTTCAGGTAAAATATGTGGATGGGCCAAACTACCATTCCAGCCCTTCCAACACCATTTATTTTAGGGTAGATAGTAATCGCTACGCCAGCCTTTCTAACTATGATACCGGAACAAAATCGGGCTATGGTTTTGTATTAAATAAGATTGAAAACCACCACCTTGTTTATAATATGCGGGCTGAAAGATTGGAATGGGATACAGCAAAAAAAGGCCAATGGAAATTAGTAAGTGCCATTGAAAGGTTTATTGCGCCCAAGGGCGAAACCGTGAAACAGCACGATAATCTGTACATGGCTTTTAATTTTAAACCACACGATATAAAAAAAGATGAATACACGAAAGATAAATTAACCACGCCCGAACTAAACCATTTTATTGAACTGCAAGAAGCCCGGGGTGCTGAAGGGATGAACGACTTGCTAGTGGAACGTTATAAACGTACGGCTACGCCACTTGCTATTATTTTGCTCACATTTATCGGCGTTTCGGTAAGCAGCCGTAAAGTGCGTGGCGGTATGGGGTTGCATTTGGCCACAGGTTTTATTGCCGCAGTCATTTTTATTTTTATTGACCGGTTTAGCACTATGTTTTCTACTAAGGGGAATTTATCGCCTATGTTGGCGGCTTGGTTGCCCAACCTCATTTTTGTTTTTGTAGCCATTTATTTGTATCGGCAAGCGCCGAAATAATTTTTGAATTAAATATCAAAAAAAAAGACGCAATTATTGCGTCTCTTATTAAGGGCTAGATTTAGTTGTAAGCAAATAGCTTTATTGTTATTTAGTGAGCCAAATGGCGCATGCCAGCGTCGGCATTGTTTTTTATTAATCGTGAAAAAGAAAGCAAACCGCCGCTAATACCACCGATGGCCACCAATATCACAAAAAAAGAACGGTGCAAAACGCCACCAAATATCAATACATGAAAAATATAGTAAAGGCAAGCAAAGCCAACCAATGAATAAAACAAGCCAAGGGCCAAAATGCCACGCCTTTTTCTTTTCATTTCTATTTTGTTGGCTATAAATAAATCTTGTAACAACGCTGTTGCTTGTTCTTCACTCATGCTTTTATAGCCAACTTTTAAATTTTCAATGATTTGGTTTGGCTCGGTACCAAATTGCACTGCAGTCCTAGCATATTCAATATTGTCTATACTAATACCTGCACGGCAATACTTTTCTGATATAGCATCAAATTCTCCCATTGCTATTTGTTTTAAGGGATTGTTTCTTGGTTTTGTTAATTAAGGTTAAAGGCTCACAAAACTAGACGGTTTTTGATGGATTTAGTTTAATGGCTTTAAATAAATTGTAAAAAATATTTCTTAGAGATTGAAAAATAGACAGAATTGCAGTAAGCTTGGTGGTTAATTAACAAAATATTCACAATAAAAAAGCCCAAAATGCTTTTGGCATTTTGGGCGAAGAAAAAGAAAGCAAATTTTAAATGTTCTAAAACTTTATTTCTCCCAGTTTCATCAGTGCATACATCATGCTGGTTACGTGTAGCGATTGGATGATTTTATTATTCTTGATCAATTGTTTTACTTCTTCAATACTAACTAACATCACCTCTAATTCTTCATTTTCATCAAAACTAGGGATATGTGTAAGCGTACAATCGGTGGCCAAAAAACCATAAGTAAGATTATTGCTGGTGGCTGGGTTGGGCGAAATAATACTTGTGGGTATAATATTTCCGCAGGAATAACCGGTTTCTTCCAATAGTTCTCTTTTTGCAGCCTCCATTGGATCCGTTTCGTGTGGGTCCATTACACCACCAGGAATTTCAATGCTAAATTGTCCCAATCCATAACGGTATTGTTTTTGTAAAATTACCTTACCATCGGTTGTTACAGGAAAAACGTTTACCCAATCGCTATATTCCAACACATAATAAGGATACATTTCCTGCCCGCTACCTTTTTTTACCCGGTCTTTCCGAAAAGTAAACCAAGTATCGTTGTACAAATATTCAGAAGAAAGTTTTTCCCAAGGCTGTAGTGGTTTATGTAACATTGCTTGTTTAATATTTTAAAGGTGCGATAACTAAAGGTAATTAAGTAAATGGGTAAAATTGCTGAATTGTGATAATAATGTTTACTTAATTACCCAATTACCTATTTACTTAATTACCAATGATTCCTTTCCCGAAGCCCCGTAATATGCGCCACATGGTGTTTGCCATGCCATGCGTACATACCCAGTAAATACCACAAAGTGTTTTCCTGTTTGCTTTCGGGGTGGAAATAAGTGCGTTCCCAATCTTTACCTTCCACTGCTTTCATTAGTGCATGCATGCGCAAGTGCAAGGCATGTAATAAAGTGATGGAAACGTTGATGGGCAAGGCTTTTACGTCGGCCTGTTCTGCCCAAATGGCTTCTTCATAAGGACGGATGGTTGGATTGTTTTCGCTTAAAATCAACTTCATCCTGCAAAAAGAATTAACATGACTGTCGGCAATATGGTGAACCAGTTGATGCACCGTCCAACCGCCATCACGATAAGGCATTTGCAGCTGGGCTTCATCTAAATTGGAAACTGTTTGTTCCAAAATAGTTGGCAATTGGGCCAAATCAATTAACCATTTATCGCGTTGCCGTTCGCTAAAAGGCTGTGGTTCGTATTTACCGATAGGGTAGCGGAGATCGTCCATAATGAGATAATTAGCTAATGTGCTGATTTGCTAATAAAAGCAAATCAGCACATCGTTACATTGAAAAATGTTGTCATTAGCTAATTAGCAAATCAGCTAATTAGCACATTGGTTTATACAATTCCCAACAATTCAACCTCAAAAATTAATGCTGCGCCACCGGGAATTGCGCCGCCTGCACCACGTTCGCCATAAGCCAAATTGTATGGAATGAATAACCTGTATTTGCTACCAACCGGCATTAATTGCAAACCTTCGGTCCAGCCACTAATTACCTGGTTTAAGCCAAAGCTGATTGGCTGGCCACGTTGCACACTGCTGTCAAAAACTTTACCATCGATGGTGGTACCGTGGTAATGCGTATTTACCTTGCTGGTAGCGCTTGGTTTTGGGCCGTCGCCTTGTTTTAACACTTCGTATTGTAGGCCAGATGCGGTTTCCGTAACCTCGGGACGTTTTTTGTTTTCGTCCAAAAACGCTTGCCCACGCTTAATTTCAGCGTCTAATTTTTCTCTGCTGTTGGATTGTAATCTATCGAACAAACTCATTTTTTTAAATTAAAAGTAAAAATTAAAAAGTAAAAAAGAACAACAAGGAAAATTTATTAAATCCCGTTCCTTGTCTTCTTGCTTTCTTGTTCCTTGTACCTTGTACCTTGTACCTTGTCTTCCTGCTTTCTTCCAGCTTGTAGCTTTCGGCTTGCAGCTCCTGCTTACTTCGTAATCGCAATCAATTCCACTTCAAAAATCAAAGTTGCGCCGCCGGGAATACCTTGATTGCCTCTTTCGCCATAAGCTAAGTCAGACGGGATTACCAACTTCCATTTGCTACCAACTGGCATTAATTTTAGCGCTTCAGTCCAGCCGGGAATAACACCTGTTACAGGAAATTCAATCGGTTGACCACGGTCAACAGAGCTGTCGAATTTTTTTCCGTTGATCAATGTGCCGGTATAATGCACTTTTACGGTGTTGGTATCAACCGGTATCGGGCCATCACCTTTTTTCAAGATTTCGTATTGCAAACCGCTTTTGGTTACCATCACACCTGGGCGCTTTTTGTTTTCATCCAAATATTTCTGCCCTTCGGCTTTTTCTGCCATCGACTTTTTAGATGAAATACCCATGAAAACTTTTTGCACGGCCATGCCAGCAGTTTGTTCGTCCATCAACGGTTTTTTACCTGCAAACACTTCGTTCATGGCCTTGCTCATCATGGCGGTATTCAGGCCGATAAGCCCTTGTTGCTTCATGTTGGTAGCAATGTTTAAGCCAATGGCATAACTAAAACTATCCATGCTGCTTTTAAAAGGCGAAACTTTTACGGCGGTGGCTGTGGCGGCAACCGGTTTTTTTGAGCAATACGTAATTCTTATATGTCTCGCCTTCGACTCATCGTATTGCTGGAATGTGTATGCTGACCCTAGACAATAGTCACTGAAATCACGAGACAGCATCTGGACCTCTTTGTGCTTTTCCCCAACCATTCCCTCAACCTATCTCTATCTTTCTGCAGTCAATGCTCTTCCCGTTTCATGCTTCAGGTGGGTCCGCTCAGTCACGTCCGAAGAAACTCATGCTACTCTCGTTCACCTACTCTAGTCTTTGAGTGTTTGCTGGGTAAATGTCCTCTAATGCCCGAGTTAATAATTCCGAGAGCACAGGAAAGACGGAGAATAGCCCCACCAATCTTCCGAAGAGATCATTTACTGCGTATCCGTGGGAAGGCGGCGGAAAATGGCGGCCTTTGACGCAGTTTTCGGCGCCATTCCCACACCCCGAGTTTACATATCTCGAGACATTATGCTTAATTAGCTAGACTTTCGTGCAATATCATCGGAGCGAGAGTAGAACTTGAGTATGTCTTATCCTTAGGCCTAGAAGACTGCGAGCCCTCAGTAGATCCGGAGGTTTTGGGAAGGGGAGAGTCTGAGTATGATCTGGAGCTGAGAATCGAGATGGGTCGGCCAGGGATGGGGCATTTTAGCTTGTTGAAGGTTCCAAACAAAACAGTGCGCTGGTGGGATGGTCGAAGAAGACGAGCCTCAAAGGCTGCATTAACCATGAACTTGGATGCCATGGTTGCAATGATAAATGAGGCCTTGGACACGAGTTGATGGTCACGAAAAAGTTTCTAGCTGACGCGGTGAGGA
>CAWJTH010000048.1:0-65160 GCA_963845495.1 uncultured Chitinophagaceae bacterium
CTCCCACGGGTGGGGCGGCTGGGTCGCGTTTGACTGGTACCTCAGCCCTTCCGAGCTGGGTTGACGTTTGGCCGCCGGCCCTCTCCGGGCCTCGATCCATCAACAGGTCACGCTCCGGTTCACACCTCAAGCGTTATTCAAATTCGCGGTCACGGCTCATTCGCGGTCACGGCTCAAATGGTTTCATTTGAGTTCGTGGGTGAGGCCTCGAGCGGTTTAGTCGAATTTCGCTATTACGCCCAGATCGGTCAGGCCGTTGACGAAGAACTGCACTGCCAGCGCTACCAGCAGCAGGCCCATGATGCGGACCAGGATGCGGATTCCGGTTTCGCCCATGATGCCGCGGACACGGTTGGCTCCGTTCAGGATCAAGTAGCTCACGCCGGCGGTCAAGGCGATGGCGCCCAAGACGACCCCTAGCTCCCAGGGCTTCAGGGCTTGGCCGACCAGAATCATGACGCTGGAAATGGCTCCCGGCCCCGCCAACATCGGGATGCCGAGTGGCACAATGCCCGCGTCGTCTTTCGCGGCGGCTTCGCGGTTTCGTCGCTCGATTCCTGGGTGGGAGAACGGCGGGCTTCGATCATGTCGATGCCAATGAGCAGGAGGATCACGCCGCCGGCGATTTCAAAGGCTGGCAGGGTGATGCCGAACATGCGGAAGATCAGTTTGCCGGCCAGGGCAAAGGTCGTGAGGACGATGAGGCAGGTGAAGGCGCCTCGACGGGCCATGCGCTGCTGCCGCTTCGATCGGCGCCCGCGGTGATGGCGAGAAAGGCGGGGATCGCGGCAAAGGGATCGACGAGAAGAAGATGGAACTGACGGCCAGCACGGAGAAGCGAACATAGTTGAGTGCAAGGATGTTCATCGCCATGCTCGCTGGTCCATACATGAACACAACTTAAACAATAGGTCCGTGGGGGAGTGATAATGGAGTTTCACTCAAAGGGAGCGCTGTCGATGCCTATCCATCCCACCGCCAAAATCTGGCACAACGGCAATTTGATTCCCTGGGACAAGGCCCAGATCCACGTGATGAGTCACGTGGTGCACTACGGGTCGTCGGTTTTTGAAGGTATTCGGTGCTACGCGCAGCCTCAAGGCGCGGCCATTTTTCGGCTGCCCGAACACATGCAGCGGCTGCTGGATTCGGCGAGGATTTATCGCATGCCGCTGCCGTAGTCGCTGGACCAGCTGTCGCGCGCAGTGGTGGACACGGTGGAGAGCGAACGTGTTGCGCCCTGCTATATCCGGCCGATCGCGCTGCGCGGCTATGGCGAAATGGGCGTGAACCCCAAGGGGACGCCGATTGAGGTGTACATCGCGAATTACTCCTGGGGCAAGTATGTGGCGGGGAGACGGAGCGGATGTGTGCATCTCGTCGTGGAACCGGATGGCGCCGAACACCATGCCCTCGCTGGCAAAGGCGGGGGCAACTATATGAACTCACAGCTGATCCGCATGGAAGCGGATGCAATGGGTATTCGGAGGGGATTGCGCTCGACGTGAACGGGAACTTATCGGAAGGGTCGGGGGAGAATCTGTTTCTGGTGCGCAACGGCGTGATCTACACCACGCCGATGGCCAACTCGGTGCTGTCGGGGATCACCCGCGATTCGGTGCTGACCATGGCTCGCCACCTGGGGATTCCGGTGGTGGAGCAGGCGATGCCGCGGGAGATGATTTATATCGCGGACGAAGCGTTTTTCACCGGGACGGCGGCGGAAGTGACGGCGATCCGGTCGGTGGATCGGATCCAGGTCGGCGACGGGACCGTGGGCCGATCAGCAAACAGCTGTCCGATGAGTACATGGGCATTGCCAATGGGCTGAGGCCGGACCGGTTCGGCTGGCTGACCCAGGTCAAGGTGAACACGCAGCCAACCGGTGCCTGCTTAGTTCGTAGATTGGATTTCCTTGGGCGATTCTTCGCTATCTGCACGGGACGTTGAGGGTTCGCGGTATCCCACATCTCGGGAAAAACGAGCGAGATGTGGGGCACCCGTCGTCTACGGCATGGACAGAGTCCGATCCCGCCGGGGATCGTTTAGCGGGTGAAGCGAACAGCAGGTCCCCTCCACTTCGCTACGCTTCGGTCGGGATGACAATTCTGTTTGAGGATTAGAAGGTTTCCTTCGGGCCGGGATGACACTTCTGTTTTAGGGTGGGGAAAGGTTTCCTTCGATCCCGATGAAAACCTACTTGACCGCGGCTTTTGGCTCCTCTACCGGGGCTGGTGGGTGGTTTGGCACTACGCCCAGCAGGGGTGAGGTTGAATCCAGGGGTGGGGTCATCACTTGCGGCCGAATGCCGCTTGCTGGCCTGAACCCCGGCAGCAGCGGACTGCCGGTGATGAGGCGGGCGCCGCGATTGAAGGTCAGGTAAGTCCAGGCCCAGGAAAATTGAGCCTAAAAATACGCTCGACCTATCCCAAAAGGAAATCGACTTTTTGCAAAAAGACCCATTGAATATTTTGCCAAAGATGGTGCGTGATAAAGATGGCAAATTGGCTGATTCTTTTATCTCACTGGACAAAACTACCAATGAGTATGTGGCGCTTAAAAGGGATTCGATAACGCCACCGGAATCTATCAATGATATTTTCCTGAGCGAAAAACAGAAAAAAGATTTTGTCAACGGCAAGCCCATCCAGATCGGCAAGGACAGCTATCAGATGGACATCAATTCCGAAAACCGGGTAAGCGGTAAAAACCTTCAAAATGTAAAATTTAAGTCGGGAGAATACAGCGGTTACAACTTTTTACTTGATGCCGCCCTGGTCTTTAGCGGCCTTGGCGTGGTGGTGTTGGTCGAACATCTTGCAAAAATGGCCTTTAACAACAGGGAAAGCGTTCATGACCTGATGAAACAAGATCTCCGTCCCGCGATAAAACGCACTGTTGCGCAAATCACTGAGAAAGCGGGCAATGGTAAAAACATGTCACCAAACGAAAAGAATGAACTTTTGGTCATCAATGTAAAAGACACCATTGCAAGCCAACAGAAACAAAAACTCAAAAAGCAAATAGCAACTGGGTCTTCTGCAAAAAGAGAAGTTGTTGAATTCCAACAGCCAGCCTTTGCTTACACGGGAACGCTTTTGGAACATGGCGTTGCACCCTACGAATTTAATAAGGATAACAAGCAAAATTATTTTGTGCGGCTGAAGACTGATACAGGCGAGCAAACAGTTTGGGGCGTAGACTTTTCCCGCGCAGTTGTTGATAGCAAAGCCAAAATTGGCGATCAGATCGGTATCGACCATGAAGGGATAAGTAAAGTGAAAGTAAATGTTGACCGGAAAGACGCAAAAGGCGCAATCGTCGGTTCCGAAGAAAAAATGATCGATAGGAATAACTGGAGGGTACAGGTGCTTGGCGCAGAAAACAAGATCGGGTTGGCTCAATCAAATAGTCCAATTGCCGAAAAAAATATCCCCGAAATAAAGAATCCAAAAAATGTCATGCATATAAGCTTTGATGCAACAAAAGACCTCGAAGGTCAAAAATCCGATATCAACAAACAGATAGAAAACCAGCTTAAAAATTACGACGGAAAAGGAAAGATTGTTGTTAACAGGGAAACGACCGCTTATATGTTCACGTTACCTGAAGAAAAGCAAGCTAAAACCGAACAGTCCGGCAAAATTGAACAGCTCAGAAGCCACATTAACCAAGAAATCCACAGAAAAACAAAGGCCACCTTTATCAGTGCCAATGATGAAATAAAAATTGTGCATCCAGAACAAAGGCAGGCCGGGGAAACAAAGACCGTCCTTAAAAACGACAGCAACAACCAACAGCAAAAAGCGGCAACAGCAAAAAACGAGATCAAGAAAGATGTCAAGGAAATCCAAACAATAAATAGAAGAAGGGGAAGATAATCTGCGCAATTGTCAAAATTAATTTAATTTAAAAAAAATCAACTTTGAAAACTACTACTGCGGACAGCATCAATATTTTCTTGATGATCGTGGCATCGATAATTGCTGTTTATTTACCCTTCGACCTTCTACTGGTTTCGTATGCGTTCTTGGGCCTTGCGCATTATCTTACGGAAATCGGCTGGCTAAAAGACAGGCATTTCTTTACCACTGGCAAATTGGAAATATTCGTGATACTCGTTTTGGCCCTTCTTTCAATCATTGGGGCAGGCACTGGTATTTATCCGCTTTTGGTCTGTTGTGCATTCGTTATCCCGGTAGTATTCAAATTTACCTTTGTCGCTTGAAAGAGGGTTGTCCTGTCAACGGCCATTCTTACCATTGCAGCGTGTCTGTCGTATTTAAAAGGGTTCACATTATTGTTTGGTATTTTTCTGCCGACGCTCGTCCACGTCTATTTATTTACGGGGGCGTTCATGTTGGTGGGGGCATTAAAAAGCAGAACCTCTTCGGCCGTTCTGTCACTTGTTGTATTTATCATCTGTCCTTCCATACTGATATTTTGTTTCCATAATATACCGGTTATCATCAGCGATTGGGCCAAGGAAAACTATCAATTATCGTTTGCCTTTTTAAACAAAAACATGGGCGGTATCCCGGACACGAGAGCAATATTCAATGACCAATGAAATATCGGGTTTACCCGTTTAATATCATTTGCCTACACATATCACTATTTGAATTGGTTTTCTAAAGTGAAGGTGATACAATGGGCAAAAATGCCAAAACAAAGACTGGTGATAGTTTGTATACTCTGGCTATTGTCCGTTGCCTTGTATGCTATCAATTATCGGTACGGGTTACAGGCCCTGTTTGTATTGAGCTTTCTGCATGTTGTGCTGGAGTTCCCATTGAACCATTCTGTGTTCAGACAAATAATATCTTCTTTAAAAAAAAATAAATAAAATCATGAAAAACATGAACTGTCTTTGGACGCTTGGTTGACGACTGTATCCGAATCAAGCAACAAAACTTATTAAACTAAAAAAATAAAATATCATGGATATTGAAAATCTCGAATTTTTAAAAGACGTCGTTAAAAATAAAGGCTTTGGCGAAGCCCTGAATGACCAACTAGAAGCTAAAATTGCCAACGGTCAGCCAACTTTCACATTACCGGTTTCGATGGAACACGATGGGAAAAAAGTTGACTACAGTTTAAATTTCAGTAAAGGCAAAGACAGCGAACGGTTTTTCTTTAACAATTTCAAGGCAACCTTGGCCGATGATAAAGGGAAACAGACCAGCCAGACATTTTATATCGATAGTGGCCGCGGTGTTACCGCAAAAGAATCTTTCAACCTTCTTGAGGGAAGGTCTGCAAGAAAAGAAATGGTGACCAAAGAAAAAGTAAAATACAAAGCCTGGATCAATCTCAACCTTGAAAAGCCGAACGAAAAAGGACAGCATATGGTCAATTCCTTTGGTGAAAAATACGGCTATGACCTGGAAGCCGTATTGGCAAAATTCACTATCAGGGAAATGGACAATCCCCAAAGCGCGACCTGGCTGGTAAAAAATCTGGAACGCGGAAACCTTGAGCCTGTATTGATGATAAGGGGTGAAAAAAAAGTCAACGACCCGAACGATACCACGGTGAAGGAACGTCCGACATTTATCGAGGCAGAACCACAGTTCAAATCGATCAAGGTATATGACGAAAACCATAGCAAAATTTTCGTTTCACAGGCACGTGCCATGCAGCCTCAAAACCCAACCGTTGAAAACCCTTCTGTCTCTTCTGGAATAAAAACAACAGATACCGTTCCCCAAAAAACGGTAAGACCCGTAAACGGCGGTGCGGATAACAATGTTCAACCTGAAAAACGAAAGGGGGTCAAAAGGTAATATCAATCATTCATCAATCATAAAATCAAAGAAAATGAAAACAATAATGCCGATTATTGCCTTTGTGGCAATAATGTTCAGCAGTTGCAGTAAAGAACCTGTCGAAAAAACAGTAACAAACAAATCCGATGCATGAAACCAGATCTCAGCGGCCACAAACGGTACGGATATAATTATCCGACCGACGCCGCTTCCGATCCTTCCCATATTGCTTGGCCCAACACCCAAACTGCCTCCTGGGCAAACGGAATATTGTGTCCCTAACCAGACCGAGTTTTATAATTATGTCTGGGGGTTGCCTTATGGTCCGGCAGCTACATGCCCTTATACAGCTATTCACTCAAAACGGTAAATGTCACGTTTACCGATGTTAGCACTATTTATTGTGGCCCTTTGCTGATAAACCGCTTTTGGACGGGTTATGGTGGGATTGCCTTGCAGAATATCAGTTGCAACCAACCGAATCGGGCGGTTTCTTGAGCTACGTCGTATTAACCTACTATGCAAGTTCCGGCGCCCAATCCGCGGCAACATATCCCGATGTACAGTTGTGACTACAACGCTTCTGGGTATCCCACTGGTTATGGCGAGATCAGGATGCTGAGAGCAGGTATTACTTACATCCTACATAGTACGGTTACCGATTTTAGCTATTTCATTTCAGGCGTGCTGGTTACCAAAACGATAAGGTTGATAGAATTCATCTAACCTGAAACAATCATTAAAAAGTAAGGCCATGTCACTGTGAAAAGTGCCGTGGCCATTTATGATTTATCTATGAAAAAAAGTAATATACATCTGGTACCGAACAACCAATTGTCGTTGTTTGATGATCTTAAATTGGATGACACAGCCACCGAAAATTTAAACCTTAGCAATGATGGAACAGATAACAACAATGAATGGGGAAAAAGTGATGCTGGACAACAGCAAGGAAGCGTTGGAGCGGGAACAACTGGAGAATTACAGGGCCAGGCAACTTTATTCGATGCTGAAGGATCAACAGCCTCTACGGTTTGCGATACTGGAACAGGAAGGCAAACTGATAACATTTCTCAATCAGACAAGCTGGCCTTATTACCGGTTGGCGAAAGAACTTTTATTGCAGGGGATGACGGTGCCGCAGGCAGAGGAAACAGCGTGGCAGGATCTGATAGAAAGGGCAGGCCTGTAAATTACCACAACACGCAACCGTTTTACGAAAACCTCTCATTTGGCAAGGAAAGGCATTTGAAAGACAACATCAATGCGCTGGTCATGTTTGCGACACTGGAGGAGGAAAAACGCCCTGCCACAGAATCTGAACAGGAAATACTTGCGAAATATTCTGGCTGGGGCGGTATCAAGGAAATCCTGCTTGACCCTTCTGTAGAACACAACTGGAACATAAAATCCGACATCCATTTACGGCCGCTGGTGTCCCAAGCATACGAGGCAATCAATAAACTTGATCCCGATGGCAAGCTGGGATTTCTAAAATCTGCCCAACGGAGTATCTATCAATGCACATTATACCTCCTATCCTGTTATCAACGCAATTTACGATGGCCTTGTTAAAGCAGGGTTTGGTGGCGGGAATATCCTGGAGCCTTCCGCTGGCATTGGTAATTTCTTGGCGGCGATGCCAACTGCAATGGCCAACAACTCCAACGTTACCGCAATCGAAATGGATCCGTTGACTGGTATGATATTGCGGCACCTGTTTCCCACCGCTGAAACGAAGATTGCCCCTTTCGAAAAAACGCGGCTACCGGAAAATAATTATGACCTGGTAATTTCCAACGTGCCGTTTGGTGATATCGTCATCTTTGACCCGCAATTGGAAAATTCTGCCGAAAAATTGTATGCCAAGGCTTCCAATAACCTGCATAATTATTTTATTGCCAAATCAATTCTTTTGGCGAGACCAGGAGGCCTTGTTGCGGTGATCACTTCAAGGTTCACACTGGACAATGCCCAGGCATCGGGTATAAGGGAGTTAATGGACCAGGAATGTAATTTTCTTGGTGCTGTAAGGTTACCCGATAATGCTTTCAGGGCAAATGCTGGAACTGATGTTGTGGCCGATATTATTTTCTGCAAAAAAAAGAAACCGGGCAACACATGAAAGCCAACACGTATTCTTGGATACCAGACCATCCCTCTAGCAGACAATATCGGAAAAACAGGGTTTGTTTCTTACAACGAATATTTTCATGAAAACCCAACCCATTTACTTGGCACCGTTGAGTTCGGTGGGCTTTACAGTAAAGAAGCTTTCAATCTAAAGGGAAACAATGATGCCGATCTTGGGCAGTCAATAACAGATGTTCTCGATAAGATATTTAAGAACCGGTTTATAAGCACAGGAAAGAAATGGAATTAACCGATTTTACCCATAATGACCAAACAGCAAAAAATTTCATTACCCTTGGTGGATATGATTCTATCGGAAATATTATAGCCCTTCCGGACAACACCTTCGCCATTATCACGGGTGAAAATTATATCAATCCGGCAATCATTGAAAAAGCTGAAGAAGCGGGGATTGACATAAGACGGTTAACAGGAAGAACTTTTGATGAAGTGGAGGAAAAATGGTTGAAAGATCGTAGGCATTTCATTAAGTGATCTTAACCAAAAAACAGTTGAGCCAGTCAGGGCCACAAAAGCGGACACGGTAAAATTACCCCAGCTTATCACATTGCGCCAGCTTGCCAAAGAAGTGATATACCGTGAAGCTGACGGTTGGTCGGGTGTGCCATTGGAAAACAAAAGGAATGAACTCAAGGTGTCCTACCAGCAATTTGTCAAACGATTTGGGCATTTGACCGCCAAAGAAAACGAAAAAGTGTTGGCACTCGACGTTGATGGCCTGCTGATCCAGTCGCTGGAACGGATCGATCCGATTACAAAGAAAATAGCGCCATCCGATATCCTATTCCGCCCAACCATTAAACCGCAGCAGGAAATTAGCCATACCGAAAATGTGAGGGATGCAATTATGCTCAGCATTAAAAGAAAAGGCATATTGGATATGAACCTTGTTTGCGAACTGATGGACAAACCATACGCAACAATAATGGACGGACAGGTAGGGGCCAATGCGGAAATTTTTATCGATGCCTCCGGAAGCCATGTCCCAAGAGAAGACTTTCTGTCGGGTAACATACCAAAAAAGATATCCGGCGAAGAAAAAAGACTGGAAGAGCTTGTTTCTTCGCTGGCCGATACAAATGAGATCGCACGGGTGGAAAACAATATTGCCCAGCTTAAGACAGTATTGCCAAAGCCGATCGAAGCGGTCGATATTTACGCCCCCTTACATTCCAGATGGTTGCCCGCAAATGACATTTCAACGTTCATCAGTTCCATAATCCGTTCGGATGATTTTGATATTTCTTTTTCAAGATCGATGGATGAATACAAATTGCACATCCGGACAGACAATGCCCATAGCGATACATTTAAGACCCAGCGCAGAAAAGCGGAATGGGTGTTCAATCACGCCCTGAATGGTATCGAGCCCATTGTAAATTACACGACCGAGGATAATAAACTGGTTTTTGATGCCGAGGATACACATCTTGCCAAGGAAAAATATAAAGCCATCCGGCAGGCATGGGACGACTGAAAGTATGAAGAGCCGGAAAGAAGGGAACGGCTTGCCGCCATTTACAACGGTAAATTCAACAATACGGTTTTACGTAGATACGACTTTGGGGAATTCCAGTTTCCCGGCCTGTTGGGTTTTGTCCCGTTGAAACATCAGGTGGAAACCGTTTTCCGCAATACACAGACTTTCGGCGGCATCAACGACCACATGGTCGGTGCCGGAAAAACACTTGTGCAGGTAATGACCGCAATGGAACTGCGCCGTTTGCGGACAGCAAACAAGCCGTTGATCATCGGCCTGAAATCGCAGGTCCCGCAACTTTATGAGCAGTTCAGGAAAGCCTACCCTTTGGCCAAAGTGCTTTTCCCGACCGAAAAGGATTTTGAAAAAGTAAACCGCAAAAGGCTGCTCAATAATATTGCCACGAACGATTGGGACTGTATCATCTTGAGCCATGACCAGTTCAATATGATACCGCAGCCGCTGGCCATCCAAGAAAAACTGATGACAGAACTGGCGGACGGCCTGAGAATGGAAATCTCCGACACAAAAGGCGGTGACAAACAGGCCCTGAAATCGCTCCAGAGCCGGCTTTACAACTACGAACAGAAATTGGAAAGGCTTAAAAACACCAAGAAAGACGATAATATACTGGATTTTTCAAGGCTTGGCATTGACTTCCTGATGGTCGACGAAAGCCAGGAATACAAGAACCTGGAATTCATTACAAGAAAGCGGAATATCCGTGGCCTCGGCAATCCCACCGGGAGCAAAAAAGCTTTTAACCTGCTCATAGCCTGCCGTCATCTACAGGACGTACATGATGGCGACAAAGGGGTACTTTTCTGTTCGGGCACACCGATCAGCAATTCAATGGCCGAGCTTTACCTGTTGTTCAAGTATCTGCGCCCGAACAAAGTGCAAGAACTTGGCCTCGAGACATTTGATAGATGGGCGGCAAACTTTGCCAACGATTACTCGGACATGGAATATTACATGGGCAAGTTCAAAGAAGTGCACCGTTTCAGGGAATTTGCCAATTTGCCTGAACTGGTTACCATGTACCGGGAGATTGCTGATGTCAGGAACGATACCAATCTTGTACTCGATAAACCCAAAGCGTTGCACAACCTTGTAAAAATTGCACCTTCAGAAAACCAGTTGGCTTATATTGGCTTCCTGCAACGGTATATCGAAACAAAAGGGAATGAATATGCAGAATCCCTTGGGTTGATGGCAGGATATGATGACAGACGGGGCATCAATCCGTCTTTTGCCATCCTCGCGGTCAACTTTGCAAAGAAACTTTCGCTTGATCCAAGGCTGATCAACCCTTCCCTGCCGGCAGGAACGAAAATCCAGGCGGCCGCCGACAACATCGAACGGATCTATCATGAAACAGGTCATTTCAATGGGACCCAATTGATGTTCTGCGATATCGGCACTCCAAAAAGCTATGATGCGCTTGATAATCTTTATTCTTATCTGGAAGGTGACACATCGCAATCGGATTTAGCGGACATCTTCAATGGCGACTACCAAGAGATGATAAAAAAACCCTCTCTGGAAACAGTAAAAGCGAACGTGGCCAACGTACTCGGTATTTCTGCCGATGATGTGGATTTGTTGATAGCTGAAGCCAATGCAAATGAAAATTTCTCGGTTTATGATGAATTGAAACGCGTCTTGGTTCAAAAAGGTATTCCGGAAGAACAGATTGCTTTTATCCATCATTATAAGACCCGCAAACAAAAGGATTCGCTTTATGCCGCTGTAAATAACGGTAATATCAGGATCGTTTTTGGAAGCACTAAAAAACTAGGTACAGGCGTAAACGTCCAGCAACGGTTAAGTGCGCTCCACCATTTGGATATCTCCTGGAAACCATCTGATATGGAACAGCGGAACGGCCGTGGCGAACGCCAGGGAAATTGGGCCGCAAAAAATTATCTGGGAAATACCATCAATTGCTATTATTACGCAACCGAGCGTACACTGGATGCTTCCATGTACAATACGGTAAGCCTGAAAGCTAAATTTATCGCCCAGATAAAAACAACTTCGGATGTAAATGTCCGTTCGGTAAAAGACATTGAAGAAGATGTGGACATGGGCGGCATGGCAGCCGAGCTATCGGGCGATCCCATTTTTAAGGAAAGGGCAACGCTACAAAAAAAACTCGGCGATCTTGAACGTTCCAACAGATCATTTTTACAGAACCGCTACAATTTAGAGGACAGGATAAAAAGGGAAGAAAGATTATCGGCCGATTGTTCAAAGAGGATTTCTGCACTTGAAAAAGCAATCCCGTTGTTGGATTTTATGGATAAAGACAAAGACGGAGAAGTGGTCCTTGCAGGCAAAGTGCAAAAAAACAGCTATTCAAAACTTGGCGCTTTCGGCAAGGCAATCCAAGAAGAGGCAGCCTATCTGAAAAAATATTCCATTTTGGGAAAGCCGTTCGAACTGGGCACGCTTTGGGATTTCAAGATATTCGGGGAACTTTTTTATAGCATGGGTGACAAAGAAGTCAGCCGCTACGTTGTAACACCGTATGGGGATAAAATCGGGTCAGAAAAGCCGTTACCGGACGGCGAAATGGCCGTGGCCATGCAAATCCGGGACATTATTTTGAGCATGCCTTCTGAACTTGAGAAGACAAAAAAATCGAAAGTTGCTCACGATGATAATATCGCTGAATACCGCAAACAATCTGCTGCAGAAAACCCCTATGCAAAGGAACTTGAAACCTCAAGGAATAGGCTCAATGAAATAATCGTACTGATCAAAGAGCGCAGTAAAGAAGAAAAAGAGGCGGCGGTGGACAACCAATCGAAAGGACAGGCTTTGGCTGCCTAATCGCTATTTATTAATAATTATGAACTAAAGGAAACGATATCAAAAAAGTTAGCAATTGAAAAAAAATTAAATTTGCGGCCGTCAAGAATTTAATCGACACGCCAGTTGCTAAAAAGATATTTATGCCAGAAAAAAAAAGCATTAAAAAAAAACCGGAAAGGGTAAAGTTTGAAGTTGTTGAATTTGGCAAGCGCGTCGCACTTGTCAGGGAAAATCTGCTCGGCCTAAGCCAGTCCAAATTGGCACCTATGATCAATACAAGGCAGGCGCTGCTTTCTAGGCTGGAAGCTGGGATTGGCGGCAACATTCACATTGTTTTTGAAATTGTCGACTATTTAAACAGGAACGGTTATCGCGGCCACATGCTGTTCCGTGAGGAATTTGACATTACTCTTTTTAAAAGTGAAATAGGAGAACTGGAAAACAAGGAAATTTTAATTGCCGAATTGGAAAATACTGAAAAAGCCGTTTTGGCAACTCATGAAAAAATTTTAAGGATTAAAAAGCTTATTGTATAAATATTGTAAAACTTTTTAAAAGTACAAGTATTTACAAATCAAAAACTCATAAATAGTAAATTGATTGCAATTATAGCCATCTGTGTTATATTCCTCGGCTATTTTAAAAGTTTTTGATTTATCCGAATGTATTGCTTAACATCTAAGTGCTACCTGTGGCCAACTAATCCCATAACATCCAGGAAATCTTGAAAATTACAATCAGGCTGAACGGTGAAATATTGACCGTTGTCTGACCAGGAATCTACTGTAAACGATATTTTTTATTGTCAATCCACTTGTAGATTGAATTCTTATATTCCGGTGTGTGCGTTTGTTTTCATTAAATCCTCATTGAGAGTTTCCACCCGCCGCCCTAATCCCTTTGTATATAACTCTCAACTGATCTGAAAATATTTTGATGCAATTGAACCGTTGTTAAATTCAAAATATACTCAGAAAATTTTGCCATTTCCGGACACCGGTACAACTCCCCATCTAAACCCCATTGTGGATTTCTAGGGAGCCTATGGCCGCTAATTTCTGTAATCCAAAACCAAAAATAAAAATACCGAACTAGTGAAAACGCTAAAATCAGGGTAATCAATTTTGTAAAGTGATAATATGCAAATTGAATAGCAATAGGCAATGTCGTCGTAGGGAACAAGCATTTGGCCAAAGGTTAACCTGTATAACATGAACCAGCAAAAAATTATAGACGAATTGATTTCCATCGAGGCTTTCGCCGATGAGTTAAAGAAAAAAGCTACAGGTCTAAGAGCCTATCTGGCCCGTGTCGACGGGCCAGCTCCCAAGGGGGCCCCACTTAGCCCTGAAGAAAAAGAACAGGATACTTGCGAGACGCAACAAAGCAATCATGAAAAAAAGTAGGGAATATTAACTGACTGTCCCTGATATTCTTAAATAACATCATCTGATACTTGATCGTATCTGCCTAACTGTAAGATAACTTAAATCGCTTTATCAGAAAGTGTGGTGCATACATTACTCATATCACACTTAAATATGACATCCAACCTTTGGAGGACTTACCTTGCACTGCCGAACCAAATCGTAAAATTACGCCGGCAATAAATTTTAAATAAATGTGGCGGTCTAAAAGTTTTAGACAGCCACATTATGTTTTATAAAATAGTTAATAAGAAAAAGTTTATATAGTACTAAAACATCATTTAAAAATGAATGATGCTTTAGTTAAATCAAGAAAAGGTATTTGACAACTTTTTTATCCGTTGCTGTTGCCGTTTTTCGGCATTTACATCATAAAACTTTTGGACCATTGCTGTTGATTCATGGCTGTTGAGTTTTGCCGCATCCTCATTGCCAAGTGCGTCAACAACTTCGGTAGTGTTCAGATGTTTAAGGCTGTAAAAATCAGCCTGTATCCCCAGTTTTTCTTTTACGTGGACATTCCATCTACGTGTAAGCTGTTCCCTGCGTATACAGTCCGCACCTGGCATAAGGCCTTTGCTGAACAAAAAATGATGGGGTTCGCCGCATGCCATCAATTCTTCCCAGAAAGGCAAAGCGATATCCTTGATTATCTTGTTCACTTCTTTTGACTCCCTGCCCTTTTTGACGGTAACTTTAAAGGTCTGGTTCTCAAGGTCAACATCGCCGCATTTTACGTTCAACAATTCCACGATGCGTCCGCCGCTGTGAAAGAAAATCTGCATGAACCTCCAAAAGCCGTAGTAGTTTTCCTTTAAGATGTGAGTCTACTTTTTCCCTTTCATCCTTGCTCAAGGTCTGCCTTAATTTCCGGACACCCTTCATCTTTTTTAGCTCACGGACAGGGTTCGATTCGATCGCGTCGTTTTCAACAAGCTCAACAAAAAGTATCATCAAATAAGAACGGTATTTATTAAAAGTTGCCGCCGTCCATTGTTCCTTTATGGCTGCACAATGGGCAAGGGCCGCTTTTATATGGCGGCGTTTGATCGTACCGATCGGCAATGCGGCAAATTTTAGTTGGAACAAAGCCTTGTTGAAATAACCGAGCACACTTTTGATATCCGACCGTGTACTTTTTTCGATGGAAAGCTTATTACAGGCCAGTTCCAACGCTTGTGAAAATCCGGTGGTCGGGTCTATCTCATATTGATAGTCCTCCGTTTCGACTACCGTCCCGGTAAAAGGATTATAACCAAGTTCGGTAAGCATCTTCAATTCGTTTTCGAACAACAGCTTGCATGCCGTCCTCCTTTCGCCGAGGGACTTGTAGGCGTTCATTCCTTTGATGATGCGTTGATGTGGGATAAGTTTCCCTTTTCCGTCTTTTCTTGTCGGGTCATAGAAACGGTAATTGATATACCATTTATCCTTTATGGAGGCTCCCGGGCTTGTCCCAATTTTTGGGGAAGACTGAAAGTTCGCTGCAATAGCAGCCATTAGGTAATTGTATCATATCTGTGGTTTTGTTAACGTTTTTGTTAACGTTGAGACCAAAGCCACAGGTCTAAGAGTTTTTAAAATTACCTAAACAATTGAAAACCAACTGTTTAAGTGAGTAGCGAGGAGCGGACTTGAACCGCCGACCTTCGGGTTATGAATCCGATGCTCTAACCAGCTGAGCTACCTCGCCAAATTGGGCTGCAAATGTAGGTGCTTCATTTTATTTGACCAACCATTTTTTCTTGTTTGCTTAAAATTCTAAAAATGAGCCGGTTTATTCCAAATCTTTTCTTCTGTCCACAGCCCGCTTTTCTAAAAAAGTAGTTGGAAATTCGCCCTTGGGCCCCGCATCGGTATAATAAATTTCCCACGTGGTGGGCTTTGGGTCTCCGTATGCATCGTCTATGGCTTTTGCTTTCATCTTTTTAATGGCTTCCTCTTTCTTTTCATCGGGCTTTGTTTCGGTAATGCCACTTTCAAACATATTTTTATTGTTGATGATATAATAGGTGTTATCCTTTCGTATCAATGCTGATGCGTGGGCCGCCCGATTGGCAAAATCGCCGGTGGGATAAAGCCCTAAATAGCCAATTGGTTGGAAACCAGCACTATTGTACAACCGCATGGCGTAGGCCGCAAATACATCACAATCCGCTTCTATGCGGGTTTTATCTGGTTTGCCACCTGTGCCAAGCTTTGCAAGTTTGCCTTCTTTATCTGGCACGGCATCTTTATGATCGATGTGGTAAAAGAAAATATCGGTAATGTTTCGGTAAACATCAAAAATGGCGTTGTTGTCCGTTTTATATTCTTTGGCTGCTGCAATGGCAATATTTTCAGTATTCAAATCCAGCCAAGCTTTTAATGTGGTTATCTTAAAATCAGTCGGTGCTTTAATCGCAATACCTTGTTTATCGGCCAATTTTATTAAAAAATGAACATAATATTGCTGTTTGTATTTAATGGCATACGGTAAATCATCTTTCCAATGTTTGGCATTGTCCTTATCTATATCATTGTTAGGCACGTTAATAAGTACGGCACCTTCGTAATCTGAATCTTTAAAGTAGGGATGTGACAATATTTTGAATAACAGGTCAGGACTACCGACTGTACTGTTCATCATCCCGTCAGAAATTACTGTCCGTACGGCCGGATTAAAAATCAGCGTTCCGGCCATTGCTTTCACAATTTTATCGTTCGATCCATAAGCGGCAATCATCACCTTGAACATGGCCTGTGTTTTAGCGGCGTCCAGTTTTTGCAACGCGTTGCCATCGGTTAAACTAAGCGTTTTTATAAAATCGACCTGCTCTGGATCAGTTTGACCAGCCATTTGGAACTTAAAAATTGTTTCCAGTTCACTGGCCGACGCTGAACTGGGACTTTTTAAAATGGTACCATAAATAAGTGCTTTCTGCGCATTATCGGTGTTGGCCGCCTGCGCAACAGCTTTGCTTGTTAGCCCGGCCTTGGCCATGGCATCGCCAATATAGTATATTTTACTGCTGGCATCGGTTTTTACGTTATCGTCTTTTGCGGTGTTTTTTATGTTGGCAAGCCAACCGCCAATTATTTCGGCCTTGGTAAAGTTGTCGTTCCATTTTTCTATGCCGGCTTTATCTTTTGGCTTGGGGAATGGATCCATGCTGGCATCCAAAATTTGCGGGCGTATAAAATCCCAAACATTCCAAGGGAAATCTTTACTGTCTTTATTTTTTGCTTTTGTGTTGGCATCGGCCCATGCATTAAACTCTGCGGTTACGCTGGCTTCATCCACTTTCCTTAAAATCTTGTTCAATTTTCCGCTTTGCTGGATGGTATGCGTCAGTTCGTGCGCCAATAAATGTTTGCCTTCACTGGTGTTGGGTGCATATTTTCCTTGGTTGAAATATACATCGTTGCCAACAGTAAAAGCTTGCGCATTTAATTGTTGCGAAAGTTCGGACGCATAACCGCCTGCATGTATGCGCACATCTTGAAAGCCAGTGCCAAAGCGACTTTCCATAAAAGATTGTGTCTGATCGTCCATGCCACTGCCATTGCCTTTGGTGGCATTTATTTGGCTGGACACCGCATCGTTTACGGGCCCTTCGCTTTTGCCGTTTTCTTTTTTCTGTATGAATGAAACCAGTGGCTTCCGTTGAGCGATACCATCGTTTTCTTCTTCCTCGCAATGGTTGCACCTGCGCTGGATGAAACGATTTTGGGTGGAAGAAAAAGACCCAGACATTGGCATGCGCATAACTGTATCGGCCATGACGTCTGCTTCATGTTCCAACGGGTCATCAACTGCGCCCACCGATAATTTGAACTGGATAGGTAAAAACGGGTTGGGATGTCGATAAGCTCTTTTTGCCATTTGCGTGCTTGCAAAAGATTGCCCACTTTCAACTGCGGCGGGTGTTGCTTGTGCGGCGGCTGTTATGGTTGAATGTTCGGGCATTTTATTTAACTTATGACTGGTTTAAAGTAAGAAAAAGCAAGTGCTACATTATAAGCTGGCGCTGGTTGAAAGCAATCGGTACGAACCCCACAATCCCTTCCATCAAAACATAACCCCAACTTTTGCCGTTACCAGCACTTTGTTTACGGGATCGTAAGTAAGGGAGAAATCACCGCCAAATCTTATTTTGCTTTTGCCAGCTTCGGTAATTTGTTTTACTAAATCAACCGTTTTGCTAACGTTTTCAATTTCCGTTTTGTTTTGTTGGTAAAATGCAATGGGGTCGTGAAAAGCGCCGGGCAAACCTGTAGCAAGGTTGCCGAACGAAGTTCCGCCAGCATTAAAAGTGCTGGTCATTTGGTCTTGCATAGGCAGCAAATGAGCGCCATAATGTAATCCCAATCCAATTTTTTGTTGCCAAGGGTTAGTGCTTAGGTTGGCGTCCAAACCTTTATAATTCATTCCCAACGAAAAATCGTTACTGCCTGGCTTCCAACCCAACTTGGTTTTAAAATCCATGAAACGCATATTCAGCGATAATGCATCGCCGTATTTATAAGACAATCCTGCCATAAAGCTTTTGGCGTTATAATCCAAATGAACGGTGCTGGTATCTGCTCCTAATAAAAAATGGAAAAGTTTTAATTGAAAATCGGGTGGCAAAACCTTAAAATCTATTTCGGGTGTTGGGGCATAAGCAGTTTTAGGCTTGTCTTTATCTTCTTTTTGAACGGCGGCCGTTTCGCCTTGTTGCAACGTATGGGTTAATTCGTGTGCCAGCAAATGCTTGCCCTCGCTAGTGTTGGGCATATATTTTCCTTGGCCGAAATACACATCTTTACCTACCGTAAAAGCATTGGCGTTTAATTGATTAGAAAGTTCAGAAGCATAACCGCCGGTGTGGATATGCACATTTTGAAAGCTTGCGCCAAAACAGCTTTCCATAAACGATTTCGTTTCATTATCTAAGCCGCTGCCACCGCCTTTGGTGGCAGTTATTTGGTTGGCCACCACATTATCGGCAGACCCTCCATCTTTGCCGTTTTCTTTTTTTTGTATGAATGGAGTCAATGGTTTTCGTTGTGGGGCTCCATTTGAAAATCCATGCGTTACTTGGTTTGCCATTGCATCGGCCTCGTTTTCATGCGCATCGTTTGTTGCGCCAATAGGCAACGGCGATTTGTTGTGCCGTGTTTGCGCATCTGCGTGGGATGCAGTATTGCTCGATTCATTTTCAGTATTGTAACTACGTTCATGCATGGCCCTAAATTTTTGTGGTTGATGATTGGCGATAATTGTTGATGTGGCGATTAAATCGGTGTTTAGTCAGCCGTTATTTAATGTTTGGGTAAGATACATCTTTTTTTGAAAAAGACGAATTGTGAAGATGGGTAGTTTGTTTTTTGCCAAACCGTAAGTGCCCAATGTTAGATCGCCAGCGCCTTTTATTAAGTCACCAGTTTGCATAACAGACTGTAAACATGGTATTTAGAACTCAAGAAGACACTTCGTGTATAAAATGACTTGCCATTGGTAAAGCGTCTGACCAGTGAAAAACAGCCAACCGAGCGCCGCAACCACTGGCTTATATAATGTGACGCACCGATGTTGATGGTGTAATTTCCCTAAAAAAAATTACTTAGGCAATTAATGATGGTTTTGTGATAGAATGGCGGCATTAAAATTATGTTTACCGTTCAATGCTGTTTGGTTTAAGCCACAACTCTAAATAAATAATCAATACTCAATATTCAATAAAATCCACTTGCTTTCTTCTGTTGAGTATTGAATATTGAACATAGGATTAGGTGTTTTGTTCGCAAACTCTTGCTGCTCTTATGTTTCTTCGGTCTTTTTCTTTTTTTTCTTGGCAAAAAAAGAAACAAAAAAAGCCAAGGCTCTCGAAAGAAAAGGCTAAAAATTCTTGTCGCTGGCCGGAAGAAAAAGAACTCGCCTTATCATTCATCTTGGTTCAAGCCCCGAATGGCTCAAACAGCTTTTTCTTCCAAATACAGGCCATCAACAATAATTTTTATGCACTTTTCTTTCGAAGGCCGTTCCACAAAATAGATTGCGAATATTCTACCTAATCCTGTATTGAACATTGATTATTGAGTATTTTTTCTTGATTTACGATTAATTAATATCCTGATGGATTTTTTGTGTGATGGGCTCGGGCATTTTGGCGGTGGGCGTAAGTGCTTGGAAATCATTGATCACTTTTTGGTTTGCGGGGTTACTATCGGTCATAAATTTAATGGGCGAAGCATCCACAACGCTGCCACCTTTATTTTTCCAAGCAATATTTATCTCGTATTTAAATGCCGAAATCTTTTCTCCGCTGCTCGTCATCACAAACCCTTCATACGAAATACTTTGCAGCCTGCGTGTCATAGGTACTGCTTTTACCACCGTTTCAACTACCAGCCTTTGTCCCTTCGGCATTAAATCCCTGGCCGCCCTAATAAATTGTTCGATACCATTATTTTGTAGTCGTTGGTTTACAAACCTTGGCGCATTCAATAACCCAAACGGACTTTCCCACCCAAAACCTTGGCCAGAGGCGTGTGCCCTTTCGGTGCCTTTAAATGTTGGTATGCCAGATTCCGATGCACTATAAAACTCTTTTTCACGCCCTTGGCGGCCAATGGATGATTTTATTTCCCCTTCGTGGTGAATACCAGCTTGTGCATCTCGCCAAACCCTTTCGCCACCGGGGTATTCCAACAACGTTTTATCGCCAAGTATTGGCAAATCGCCTTCATAATCGTAAGGCACTTCTTTTATAACATAATTTTTTGGTGCCTTGCTGGTGGTTGCCGAACGGTATCCAACAAACGCATGCGCTGCTCCATTTTTGCCAACGCTTCCATTCTTGGTTTTGGCACGTTTTCACCATAATTCCCAATTTCTTCCTGCAAGGCACGCAATTCTTTTTTCAGGATCGGCCTTTCTTGGATGGTTTCCTTGAACTGCAATTGCAAGATAGGGCATCTTTCGCCAGCCGTGGCCGAGCAGCGGCCCACGCTTCCATCCGGATAAGCTTCCACATCGTGCTGTTTATCTGGCGTTTCGGCATGGCCTTTCATGTTTACTTTCCTATCTTTTTCGTATTGGTCTGGCTCATGTTTGCCGCCCGGTGGTTCGTTTGGCTTGGTTGGTGGTTTTGTTCCATTTGCATCTTCTTCGGCCTTCACCTTGGCTGCATTTGCGGCATCTTCTTTTTCTTTGCCCAAGAAGAACTTTTCCATTTTAGGGTCACGCCAATTGCCTTCGGCATCCTTCAAACCACTTTTAAGCATGGCCGATTCATAATCCCTTTCCTTCATCAGGTTATTGGTAAGGGCATCAATTTCATCAACATTCCTTATTTTAAATTCGCTGTGCAATGCAATTACGGCAAACGTGCCGGAAAGCAATGCGTTGCGCATAATTTCTGCCTGCATCACCGCCACCTTTTTGGGGTCGTCGGCATACACTTCGGCCACCATCGACAAATCTTTCGATGTTTTGTAAGCGATAAGACCGATATTGGTGATAGCTTCCGCTTTCTGGATAATCATCACCGTTTTTTGAAGCCTTACAATGGTGCCCAGTTTATTGAGCATGGCAACAGACAGCACGCCTTTTTCGCCTTTGGCAATGTCGCCCGTTGCTTCTGCAATATTTACAAGCGATTTTAAGGTAGCCACCTGGCTAAGTTTTGCCACCGCACCAATACCCTGGAATACAGGCCCAGCAATGTTTAGCAGATCCATTGCCAGTTCCACATCAGCATGAAGTCGGTGGTTTACCGCACGGTCGTAAATATTATCAATGGCCAAGCCGGCACCAATAACCATGGCGCCAATGCCGATATAACCCGCCACTACACCCAGCAGCCCCCCGCTTAAAACGGTGCCGATAATAAGCGCCGCAATACCCGCCGCGGCTGCAACAATGCTTAATATACGTTTTACTTTTTCCCAAGTGCCGGGTGCGCTTTCTACATGGTCCCGTGCATTTGTGCCCGGTATGCGGTAAGCAATGTAGCCTTCGCCGTACTTGCATTTATGGCCAAAATCTTCAAATGCTGATTTTACGGCTTCTTCGTAACCTTTATCGCCCGACAAATCGCTTATGCCTTCGTACCAGCCTTTGGTTTCTTCGGTAGTTACATCCACCAATCTTACATGTGTGCGGCCCATTAAATCTTCGCCCTTGCCAATGGTTAACAACAGTGGGTACACCTGGCCGGTAACCTTGCTTACCAAGCCCACCACTGGTGCGGGTTGTATTTTATAATGTTTCAGTTCATCGCTAAAATCATTTACACGCTCTTTCATTTCGCCCATTTGCTTTACGCTTTTTTGCGCATCAGTAATCATTTTTGTAAGCTTGTCAATGGGCTTTTTATCGAGTTCGTTCGTTTCTACATATTTCCAAAGTTTTAGTAGGTCGTCAAATTGCTTGTCGGTTATCTCTTTTCTTTTTGATGCTCTTTCAATTAGTTCGGTAACGCGGGTAGTGGCGTTTGCCTGTTGGTAATACGATTTTAATAAGCTCACCAGTTTTATTAAATCGTTCTGGTTTTGGATGTTATAATCTGTTCCTTCCAGCAATGTCCTTTTTTCCTGTTTCTCCAGTTCCTCCAATTTTGTTTGCAGGTCTTTTTTCTTTTCAGGATCTTTTTCGTCAGCAATTTCTTTTTTAATGCGTTCCATGGCATTCAATCGTTCATCCCTAACACCTTCGGCCAATTTATACCCATCAATCAGGTTCACGGTAAAAAATGCTTCGCTCGGCAACCGGAAAGTTGTTTCGCTTGGTTCGGCCAATGCCCTGGCATAAATCACGTATTCACCTTCCGTTTTTGGCATGCTTATGGTGCCGGTGCTATCGTAACTCGTTTTAAGACCGTACGTTAAACCAAATTCACGGTAAAAACGCAACATTTCTGGCCCCATCGTATCCATATCTATTTTTAAATCTTCCTTAAGCACAGGGTTTGCTTTTTCCAATTGTTTACTGTTTTTAAACCAGCCCTGCAATTGTTTTCTCCTTTCGCTCCAATCTTTCGGCATTTTGTTCAAATCGTCTGGCGGAATTATCTCGCTGATCCTGTACACATCCCAAGTGTACATAATGCCGCGATAATGTACCTGTGTTTCGCTAAGTATATCCATGCCAGGTGCGCCGCTGGTGTTCACGTTCATATACATTTCAAGTTCGGCGCCCGTTACTGATCGGTAATCGTCTCTAATATTCAACCCTTCGATGGTGGCGGGGAACGGAACCAATACCGTTTTATAGGTAGTCGGATTTTCATTTACCGCTTTTATAGTGTTGCCCCTAATTGCCATCGTGGCTTTTTTCACCGCCTCAAACAATTCATCAATATTGGTATGCGGCACCAACGGACTCGCCAAAAGCCCTGTTTTCAGTTCGCTTGCGGGGTTGCCTTCGGCATCTTTTGTGGTGATGTAAAGCGATAATTTTAGGTAAACGGTATCCGGACTTTCTTCTTTTGTAACAATGCCGGTTTTATCGGGCAGGTCGGCCTCGCCGGGATGCGATTTTCTTGTTTCCGCAATTTTTACATCCAGTTCCAATTTCATGCGGTAAGCCCAATCCAATGCCGGGTCAAGCGGTTTGCTATCCTTGTTGGGGGTTGTGGGGCCTTCCAATTGGCGGATACGGATCTTGTCCCTAATTTCTTGGAACTTTTCCTTTTTATCATCTTTTTCATCAATATCAAAATAAACCTGCAACGGTTTTTTGGGATCGGTGGTAGGCTGGGTTGATGATGCCCGCCATTTTTGTGAATTTCTTGAGTAGTACAAGGAAAAAGTATCGGGCAGATCGGTTGATTTTGGTTCGGCCACTTGCACTTCTTTTATCATTTTCCGCATCGCTTCTTGGTAAGGGCCCATCCATTTTGGCATCGGCGGCGTTACGGCTTTTTCTTCTGGTTTTACATTTTCTACACCGCCTCCGCCATGCATTACGATAACCGCAAAACCTGGGTTTACCACCTTAGAGTCAAAACTTTTTCTATCCTTATCATTGGTGAACCAATCTGGAATGGTCAGCTCTTTGTTTACCGCATCATAAATCTTTTTTCCATCCTTTGTATTGGCGTTGCCACCAATCAATACGTCTGAAGTTATGCCTTCGGGCGTACCGTTGTCAATATCCTGCGTACCTAAAATAGCCAGTTTGTTGTTGGCCAAACCGATTAAATAATAGGGCGGTAGATTAAGTGGTTTGATAGTGTAAGACTCGATCAATTTCTTTTCAAAAGCATTATTTTCTTTTCCTTTGATGCTATATAATTGGGCTTTGATTCCATTTATAACCATCACCTGAACAATATCCATCGGCGCACCCATTACAGCCATCGTGTATCTTAAATATTGGATACTTTCATCCACACTGCTCCAAGTGGTGGATGGGTAAATGGAAATATCGCCCGTTTTACGCTTTATAGAACCACTTTTATCTTGCTGTACGGTATGCGTTAATTCGTGCGCCAGCAAGTGTTTGCCCTCGTTAGAATTGGGCGAAAATTTGCCTGAATTGAAATAAATATCTTGCCCAACGGTAAAAGCCTGCGCATTTAAACTGTTTGATAAATTAGCGGCCTGCGCATCAGTATGGATTGTTACGCCCGAAAAATCAGCCCCGAAACGGCCTTCCATAAATTGTTTTGTTTCGCCTGATAATGCTTCACCATTGCCTCTGCTCGATTGGATGGATTGTGAAACACTTTCGCTGGTACTGGATTGGCTGTCGGAAGATTTCCGTTGGATGAACGGCATCAGTGGTTTACGTTGCAATTTTTCTTTGGCTTCGCAATGGCTGCATTTTCTTTGAAGGAACGGCACTTGAAACACACTTTCCTTCACAGAACTAATATTATTGATGGCAGTATTTTGGCCAATCTGTTTTCTTTGGATGAATGAAAGCTGTGGTATGCGCTGCGCAATACCATCGTTTTCTTCTTCCTCGCAATGGTTGCACCTGCGCTGGATAATGGAAGTTTGCGACAAATTTGACTTCGATCCCCCGATATTATTGATGGTAGCTTTTTCGTCGATCTGTTTTTTTTGTATGAATGAAAGCTGTGGTTTGCGCTGTGCAATGCCATCGTTTTCTTCTTCTTCGCAATGGTTGCATTTGCGCTGGATGGAATGCCCAATACTTCGCCCAAACGGAACGTTTATCGGCATCCGCATAATTTTATCGGCCATGGCATCGGCTTCGTTTTCCAGCGGATCATCCACCGCACCAATGGATAATTTCCGTTGGATCGGCATTGCTTGCAATGGTTCGTACACCATCATTTCATCCGCCTTTTTATTTAAAGCCATTGCCGCAGCTGGCATTGTTTGTGGCTGTGGCGCTACTGTTGCTTTTTCAGACATACTATTTTAAGTATTTGTCGTTGGGCAATTTTTATTTAACTATTGGATGATTGGTCGTTTGTATTTGTTGTGCAATCCTTCATTCATTTTAATCATTTTATTATTGGTTAAGTAAATCAAAATTTTGCCTTTGCCCTTTGTTTTATCCAGGCGGGTGCCATTTTATTGGATCGAAATTGGGATCTAATTCTTGGGCTTTGTGTAATACCACGTACACATGTCCTTCACGCATGCGTTGGATGGTTTCTTTATTAATCGTGAACTCATCTTTATTTTCTTTATTTTTTATGTTTTGGTATTCTATCATTTTCCGGTAGGCCCAATATTCCGTCCAAGCATCAAGCTTTGTGTTCGCTTCGTCTTCGCTTTTTGAAATAGTCACCGCTTTTCCAGCATGCTTATCATCCAATGCTTTCCCATATTTTTTGGTAGCGTTCGGGTATTTTTCTGCATGTAGGGCGTGTATGCCTTCGTGCAGCACGGTGCCTTCGCCAATATTGGCAAATACATCGGGCGACCCTTCCAATGTTTTAGCATCAATATAAATTTCGCCGGTCGTAAAATTGGTTTCACCACCGTGGTTATCATCCATGATGTAGCATTTAATTTTTTTGTCGGTAAACTTTTTCCGCAGCAATACGGTAGCTTCTTTTATATCATTGGGCATGCTACTGTTTGCACCGGCATTTGCTTCCAATTTGGTGATAACCACATTAATCTGGTTGAGGCATTTTTGGTATTGGCCGGGCGGATCGTCTGTTAATTCTTGCTTTCTTTGGAGCAGCTTTCGTTGTGCATCATTGTTTTGCTGGATGGTATGCGTCAGTTCGTGCGCCAGCAAATGTTTTCCTTCGTTGGTATTGGGCGCATATTTGTTTTGGTTGAAATACACATCGTTACCCACTGTAAAAGCCTGCGCATTTAGTTGTCGGGAAAGATTGGAAGCGTAATCGCCTGTATGTATGCGCACATCCTGAAAGCTAGTGCCAAAGCGGCTTTCCATAAAAGATAGGGTTTGGTTATCCATATCGCTGCCACCGCTTTTGGTAGCATTTATTTGGTTGGTAACAGCATCGCTGGCTGTGCCAGCGCCATTGCTTTTTTCTTTTTTTTGGATGAAAGAAACCAGTGGTTTACGCTGTGCCATGCCGTCGTTTTCTTCTTCCTCGCAATGGTTGCACCTGCGCTGGATGGCATTGTTTTGGGTGATTGGCATGCGCATAATTTTATCGGTCATGGCATCGGCTCTGTGTTCCATGATGCCGTTATTTTGGCCAATCGTTGACTTACATTGTGCTGCAGCCGGCGCAACCTCTGTGTTGGATTGTAAGTTCATGCCTTGCCGATTCATCGAAATTAAATTTACAGCTTGTTACAAGATTATTTTTAAATATGCCACATACATATTTAAAATTTTTATGCGTCAATTTTGTTTGGATCCCCATAAGGATAACTCCACATTTTTCGTTCGGCTTTAAGCAAGCCCTGCTGCCATATTGGGATGTCAACAGGATTTATTTTTTTAAATGTTCTCATTTTTCCCTCTCCATACATCATAAACCGGTTATTTTCCCATGTACAAAACAGTTCCCACCGATCGCCGAAAGGCGGGAACATATATAGGTCGTTTCCCCTCCACTTCGTTTTAATGCGGTAGATATCATCATTTGGTACGCCTGCAATAGAAGAAACGGACGGAAGATTGACTATCAAACTATCATTGTTGTAAATGAAAGTGTTTATGTCTGGGATATTTTGTGTGATACGGATATTTGTGTCTTCTTCCTTATCAAATTGCCAGATAGCATCAAAACCATGTTCTGTCGTCATATTGGGTTCATTTATTTGGTTATCAAGGTACCGTGTTTGTTGGGAAAGCAGCATCAAGGGCAGCTTTTCTATCTGCCGGCAACCTGCTTGCCGCACCTGCGGACAATACCTCATAAGTTCCCGCAACATCAGGAATGGGTGAGGTGGTGCCGTTGAAATTGAAATAGATATTCCATCTTACGTGATAAATCACGCTGTTATCGTTAACAACCAAATAGGTATCGAATCCGTTAATCATCCGTATACTGGCTGGTCTTGTAGCAAAGGATGCCGCATAAGTTTCAGCTTGGTTGTTCCAGCCATTCGGCTGATCAAATATTTCTGTATGTGCCCCAAGAACCCTTTCGGCTGTAAAACCAGCATCATAGTACATACTCCCAGTGGCAGGCACAGTATCCACAGCCCACCGAAATGTAGTACCATCTGAATAAGGGCGGCCTGTACCTGCAGAAGTGGTAGTGGATCCTGCACGATAAATCCTTCTTCTTGTTACCGGATCAATTGTTGACATCTGCCGGAAAGCGAATTGCAGCCAACGCGAATTATCCGCATTTCTTCCAGTATAGTTCACTCCAATGGCGTTGGTAAGGTCCGTTCTTCCAGGGTTAGTAAAACCTGTCCTAACAGTTACAACCCCGGTCGGGTTATCTCTTGCGCCGATGAAGCCCTGGTGCTGCAAATTTCCAAGACGAGCCACTACCCTTGACCGTAATCTCATTCGGCGTTCAGCAGGATTCAGTGCCATTTCGGTACCCGAGGCTACATCTGCATCTGCACCCATAAAAGTCCCCTCTGCCCTCAACTCGTTGGCCAATCTTAATGCTGTAGCGGCTCCTATTTTACCATCCTGCGTCATGCCAAAGTTAGCTTGATACCGAACTATTGCATTCACAAAATCTTCGTTAACCGTTGCTGGTTCGGCACTTATACCCAGCACATCCCTCAACAAAGAAACTTCATCCGCGTCTGAAAAGGCAGCTTGATTCCACCTAATGGCGCTTCTCATTTGGGTAGCTGTCAGCTCACGGCCTTCTGCAAGCGCATCGGTAGGCTCCACCGCTAAGTCTCTCTGGATGAGCATTGGCTGAATCGATGAATGATTTTGTTGCACAGTATGCGTTAACTCATGGGCCAGCAAATGTTTGCCATCCGTAGTATTGGGTGCATATTTATTTTGGTTGAAATAAACATTGTTGGCAACGGTAAAAGCTTTGGCATTTAATTGCTGCGAAAGCTCGGTAGCATAACCGCCCGTGTGGATGCGCACATCCTGAAAGCTTGTGCCAAAGCGGCTTTCCATAAATGACAAGGTCTGGTTATCCATACCGCTGCCACCGCCTTTTGTAGCATTTATTTGGTTGGTCACCGCATCGCTTGCGGCGGCCTCACCTTGGCCATTTTCTTTTTTTTGTATAAAAGAAACAAGTGGTTTTCGCTGTGCGATGCCGTCGTTTTCTTCTTCCTCGCAATGGTTGCAATGGCGCTGGATGGCATGTTGAGTAGATGAAAAAGGCATGCGCACTACTCTATCTGCCATTGCATCAGCTTCATGTTCCAGCGGATCATCTGCCGCACCAACAGCTAATTTTCGCTGGATAGGCAAATGTTTGGAAGAAACATTATCCACTAAATTAGACGCAATTTGACTGGCAGCCGTGGCGGCTTGCGTGGCTTGTTGGGGCAATATGGTTGACTGTTCGTACAAATTTTTATTTTTAGTTTAACTACCTTTTGGCCAATCGAATCTTTCGCATGTAACGGAGTTATCTTGTGGTTTACAGCCTTTTTCAACACAATCTACTTGCCTTGGAAAAGCCGGGTTATGTGGGTTGTTCAGCTTGGACACATCTAATTTGCATACATCTGTTAAAGCACCGTCTTCGCATGCCTGCACCTTTTGGTTTAGGGGAAATTCCATACTTCCAAACAAATCTTTTGCCGCCAGCGGACTTAATTCCAATTCATGGTCAGCCGTGGCAGTGGTTGAATCGGTACAACCAATCCTTATTTCTTTTCCATTGAATTTTACTTTGAACGTTTTCATGAACATAGAACCTTTACAAGACGCCACACCATTTAACGATAAATGATTTCTGGCAAAACTTTCAACAAACGGCGGCCATTTATTGCAACAACTGCTTTTCCCAAATTCACCATGTTCATCGGTAAACGGCGTTTCACTATCTACAAAACCAACCCTTGAACAAGCCGTATCGCAACCCCAGCGTTGGGTTTTTACGGTATGGCAATTGGGTTCTTTTTCTTTTTTGTGTACCGGCGCATCAACGTGCGTAGTGGTTTCAGCTGCGGTGCCACTTGCCGTTGATTCCGTAACCACTCTTTGAATACCGATATGCTCTTTTTGTTGGATAAAAGGCAGCATCGGTTTGCGTTGGGTCTTCTTCGGCTGCACAATGGCTGCATTTGCGTTGAATAAAGCTGGCCAACGGTTTTAATTGTGCCTTTTTATCTTCCTCCTTGCAGTGTTGGCATTTGCGTTGGATGAAATTTGTGGCCGGCATGCGCATAATATTATCGGCCATGTCATCAGCTTCATGTTCCAGCGGGTCATCTTCTCCACCAACGGCTAGCTTACGTTGGATAGGCAAACGCTGCAAGGGTTCTTTAAAAAATCGACTATCCAACGGCCTCCAAACAGGCACGGTTTCACTTGCCGCAGCTATAGGCGTGGTTTGTTCTTGCGTTGATATGGATGCTTGTTGTGCCATAAACTCACCCCCGGTCCCTCTTCACAAGTGGCGAAGGGTGCCTCTCGGCGGTTTTTGATTTATTTATTTAAAGTTTCCGTTAGTTTCTTTTTAGCTATCCTTTGTCTTATACCTTCTTATTTTCTTGCCTTCTTGTTCCTAGTTTTCTTGCCTTCTTACCTTCTTGTTCCTTGTCTTCTTGTTCCTTGCCTTCTTGTCTTCTTACCTTCTTACCACTTGCCTTTCACCACTCGCCACTTTCTAAAACATTCCTTGTTGAGCTTGGTTCTTCATCTTAACATAATCTGCCGAAAAAGCCGACGGCGGCATACCATACAACACCTGCAAATAATAATTCCTTAAAATATCGGGTTGCTGTTCACGGTTAAAATCTTTCAAATCTTTACTAGCTAAATCTGTCTCGTTATAATCGTACCCTTCTTTTGTTGATTGTGCATGAATGGCTTCCCCCATGTATTGCAAACCAACCGTGGTATATTGTGCCACGTGACCCATTTCGTGAATGAGCCAAGCCATGTCGCTGCTACCGGCCGTGGCGTTTATTTTTTTGTTGAAATTAATGGTATGCGCCGTGGTTACGCCCATACCGCTAGATTTTTTGGCGGCTGCGCCGATAACAGAAATCAACGAATGTTCGTCGATGCGCACCTGCCAATAATTGATAACACCGCCATATACTTTTTGCGCTTCTTTTCTCTCGGTTTCGGTTAAAGAGCGGGTATTTGCTTTAATAATATTGGTGACCAATGTCCAAAATTCGCCAAAGCCAACCACATCGAGCACTTTTGCCAAAAAGCGCCCAACCCAAGCGCCGCCGCCTTTTGCAGCCCTGCCCAGCCAGTGCAGCAAGCCCTCGTCGCCTTTAATTACCTGCACCACATCGGCTATCCAAAGAGCGGCATCTTTAACACCTTCTACCAAATGTTTTACCAATCGCCAAAGCCGGGTTGGCATCCAAGTTATGAAATCGGCTACCCAAGCACCGGCATCTTTAATTACATCCCAAGCCTTTGTACCAACAGTTTTTATGCCACCCCAAACGGCGCTGGCACCAGCTTTAATGCCGCTCCATGCTGCACTTGCGCCTTTTTTTATTCCACCCCAAACAGTACTTGCAGCAGATTTTATTCCGCTCCACAAATCACCAAAAAAGCTGCGTTGCACTTTTTCGCCTTGCGTAGGCGTAGCTTTTTTAGGTTGAACAATTGAACCGGTTTGCTGAATGGTGTGCGTTAGTTCGTGTGCTAACAAATGCTTACCGCTATTGGATTCGGGCGCAAATTTTCCTTGGTTAAAGTACACATCGCTACCAACGGTAAAAGCCTGCGCATTTAAATCACGAGACATTTGCACGGCATAATCACCCGTGTGGATGCGTACATTTGAAAAATCAGTGCCAAAGCGGCTTTCCATAAAACTTTTGGTTACCCCGCTCATTTGGTTACCATTGCCACGGGTAGTATTTATTTGGTTGGTGATGGCATCGTTCGCCGTACCACCTTCGCCTTTTTCTTTTTTCTGTATGAATGAAACCAGCGGCTTGCGTTGCACATGTTCGGGCTCATCAGCCACAGGTTGAGTAGCCACCGGCGCTTCGTTCTTTTCTGTGGATCCGCTTTGTTCCTTTTCCTCGCCTTCGCCTTCTTCCTTGGTATCGTCATATTCCCGTTGGATGAAAATTTCTTTTCGCTGAACAATGTTTTGCGGCGCAATCGGCATTCGCATAACGGTATCTGCCATGGCATCAGCCTCGTGTTCCATCGGGTCGTTTACAGCACCAACGGTTAATTTTTTTTGTACGGAAATATGATTGGCCGCAAAAGAACCAGCAGCAGTTGTTGCTGTTTGATTATCTTTTTTATTTAGTTGACCTTTCATTCTAAAAATAATTACGAATTAATAATTACGAATTACGGATTATCAAAAAGAATTAATAATTATAAATCTAGGCTTTGTAATTCGTAATTATTAATTCGTAATTGTTTTACACCGTTTTACCTTCTTTTTTTAATTCCCGTTTAATGCCATATAAAATATCATCAATCGCAATTTCATTTCCTTGTTTATGTAATGCCATTAAAGAAGCATATTGCGCCACGTTCATAATGGAACCGCCAGATAAATCGTATTGCTTTGCAACCCGCTCCAGTGCTGCGTTTGGCGGCAATATGCAATTTTCGCTAAACGCATTTTGCCAAATTTTTAACCGCTCTTTTGCCTGTGGGCTAGGAAAGAAAACAATAGATTGTAAACGACGGGTAAATGCTTCATCCACATTATTGCGCATATTAGATGCCAATATTACCAACCCGGGATAGGCTTCTAATCGTTGCAATAAATAAGCAATTTCTTGGTTGGCATATTTATCATGCGCATCGCTGATGCTTGTTCTTTTTCCAAATAAAGAATCGGCTTCGTCAAAAAATAAAATCCAGTTTTTTGTTTCTGCTTTTTTAAATACTTTTTCTAAATTCTTTTCTGTTTCTCCAATATATTTTGATACCACCATCGATAAATCAATTCGATATACATCCAAATTATATAATTTACCTAGCAGGGCTGCGGTCATAGTTTTGCCAGTGCCGGGCGGGCCGTGAAAAAGTGCTTTGTAACCTGGCTTTATTTTTTTTATCATGCCCCAATCTTGTAATAATTCGTTGCCATGCTGCAACCAAATATGGATGTCGCCCAATTGCTGGCTGGTGTAGTCGTCTAGCACTAAATCGGTCCAATTTAGATTGGTAATTAATTGTTTGGCAGGAAAATCAATGCTGAATCTCGGCTTGCGTAAAATGCCAGTTGTAAAATAATCAACATATTCTTCTGAGATACCGATGGCATTACTGGTAGCTGGCTCAAAGCTTTGCTGCTGCTCGATTTGGAGAATATTATGGGCTGAAAAAAAATGATCGGGAGCAAATAAATAATGTAAGCGAAAGCGGTGTTCTAGATCGTTGGCCGCCAATAAGAAGTAAGCGGTTTCAATGGTTGGGATAAAGCCGCTGTGGCGGTTGCCTTTAATGCCACCAAACTCTGTATGCCCCCGGGAAGTGGATTGATTGGCGGAGAAAAACATGTCTAATAAATGCGGTTGTACTTGCGGAACCAACGCTAGCATCAGTAATAATCTTTCATCAATGCCCAATTGATAATATTTTACAAAATCGGCATAAACAGAATGGTCGTTGACAAGGTTTGGCGGAGTGGGTATTTGGTAAATAGTTGTATTGTAATTTATTTTTTCTTCTCCATTATTTGTTGGATAAAAGTAATGTTGCAAACGGCCTTGCACAGTTTGTACAAACCATGTAATTTCCGCCGAAAGCGTAGCCGCATTTTGCGCAGTTAAACTTTGGGTTTGACTATTATTGATTAATATATTTTGATCGTTTTGCATTTACTTGTTTTAATTAACCAAATACAGAAAATAACTGGATAATTTTCTTGCAGGGTGGCCACAAGGGACATTCCTACGATATTATTTTCTTATTTATTATTTTTTTTTCATTTCTTGCAGGCGGCCACAAGGGCCGCCCCTACGGCATTATTTTCTTATTTCTTATTTTTTATTTCTTATTTTTATATTTCCCTCTACCATTCCACGTTTATTATTTTATTTAACCACGGTAAAAAAATGGTATTAAATCCCCATGGAATTTTTTCTAACAATACATCCAATGTTTTATATTCTATTTGTAACAACCAACTGCTTTCGCGTGGTTTTAAAACGCCTTCCCTTTGTAAAAATGTTTGCCTGAAACCTTGTACAGATGTGGCTTTCAGCACTTCCCAATGTTCAATAGCCGATGTTATTAATGCCAAGCATTCATCTATTTCCTCCTGTATCAATTCTATTTTTGTTGGGATAGGAAATGCAATTGGTAGTCCACAAATTATCTTTTCCAGCACTAGATTATATTCAGGTGCTTCCATTAAGCCGGTACTAATAAAATACAATAAATGCACCGCTTTTATTTGTGCCTCCTTCGATATCCACTTACCATTTTCAAATAGTTTTAAATTGGTAAAAAATGGTTTATAAAATGGTGACAATAAAACAATACCAGCTTGTTGTACCAAATACTTTTCTATTTCAATTGCATCATCATTTTGTTTTTTGCTAATTATTTCAACCAAATTATTTTCAATTATTTTAGTCGATTTAATTGTTTCTATCGATTCATTTTTTACAATTATCTTTTTATTTAATTCAACAATAATATCATTATAAATTGGTAGTTCTTTATTAATTATTTCATTTAAATTATTTAATAAAACTGTCGCAAGCAATGATTCATTCAAAGGCTCAGAAAAAAATACAACACCGAATTTTAATATCAATTCATTAATATTTTCCCGTTTTGTTTGTATATCGATTATTTGATTACCATCCACCATTTGAATAATGGACTGCAAAACATTCAATATTAATTGTTGCGCTGCTAATAATACTTCAACATTTTTAATGATGGTATTTTTCGCGACCGCATTTAATTGCATGGCAATGCGTTGCCACACAATTTCATTTTTTTGTTGTTGAATAATAAATGATTTAGCGGCATCAGGTTGCTGTAACAACATATTTTGAACCGCATCATTTATATCAAAATCATTTCTATTTATCCACCAAGGCAATATCCCATTTAATAAAAAATACCTCACTGCATCAGCGAGGGATTTCATTTGCGTATCTTTTTTTTCCGCAAGCGGAATTTTATTTATTTTATCGAGCAATATTTTTTCAAACTGTTTGGCAAATGCAACTTTAAAGTTTTTATCGAACGCCTTATTGTCAAAATCGCCTACATCAATTTCTAATTGATCAATGCGCAGCCATTCGTTTTCAGCACTATATTTTGTGCAGATGTAGCCTATTACCTCAATCATTTCATTTTGCATATTTTGGGCAAAATGATGCCGAACGTTAAATGCCATGCCCTCGTCAGGGCATTGCATTTCAACTTTTAGGCTGTTGATGAGGTGGTTCATAATTTGGTTTTTCTTGCTAGTAATTAGGTAAATAGGTAATTGGGTTATCATCCTGAGCTTGTCTAAGGCTTTTAGGCACTCTTTTAGCTTTTTAGATTGTGAGTTAGATTGTCAGCTCTGGCTTCGACAAGCTCAGCCTGACTCCCAAATTTTCCTTCTCTTCAACATCATAATTACCTATTTACTTAATTACTTAATTACTATTTTTTGAAATTTAATTCTTACGTCGGTTGTTTCCCGCAATCATCATCACATTCGCCACAAGGCACAACTGTGTTAATGAAATCTACAATAGGATTGGTTTTTTCGTAGCTCGGTACTTCGGTGTGTGCCATTTCCAATAGCCAATTAATGTAGGCCGTTTCAAAGCGTTGCATCTCCGCAATGCCGATCCATACTACATTTACGTGAACATGCGCCGGTGCTTCTTGCTGAATTGTTTTTTCCACCAAATACCTAAAATTGGTATCGCGGAAACGTTTTGGCCAGCATGGCAAATAAGCGGTGGCTCGGAAAGAATAAGCGTCTTCGCTGTTGTCGCAAGGGTCCGCAGCGCAATACAAATCCAATTGAAAACCAAAATATTGCATCAACGCGGCAATGTCCAAATCAATATCGGTTTGGCCGGGTTCGCCTTTTTTTAGGTAAATAAATGCGCTTTGCGCCAGTACCACATTTTTATCGCCGTGAATGATGAAACTGTATTTTAAGTCAGCAGGATCGTCGGCTTGATTAGAAACGATTTCATAATTAATGCGTTCAGTGCCAAATTCATTCAATGCCTGAATCCGCATTGTTAATAATTCGTAGCGACGGAATTTTAATGGCAGCGATTTTGTCGGATCGGGATCAGCTTGTTGAAACAATAAACTTTCGGTACTGTTTTCTTTAAAATATTCCAATATCCAAGGCATTTGATCGTAGCATTTTGCTGCTGGAATGCGGCGGATCTTTTTCTGGAAAGTAGGCGTGTCGGTATTCTCGCCTAAACCAATGCCGAGATCACAAAAATCCAAGCAAATATTTAGCAATGAAACGGTTTCGGGATTATTAGCCTCATCCAAAATACTATCTAATTTGGGGCGCAATAAAATGTGTTCCACCAAATGCATGCCTTCATTTTGGTTGATATGTGCCATTGCCTTTTGCAATTTTTTATAGATAGCATCGCGTTTGGGCTTGTCATCAAAAATATCGCTAGAAGCCAGTAGCACGGCGGTGTCTGGGTCGGGGCCATCATAAATTTCGAACCAAAAATTGCCTATTAAACCAGCCGATTTTCTGCTGCGTTGTTTTAATTCGTCGTGGAACTGGATATGTGTTCTTTCATCGGCATTTGCCAAAATATCCATCATCAATTCTTCGGTGCAGCAGCCATCTTTTACTTCAACACTGGTAATTAAAATAGTGTTTTTATCATCAGGATCGTGCATGGTGATGGTGTTCAACAAATTGCCGTTTTTGTCTTTTTTCTGCACAGGCAGTTTGGTAATGGGGTCGGTTTCCATTAAGGGATCACTGGCAAAATAAGTGATGGCCAAAAACGAGCGGTTGGCATTTCCAAAGCCCAGCAAACGTGCCACCCTGCGCTCGGTGCCAGAAACATTTGGCGTTTCCCAAGTTTGTAATTGACTATAATCGTATCCCTTTCCACGATTGGTGCTTATTTTATAATATTCACCGTTTTTTAGCATGTTTATTTTATCATGAATCAGGCGTTCGTCTACCATATTAGGCGTTAACCAACGACTTAAATTGTCGTATTCGCTGGTGTCTTCACTAAAACGAGCCAGTAAATGGTTCAAAAAATGCTCCCGATTATTATAAAACTGTTTAGGCGTTTCAACCAAATTTTGCAGCACATGCGTAAAGTTGGCCAAAATTTGTTTCCATTTATCGGCACCCAAACCTTGGTGGTCGATGATGAGCGACTGTAGGTCTTGGATTTCGGTCAACGGCCGTGTGAAAATAGTATGCTTCACTTTTTCATCGAACGAAAATAAATCACGTAAATGATCGAGCTGCACCAAATAATCTGCCATTAATTGTTCAAAAAACAATAGATAACCTTTTAATTGTAACGCTTGTATTTTGCGTTTTTCATCAGCATTACCGGGCAATCCGGCACGTTCGCTTATGCCGTAATCCATTGGTAACGATTCTATTACGGGATAATAATCTTGCAAATCCATGTATTCGCCGGTTGGTACGGGAAAATCAATATCGTGCCCAACCAGCTTGTATTTCTGTTCTGCGGTTTTCAAATCCTTAAATAATTTCAACATCCGGTCGGGCCTGCGGTCGGTTGTTTTGCCAGTATAATAGGTTACAAAATCACGGTCTTTGCAACATAAAATAACCGATTGTGTTGGCTGTACCCTAGCAATTTTACGCTCTGCTTGCAGACTATCTACCCATTGGTTAAAATATTTTTTACCGTTGTTTTGATCGTTGATATTGAAAGGCAAATGCAAATAAGTGATGGCTTTTATGCCGGGAATATCAGCAATTTGGTTGATGAGATCAGACAAATGGATGTCGCGGAACAAAGCAGTTTTATCTAAATCAGCTTGGTCGATGAAACCCGTGGTGCAAAGCTGGGCCGTCAAAAATTTCATCAGCCTGAAAGCCTTTTTCCATCATTTGTGGGATGGTGTAAAAAGGGATGGACGGCGTAAAATATTGGTAGATAACGAAAAACATTTGCGCCACAACCGTATCTGGATCAGCATAGTTTTCTAATTCAAGCGAAGCGCCCACACCAAAATCGTCGTATTCCACGGCATTGATGCTCAGGAAATCTTCACATAAATTGCGGTGTTGCGTCAACCTTTCCACCACTACGCTGCGCACGGCTTCGCGGTCATTTTCGTCTAAAATATCTTCTTCGTATTCTACCATCACATTGTACAAACCTTCAAATTCCACAATTTTTGGGTCTAATACTTTTCTGGCCACATAATGCAATTGGTCGAGCAAAGTATTGCGCTGATCGGCCACCGAATTTTCGTATTCGATCCGTTTCTTTTTAATGTCGTGTATTTGTTGAAGTATCTGTGTTTTGTTGGCAGCGGTGATAGTTGGTTTCAGTTTTTCAATCTCGGAATCCATTTCTTCGGCTGGATCGTTGATTTGTTTTAATTGGGTCAAGATGCTTGTCCGTGCTGCGTTCCAGTCGTTTTGGTATTTTGCTTTATCAGCCGCAGACAATCCGGTTAAGTTCAATTTTCCGATACAAGTTTTTTCCTCCGCATCATCGCATTGGCAATGGTTGTCTTTTCTTTTTTCGTAGAAATTATAGTCTACCCACACCGGCACTTCGTAATCTTTACTGGGTTCCAGCCAAGCATTTCTTACGCCTTCTACATCAATAATCAGCTTGCGGTAATCGTCGGCCGTAAGCGGGTTGTTGTGCAAGATTTGCCGTGCGGTATAAAAAATATTTTTCCAAGTGTCTTTGTCCAACTGCTCGGGCGTCAACAAATCTTTTATGTCGAAATCGGTGCGGTAACTGAGGTCTGTAATGGCATAGGTTACCGCCTCCAAAATGGTAATGCCTGGATCTGAGACGTTGTAATTTGTCCAAATATCGCTGCCCGTTTCTTCAATGGACTGGATGCCCTGCTGGCGCATGGCCACAAAATCCTCGGCTGGCAGCAGCGGATTGCTTTTACTAATGGTAACTGGCTCTTGCATGGTTAATTGTTTTAAGACCTCACCCCCCCGTCCCCTCTCCACAAGTGGCGAGGGGTGCCCCTGTGCGGCTTTGTTTTGTTTTATTCGAGACTGTTCGTTTGTTTGTTCTTACGTTTCCTAATTTCTTGTTTCCTTGCCTTTTTATTTCACATTTCTTATTTCATGCAGGGCCGCCACTACGGCCTCAACTTCCTTATTTCTTATTTTATATTTTTTATTCCTTATTTCCCTTCGCTGTTTTCTTCATTTTCGCAACTGTCTCTCTTTGCTTTTCAATTACCGCTTCTTCCTGTTTGGTGGCGGTTGGCCGGCCGGTAACGTCTATTGTAACTTTTGTCGCTTTTCTTTTTTCGCAGGGCGAAACATAGACTGGTGCTTCATAAGGAACGATGATGTGTTGCGGAACGGATACCAAAATGCTTCGCGAAGTGGATGGTTTGGCGATTACTTCACCATCAAATCCATCATCAGCTTGAAACAATAATTCCACATCGGCACAGCTATGCACTTTATCAAGCGCAGCTTGCAAGTCTATGTTTTCCTTTTTTTCGGGTAACGATGGGCAGCATTCGTATTTGCATACGTACATGGCAAAGTCTGTAATAAAATCAACATAACTTCTTTCTTCGATGAAATTGACGATGGCCGAAGCATAGATTTTTTGACCGAAATTTACCACGGCGTTTTCGTCAAATACCCATGGCGTAAGGAATTGAACAATTTCCTCGTTCAATGTTTTTAGGTAATAACCCTTATCGGCACCTTCAACAAACTGAACGCGGAACGCTGTTAAAATTTGCTCGTACACCGGGTTCCTAGCATGCACTTTTACAAACGGCGAAGTGATTGTTTTTAAATATGCTTCCATTTCCAACAAAGTGCGGCGACTGGTTTTGGGTTGCAACGGATTTACTGCATTCCTGTTTTTAAAATTGGCGATAGGCACAATCAACACATGGCCGGGCGCAATTTGCGGGCCGCAACAATGCGCTGCTTTTATTGTTGCCCCGGTTGATGCCGGATAACCTGACAAATTAATATTTCCTGTTCTGGCATTACCAATACTGGTGGATGAAAGGATGCTTTGTGCAGCAATGCCTTCGGCAATAAACGCACTTTCTATTTGTTTCAACAACCGTTGTACAATGGGTGCTTCATTCTCATTTATTTCAACAATGGTAATGTTTAATGTAAGCCCAGTATGGCTTTTAACATCAGCCAAAGCAGCTAGCATGTTCGTTCTATCATCCATATTGCCATCGCCGTTGTAGGTAAACGGAAAATCTTTGGAGGTTGGCCCAGCGGTTCCAGTTGCCACGTCCACCACATTCCTACACAAACAATTTGGATCGGTGTGCGTGATGCATTTGGCCACATAAATGCTTGGGAATTGGTTCAACACCAAATGCTCGTAATCCCAAGCGGTAATGGCCCTATTTTTATGGCGCAAGCGTTCGCTGGCGCGGGTATAAAATTCTTTGCCCACTTCGCGGTGTTTGCCATCGAAAGAAGAAAACGGCTGCGTAACCTTGCTTACTTGGCTGGCTTTTACGGTTAATTGCGAAATGGTACCGGCAGCAAGCGGCTGATCGTAATGTGAAGAAGCGTTGTTATTATCTGCAAAAACCGCAGAAACCGCTTGTGAAACAATATTTATAAGATATGGAATACGGTTTGAAAAGCTGGTAACACTGGCGCAAAACCAATATAATCCATTGGTAATGACGGTGTTATTATTAGTAGCATCAACCGGTATGCTCAATTTTACAATGCCGGTTGTTTGAAAACCAAATGTGCTATCGGAAATAAGGTCTTCACCTTTTAATGGCCGCCATTCGTTGTTGGTAAGATAACTCCAATGGATAGGCGGCGGATCATCGTCTTCATCTTGGGCGCTGCCATCCGCAAATTGAAACAGCAACGAAATGGTTTGAAGCGGCAAAGCGTTGTCTAGGCCAATAAACAACATGCCCTCTTCTTGTTCCAATGCCGAATATTGGTTATTGCCGCCAATTAAATTTTCTGAGATGCCAGAAGCCTGCAGCATCATTTTTTCCAGCTTGCTGTAACCGCCTTTTTCGCCCACCAAAACGGTGTTGTGGATAGAAATCAACGTGCCATCGCTTTTTGGTTTAGCATATACACTTTGGTAAGTAAACTGGGGTAATAATTTCGATTTTGCATCTACCAACAAATAATCTTTTTTGGCATCCAACTTTTGAAAACTGCTAGTTGTGGTGGGATGCAAAGCACTGCCTGCAATGGAATACGGCAACAATTCATTTTTTTGGTTAACGAGCCTTGCTGCCTGAACTGCAGGCTGGATATAGGTTTCGGTTGCGCCAAAAGGATAAACATGAAAAAATTGATCGATGGATGAATCAAGTCCTATTAAAGTGGAATGATAAGAAACGGAAATTTCTTTCATCTTGAAATAAACCGCTTGCGCAGCAATATCCTGAAAATCAATGTTTAAAATAGATGCTGATGCTGTATTATTAATCGCCAAATCATTATTTGCCGCCTGCGGTGCTGCTTCGTTAATAAGCCCAATAACAGGCGTTGTAACGCCATATTGCAGGGCTATAAAACCTTTGGTAGATCTTGCATTGAACGTATCGGTACCAATCAATGGTGTACGGTCGGGCTGTGTATTTCCCACCAAAATGTTTTGGGTTAATGCATCTTCGGTCAAATCATTTCCGCCCACCAAATTAATCCACTGTCTATGTTCCAACAAGCTAGCATGGTAAAAATAATTGTATTGCCCCATGAAATTGTCGTTCGGGGTAACATGTGTAATGTCGATGGCCAAAGCACTAAGCGGTTTATTGAAAATTTCGTTGCTGCCAATCAATAAACGTTTACCGGGGAACGGATAAGCGGTGAACGGATCAAACGGTTTTCCGGCGGTAATCGGCCCATCGTCGTTTTGCAAAATCAATGTTTTTAAACCGTCGTTGTGGTGTACAGTTGGCACAAAAGTGCCTGTAGTTTGATTGGCGGTATTAATAGACCCGACCTGCACTTGCAACGCAACGTTAGCAGCAGTAAGGCTTTCAAAGGTATCGCTATTCATTTTTATACTTGGCCCCAGCATAATTAGCAATAGCGGCAACTTGGTATCAAACGATTGGCCAAGATGCACTTTGGGATCGTAAGGCAAAATGGCTTGCTCCGCAATGGGCAACACAATACTTAAAATGGAGCGGGTGCCTTCGGTGGTAAGAAAAAAAGACGTGGTTAAATTGGCTTGGAAAACGCCATCTTTTATTACCGTTTCCAAACTGTTATCGTTTAACCGTTGGTTGATTTTTAGCCAACCTTTTTCACCGCTCAGCCAAATGGTTACTTCTTTTCTACCCGATTTGGTATCATCCCCAAAAATTTCGTGAAAAGCGTTAACGCCGGATGTGTTGAGCAACATGGAAACCATGCGGTTCCCACCTTGCAACAACAATTCGGGAGATGCAACGGCAAAACCTATTTGGGTATTTGGGCTAGCGCCGATTTGCTCTTTGATCGTGGCGATCCTGTCGCAGATATTTTGCGCTTTTTGCGCTGTTGGAACGCCTTTGCCAAAGGTTGGCCATTTGCCCGAAGGATCGGTAAAAGCAGCCCCGAAACCATCTTGCGAATTGGCGATTGGACGGGCAAAAATAGATTCGACTATTTCAATATCTGGATTATTTGGATCGGTTGTTTTTTGGATGAAAACGGTTTTTAATTCCTTCACTTTTGCTTGGTTCACCACAAAATCGGTTTCCACCAAATAAGTTTGGTCTTTACCGCTACCATCTTTGCCTGCACTCAGTTTCGTGCCTTGGCTTATGTCGTATTGGGTTACATCTTTTGCTAATTCAAACACTACAAAAGCATGGTCGGGTACGGCAGGTTTTTCGGCTAAATGCAACACATCGCGGTAATAAAATTCCAGCATCCGCTGGGTAAGCCCGTTCATTTGCTGCTGCGCCAACTGGAACAATTGCAAGAAGGCGATAAACAAAGCCATGTGTGGCTGATGAGCGGGGTATTGCTCCAAGGCAAACTGCAAATAGCTGTCGGAATTGGCCACCAGCTTCGTTAAAAAACTAAAAAAATTGTTGAAAATATCATCCACATACAAAGAGGCGGAAAGGATTTTGTCTTGCTCCGTAACGCCGGTATAAATGCTGGTATCAGGGTCGGCGGGGTCATCAACGCCCCACACCAATGGGTTTTCAATACCTGTAAAATCAAGGTCTAGTTTCTTTTTTGGGTCAACGTATTTAAAGCCTTCTTCGTAGGCCAACATTTTATCCACCTGCGCTTTTAAATTAGAGGAAATGGCCAAATCAAGATCTCCCCGCAACGGGTTTTGTGGAATGGCTACGGTATACCACCGGTCGATGCGTTTGAGCATGCCGATGATGGGATCGAACAAATCTGAAAAAATTTCTACAGTTGGTTTTAGGTTTAATTGGGCGCTTATTTCATTATAATCTTTTTGTATTTGTTGTAAATCGACAGTGGCAATGGAAGCGGCGATTACGGCCATATCACGACGAAAAAATTCTCGCCAGCTTACTTTTGCGGCCGGCGTGGGGTCGTCAATCTTGCTTTCGGGAACATCATAAAACCTGATTTGCGCCGCATAGCGTTTGGCAAATACCAATAAATCTTCTATGCTACGCCCATCTATTGGCGCATACGATGGATCGAGTGCAGCCAAATAGCGGTTAAGCTGGCTGGAGCCTTGCACCGTTATTTCCGTATCGCAATTACAATTTTTCATGATAAATTTTTATTAGAATTGATGTGGGAGTTGAGTCATTTGTCATTAAGTCAATGGTCATTATGTTTGCATGTTTGAAAGATATTTTGGATAGTGGTAGTTTGTCATCCTGAGCTTGTCGAAGGCTTCAAGGCAATCTTTCTAGTCAGCCTGAGCTTGTCGAAGGGTTCTTGTTCGCACCAGCTTTGGCTTCTACAAGCTCAGCCTGACAGCCCCAAAAAATTAAAGTCTCGACTAATTACTTATTTACTTAATTACTCAATTACCATTTTATAAATGACGCAATGACTTATTGACCCAATGACTCAAGTTGTAATATTCGTCGCCTCGTTTACGTAGAATGGAAACACATAATTGTAGCGGGTGTTGGTGCGGATAATAGAATATTGAATGGTTATTTCGAGCCTTCCATCGGCAGGGAAAGGAACGCTGCTGATGTCTTCCACAATAATCCTTGGTTCCCCGTATACTAATGCTTCTTTCACAATTTTTTCGATCATGGCGATGTTTGGCACGTTCAACACTTCGAAAATGTAAGGTTGTAAATTGGCTCCAAACGTTGGCTGCATCACCCTTTCGCCAGTAATAGTTGCCAAAATAATTTTAATACTAGTTTGTACATCGGCTTCCCCGGAAAGCATTTCCACACCATAAAATTCCCGCCTAAATGTGGGCGGATAACTCCAGCCGGTTCCTAAAAATGATGGATCTATATTTTGCATAGCATTTATTTTAATCGTCTCGAATGGGTAAATAAGTAATTGAAAACAATTTTTTTATCGAAAGTGAATTTTTTTTGCCGATTGCTAGGTTGTCATCCTGAGCTTGTCGAAAGCTTCTAGGCAATCTTCTCACTTTTTCAGATTGACAATTAGAACGCCAAGTAGAGCTTCGACAAGCTCAGCCTGACAACCCCAAAATTTTAATTATATTTAATGATATCCCATATTCAATTACTTATTTACCAATTACTTAATTACTTATTTGTAGCTCTCACCCCCCGATATTTACTGTTGGGCAACCTACCATGATGCTTCCCCCGTGTGCAGTGCTGTCGCCCATTCGGGCGGCGGGCTGCCCGCCGAAAAGCACTGTGGCAGAGCCTTTTATAATGCTATCTGGTGGGCCTGCGCAGGTGCACATGTTGCCAACCGTAGCCGCTGGTTGTCCGCCAATAATTACTGTTGGCACGCCTGGCGGCAATATTGGCCCACCCGTGTGCGGACTGCCATTTGGGTTCACCAACGGACAGATGTGATTATCGTTTATGCGGGCTGCGAGAGGCATCGTTTTTCTTTATATTTTAGTTTTCGTCAAATTCTGGTAATTGGGTAAATAGGTAATTAAGTAAATGCCTGTAGTGATTTTTTTACTTTAATTTCTATTTATTTCTAATTACCCAGTTACTATTGTCAGTTTATCATCACCTGCGTTCCTTTAATAATCACATTTCCGGTACCTGCTTGGATGGTTATTCCCGAGCTATCCATTTTAATGCTGTTCTGATTTTCATCTTTTAATTCCATAGCTCCGCTACTATCATTAATGGTAATTGATTTTTCACCAGAACCAGTCGGCACCGTTAACGTCATGGTTTTGGCAGTATCATCAAATACCAGTTTTAATCCTTCTTTGGTTACAAATCCGCTTTGCAGCGATCCTTGTTGTGCCGGCAACGGACTTGTTTTATTGTCTTTGCTGTGCATGCATCCTAACACAATCGGCTCTCGTGGGTCATCGTTCAGAAAACCTAAAATCACCTCATCGCCCACTTGCGGCCTAAAATAAACGCCTCGGTTTGCACCCGCATCAAGGGTGGCAACACGGGCCCAAACGCCTTCGTTACCGGTGGTGATAGAAGGGATATGCACTTTAACCCGGTATTGTCCATCAGGGTCGTTATCGCCCAAATCCACTACCACACCCACTTGCAGGCCGGTAATGCCTGGCAATAAACCAGCCGCGGGTTTATCCATCACATCTTCTTTTTTATAAAACCAATCTTCTTGCCAGCCAAATTGAATGTCGGTTGTCCAAGTGCCATTATATTGATGAAGGATGCCGGTCACAAAAACATTCCCGTTAAACCTATCCCCCACTCCATCCAGCGTAAGCATGGTGCCTGGTTTTACATCGCTGGTACCAATTACCTTCACTCGGCCAACGGCTTTTGAGAGTTGGTTGCGCAATTGGTAAGCATCGCTCCAATCCTGCAATTGGTCTTGTGTTAGGTGGCCGGTGCTATTCAATTCAATATCGCTAGCTAAAACGGTGGCCAAATCTGTTGATGGAATATTACCATTTTCAGTGAAAGTGGCCTGTCCGGTGCTGGATTGTTCCACCTGCTGTTTAGTATAATCCCACGAATGTGCGGTGATGGATTGTGCTTGCCTTCGGGCATCCATTTCACTATCAAATTCCAACATATTTGCCCCATAAGTTGCAGCAAAAATTGGTGGTATCGAAGTGTCTGGTTTCTTTACGATCAAATTATTATCATCCGTTAAAACCAGCATGCTGTTGGCTTCGGCACGGGTCAACAAAAAATCCCAATCGGTGCAATCGAACTGAACAAGCTGCGGATATTGGGTTTTAGTAGCATCTACCTGCGGTGAAAATGCTGAACCCAATGTTGTAATTACGTCGCTATCTTTTTGGTTTGAATAATAATTGCTTTTTCTGGCAGCGGTTAATTGGATGGCTTTGTCTTTTGCTTCAATCAACAACATCGAATTACCTGCTTGCTTTATTTTAATAGCATGTTTTATAATAATGCCCTCGAAAATGGTATCTGTATTTCCGCCAAAGCCCATTTGTATTTTTACCTCGCTGCCCGGCTTCATCATGTCGTCATCGCTCAACGGAAAATCACGAGCGGCCGCTGTACCATCATTAAAAGCCAATTTTGCCCAAGCCACTTTGTTAAAAGTTTTACCCACACTAATGTTTTGCAAAGCAATTGCATTGCTCAGCACGGTGCCGTTTATAAAAACCTTTACGCTCACCACACCTGTAGGGATACTTGGAACCGGACCGGGCATTTTTTTAATGGATAATTAATAATGAAAAATGAGTTTAGAATTTAGAGTTTAGAGTTAAGCGTTAAGCGTTAATAATTACGATTTAATATTTTTTATTAATGAATTAGAAGGTCTTAATTAAATAAGTTTTTAATATTTTTTTTAATTAAAAAACATTTGAATAAATTAGATTACTGATGAATGAATACAGGTTTTTAATTGTTCATTATTCACTATTCACCATTCACCATTCACTATTCACTATTTAAGTGGCGGCAAAACCAGTGTGGAACCAGCTTCCAGCTTTCTAAAGTTTTTTAATTTATTTACTTTTGCCACTTGTAAATAATAAGATTGGTCGTTATAAGTTTGATAGGTAATTAACGGCAATAAATCACCTTCTTTAACGGTAACGGTGTGTGTTAAATCGGGCGACGACAACATATTTAAAATACTGCTGAGCGTGGGGATTGTATGTTCTTTAAACGATGCCGTAATTTTTGCGCGGATCGGCAAACCCGTAAAATCGAACATGGTATAATCCACACTGCTTGATTCCAACACACAGGTTGAAATAAATAATCCATATTGCACCAATAAAAAAGCTGGCTGGTGCAACAAACCTTGCACACTAGTAGTGGCCGCCCTAAATAAAATAACCTGTGCCGTTACGGGTATTTTTACGCCATTTGTGTTTACACCTGTTCCATCAAGCGTTAGTTCTACGGTAAACCTGCGAGCGTCTATTTTATTAAACGTTTGGGACGCTCCGTTTGATGACGGTGGACTGACCTCATCCCATTCTATTTCTTCGGTAATGCTCAAATGCTCGGGATTGAACATGGCCAAAAACGGGATACCAATGGGGAAACCGCTGGTATTTATAGGCACTATCTTAAAATTAAACGGCAGCTTCGCTGCAGATTGGCTATCCATTATCGTTCGTTTTTGTTGCGGATGATTTCCATGATTTGTTCAACCAAGGTGGCATTGTCCACGTTGTTGGCAGTTGGGCTGGTAGTAGCCGTTGACCCCGATCCCGAAGACCCATTGTTAACCGTCGTCCGGATAATTACTTCGTTTATTTGAACAGGCATCTTTTTAAGTTATAAGTTTTGATCTATAAGTTATAAGTTTTGATTTATAAAAGATGAGCTTCACTTATAACTCATCACTTATAACTTATAACTTGGCCTACATTTTCCTTTCAAAATACTGATATGCCAATTCAATTGTTTCCACCACAATCGAATTGTCTGTTGCTTTTAAATCGGATACCGACCATTTTAACGGATAGGCTTGCACTACATTCCAAACAGCTTGTGGGTTGCCGGCTTCGTCTAACAACGTTACCATAATATCGGCTGGTTTAAAGTCGTAAATCACTACGGTAAAATAAGTATTCATCGCACTTTTAAACCAATCGAGCAAGGCCGTTCCAGTAAGCATGCCACGTTTCAATACCAAGTTTGGATACTTCGTTCGTTTAGGAAATTTATATTCAAACCTATTTTCGCCGCCTTCACTAAATGTTTCGGTTTCAATTTCAAACGATAGTCCACTCACTTCTTGGAAGCGTTGCTCGGTATCCGAGCCCATGCCGTCTACGCCGACAAATTCGACCTTAAAGTGAAATCCGGTTGGTGGATAATACGTGGGCATCTTCTTTTTGATCTTTGTTTATTGTTCAGTTTTCTTACTAGGTAATTGGGTAAATAAGTAATTAGTCGATAGTAAATTAGTTAATTACTTATTTACTTATTTACCCAATTACTACTTTACACCGCCTTAAGCGTAATTCCTTCGTGCGCCAATTCAATGGATTCAATCGAAATATCGTTGCCCGTTGCTTTTAATCCTGGCCCTTCGCTTTTTATGGGCCATGCTTGCGTAATAGCCCATACAAAAACGGGTTGGCCTTCGTCATTTAGCAAGGTTATTACCAAATCGCGACGTTCCACATTGGGCTGGCCGCTGTTGTTGAACCAAGTAAACAAATCGTTGTTACTGGCAACCATCCCTCTTTTTAAGGTAATGTTGCCCGATTTTTTTAACCCCGGCCTTTTTAGCGGCAAGGTGGTAGCGGTCATTAGGCCGTCGCGGTATTCAATGGGCGTTATTTCTTGCGATAGTCCGCTTACTTCGGAAAAACCAACATTATCGCCTCCCCAAGAAACGCTAAAATGGAAGACTGGTATTGGGTAATTTGCCATAACAAATGAATTATGAATGATGAATTATAAATTATGAATTAAGAAGTATAAGTTATGAGTTAAACAACAATGAACGAAGTGGGATGCCTTCAATTCATAATTCATAACTCATAATTCATAACTCCTAAGAAGTTTGCGCCATTTGTTCGAAACGCAAAATGATGAATTCAGCAGGACGGGAAACGGCCATACCAATTTCGATAATCATCCGCCCTTCCAAAATATCGGTCGAGTTCATGGTGGTGCCAAGGCCAACGTTTACAAAATAAGCCTGCTCTGGTTTTGCACCCGCCAATGCGCCATCACGCCATTTTTGGAAAAGATAATTTTCGATCATTGCCTGCACTTTTACCCAAGTGCTAGAAGTATTCGGTTCAAAAACTACCCAGCCGGTAGATTTTTTAATGGATTCTTCCACTACGCTAAAAAAGCGGCGTACGTTTATATATTTCCATTCATCGCTGTTACCGTCTAAAGTTCTGGCACCCATTACCATGGTTCCATAACCTGGCATATTTAAAATAGCATTTACTGATTTGCCGGTATCGGTATTCACATTCAATAAATCCTGATCGGCACGGGCTACCGAAACAACGGGTTTTACCACGTTCAACACGCTTACGTTGGCAGGCGCTTTCCAATAACCGCGTGTATTGTCAACCCTTGTATATACGCCGGCCATGGCCGCAGACGGCGGAAGAATAATATGGTATTTGTTGAATTCGGCTGTAACGGCGCTGTACAAAGCGGCGGCAGTGCCTTTTAAAGTGCCCAACAGACTATTGGTTAAATCAACCGCAGGCGGAACAGGTGGCGCTCCGTTAATAGTGTAGGCGTTCAATTTTAAGGAATCGAAATCAAACTCGTAATTATAGGTAGTTTCCAAAAATGGATAATACACCGCACCAAATTCACGCAGGCTTTCATCAGCCGGAATATTGTTGATGGCAGTGGCCACATCGCTGGTTATTGTGCCTGGTCCTTTTGGCGTTGTGGTTATCCGGGTATCTAAAATGGCAAAACGGTCGCCCAAAGTAGATGCTTGGGTTAGCAGTTTTTGGTTGATTTCATCAAAACTGGCTTGATCTAAGTAAATAGCTTCGGGTACTACTAACATGGTTGGTGCGTCTTCCAGTCCAACAATATCAATCCCCGCTTCTAGTTTCGCTTTGGTTGCGGCTCCGTCGGTATATTTTCCAACAGAAACAACATAACAAGAACTGCCGCCATTGGCATAAAAATGATTGATGGCGTGGTACAAAATATGTTTGCTAAGGCTAGCGTATGTAGGCGTAACGGTTGTTTTAAAACCAGTGGTAACCTTGCTTGAGTTTTGTTGTTCGTCTACCGCAATGGTAATATTGGCGGCAGCTTCATTTTCCGGGCCACCAAAATATTGTATAAAATCGCTCATGCTGGTGAGCGGCGTTGCTACATTTAGCAGGTCGTCGGCTACCAACTGGGTCGCCATTTCCGTGTAGCCCACAAAGGCCGGCACGGCAGAATCTACTTCTGCAATTGAAGGTGGCAGCAGGGAAATTTCCTCAACATACACACCTGGGGAACGGTAATTTGCCATGGCAAAAAAGTTAAATGGTTAAAAAGATATCGGAATAAATAATGGGTGGAACAGTTGCGTTAACGACGTTGGTGGAAGGATAAGCCAGCATGGATTTTAGCACCGCTTCCTTCGGATCGCCGATGTATTTTTTTAAGGAGAGCCCCAACGGTTCTTTTCCCATCCCGGATTGGAAAAAATATTTTTCCTGCAAGGGCGGCACATTGGCCGAGGCAAACACAAACTGACCATCGGGGGCGGCCTGCGGCGCAAAAGTGATGCTGTTGTCATTGCAAACAATATTAAGCTGGTTGATAAAGGCGGTTTTTTCGGCAGGTGATAATGCGGCCATTTCTAAAGCAATCGGGCTGTTATCGGTATATTGAAACGTATATCGCCAATTGGTGGTGCGGTTAATGAATGGTATGGTAAAAACGGGCCGATCGGTAGTTAGCGAAAAATCGTTTTCCATTACCCTATAATTGGCCGCCAATGTTGCCGACAACATTATTTCGATAGCGCCGAAAATGGGTTGCTGCGCAATATTGTTGCCTACGTAATAAAAACTATCTTCCACTAAATTGGCAATCAACAATTGGCAAAGGCCAGATGGCAGATTGGTTAAATCGAATGAAATATCAGCCTCGCCGTTTTGATTGATAACCGTTTGTGGCGGAATTGTAATGCCCGTTTGCAGATGTTTCAGCAATACATCCGAAGCGTCTACCGGTGCCGCATAATGGAAAGAATAATTGCTGAAAGCATATTCTATCGCGTCGTTCGCACCTTTTACGCCAGCCGCATCTTTGCTTAAATATAATTGGCTCCGCGGAACCGCCGGTGCATTTATCGTGTTATCAAAATAATATAAGTAATTGGTTGGCAGCCCGATAGGTAAATCGTTGAAATTTACCACATCCGGGTTTTTCAACACCATTAAAAAACTCAGTTTATCATTGGGCTTGGGATGAAAACGGAGTAAATCATCATTGCTGCCATTTTGGCCCGAAACCAAGGCGTAGATGCTGAAACCATCGTTCATATCATCGGCTTTAAATAAAAACCCAAGTCGATTCATTAAGGTAACACAAGCAGGCGTTGGCACAAACGCAAAATCAGGAATAGGTGTGGTTTGGTAGGTTTTACACACCTTGTTTTGGTAAAACGGCTGTATAACCGATACCGAAAATAATTGGCTGTATTTAACTTTTAATGTGGCCATTTTTTTGATGCGATAATAATTAAACACTGGTCAAAATTGTTGGGACTGTCACCCTGAGCTTGTCGAAGGGCTGCTCGCCGATCTTCCTGTTAGATTGCCTTGTGGCTTCGACAAGCTCAGCCTGACAACAAGCTCAGCCTGACAACAAACTCAGCCTGACACAGCATTTATATTATCACCATTTCTTTTATTGTTCTAATTTTCAGCGTAATTAACCTGACTGATAGCCGCTGATTTGTCTTTGCCTTTTGTATCAAACACGGTCAACATCTGCATTTTATATACTACCGCCGGCATAAATTTCGCCCCCAACATTCCCCAAATATTGTTCAACTGGTCGAACGATAAATTACGCAATTGGAATGTTAGCCGCTCAATCAATTGCCATGGTTTTATATCTGGTTGTAAAACCGTGGCATTCATGCCGGGATATTTATCATTGTCAAAAACGGGGTTCGATTGAAAAAAACCGATCACATCAGAAATATCCCGTAATGCAGTTGGGTAATCAATGCTGTGGGCGGCAAACATCACCGAAATATCCAGTTCCACGGGCGGATTAAGCCGATAAAATTCTTTGCTGTTGGCCGGCACGTAATAAGGCCGTTTGCCTTCGCGGCACATATCTTCCAAATTCACGATCATCATCGAAATATGACTGGTATCCTTGGCATTGTAAGTACCGTCAGGCAATACCAACGACGCCAAACTAACAACGCTGCCCAATGAATAAGCGGGATCTTGTTCCCTTTCTACCATGAAAGTTTCCAGCTCGGTTTTTATGAATTCAAGGGCGGTACGGATCATAGCTTATTTGGATATTGGCAATGGTCAACCAAAATGAAATAATTAGATTTATGTCGATTGGAAGCACAAAATAGAATGTGTTTTATGTTTTGTCAAGCCCTAAAAGCCTAACTTCTTGTTTCAGTGATTGGAAAGAAGTTTAGAGTGAGAATTGTTTGATGACGAAAGATTTGAATCACTAAGGCACCAAGAAAAGAAACAGCACAAAGACTAAATTGCTTGCATTCCAGCTCTTTAAAGCATTTATTCGGTTTCTGATGAATGCTTTATTATTTTTGGGGTATGGCAAACAAAAGAATAGAATCTTTATATGTGGATGGCGTTGGGCCGTTTTCTGATTTTACCATACAATTTCCCCAAAAGCAAAACCTCGACGAAGCCGAGGTGCATATTTTTACGGGTGAAAATGGCGTTGGAAAATCGACGCTGTTGTATTGTTTGACTGCGTTTGTTGATAAAAATATTTTTATACTTCCAAGAATTCCTTTTGAAGCATCGATTAAAATAGGTACAAATGAGGATAAACGAGTTCGAATTTTAATTTCAAGTTTAGTAAAATTATGGAGAGCACACGTCAAACAAATTCATGCTTTTTATTTTCAAAATTGGTTAGAAAATTCAAAGTTTTATGAAGAGAAGAATCTTTTTCTAATAACGATAACTCATTGATTTTGCAATGTTTGCTTATTCAAGCTATCGAGATTTGAAAATTCAAATATTAATACAATTGAAGAAATAAATGAAAATCCTTTATATCAAGCTTTATCATTTTCGACTAAGTCACAATCCGACAAAATTTTTAAATTGGATCGCTAATACAAAAACAAAAGAAGCGCTTGCTAGTAAAAAGAATGCCTCAGCAGACTCTAAAAGATTTGTCCAAGCAATATAACTAAAATCACAAACGCAATTTATGAAATTACAGGCCTAAATGTTGATTTTTTACTTGTTGTATTATCCAACATTAAAAGTCGTAATGAAGATTGATGAAATAGAAGTTGATTTTGACACACTTCCCGACGGACTTAAAATCAATCATCAGTTGGATTGCCGATTTATTGATGCGCATGGATCGCATCCCTTGGGTAAATAACGAAGATGTTTTTGACCGGAATTTTATTTTGTTCTTGGATGAAATTGAAGTGCATTTACATCCTGCATGGCAAAGGAAAATTTTGCCCGTCGTAAAGAAATTGTTTAAAAATGCCCAAATTTTTATCAGCACGCATTCGCCTTTTGTAATTGGGTCGGTTGATGGCGCTTGGATTTATAAATTAAAAAGGGATGGCCAAAAAAGTGTGTTAAATGGCGAACCAATTTTATCGGAAGATGCCAAAAGCTACCGCTTGATTTTGCAAGAAATATTTGATATTGAAGATGATTTTGGCCCGGCGGTGGTTAAAGATTTGAAAGAGTTTTATAAGATGAAAAATCAAATCTTAAAAAATGAAATGAATTTGGATGATGTTGAATTTCAATCGCTTGCAGATGCTTTGGCCGTACAAAGTACAGAGTTGCAAACGATTATTGGCATGGAACTAAGGCAATTAAGCAGAATAAAAGGACAAAAAGTATCATGAGGAAATTTACAAGGCTGCCTGCACCAGATTATTTGGAAGCTGGCTGGGAAGCTTGGGGCATTCGCTATGAAAACAATCGGCTGGCAAATAACGGGCATGTTTTTCAATGGCCGCAGATTGAAGGGGAGAAATTAAATCAAAAAATTTTACCAACCTTAATGCTGCAAACACAATTCCATTGTTCCTATTGCGATGGATTTCCTTTGGGACCAGCCGACGATACAATCGATCATTTTAAACCAAAGTCGGATGTTCTTTTTTATAGAGAAGTTTGCGCATGGCCAAACTTGTATGTTGCGTGTGCCGATTGTCAAAAATTAAAAGGAACGCAGTTCAACGATTTATTATTACGGCCAGACGAATTAGACTATGAATTCAACAGCTATTTCGATTATAACTATACCAATCATACAATTGAAATCCTCCCAAGTTTAACTGGGCTTAAAAGAGAAAGAGCGGTCGCAACATTAGAAATTTTTCAATTCAATCATATTTTCTTTCGTAAATCACGCCAAAAAAGCTTTGAACTATTTAACAGCAGTTCTGCTTCGCTTTTAGATGACTTTGCTTTTCGATTTATAATGATTTAATAGAATAACATACTTACGCCGCAATGGCCTTTAGCTCTTTGAAAGTTTTTGTTTTCATCTTCACCACCCGTCCGATAATCGACCGGAATATGCCCTGCTCGGTGTTCCTCCTGTTGGTCTTGAAGCAATACTCGTCCAGGTATTTCTGGTAGTGCTTTTCATCGCAGTGGTGGTGGATGCCCCTGAGCCAGCCCTTGAAGTTCATGACCTGCTGGTGCAGTACCGGGAAGGCGGCGCCCCTGTCGCTCTTCCGTTGCACCGCCGCCGGGAACTTTTCCTTGAGGGCGTCGTAACTGGGGTATTCATCGGTCACCACCCTTGCGCCCGGCGATACCGTTTTTTCGATGATGGGGTAGAGCGTCGCCTTTTTGTAGTCGTCGATGCTGCTGCAGTACACCCGCCCCATCTTCCTGCCGGGCCTCACCTCGACCATCACCAGCGTCTTCTTCTTCTCGCCGTCGCTCCTGCCGGGCTTCCCTTTTTCCGGGCCGCCCGTAACGAACTCGTCGATGTGGACCTCGCCGGTGAGCGGTGATTTCCCGCTGCTTGCCATGGACTGCTGGAGCTTGCAATGGAATAGCCATGCGGTCTTCTGGGTAACCCCGATCTCCTTTGCCAGTTCGTAGGACGACATGCCCTTCTTCTTGCACAGCCGGAAAACGCCATAAAAGGCCTTGTCGACACCGAACTTCAGGTTGTGGAAGATGGTGTTGGCGGTGGCGCTCTCGTCATGGTGGCACTTTTTGCAGCGCCTGGCGTACGGCGTGTAGCCCTTGCCGCAAACGGTGTGGCAACAGTGGCAACAGGTGAAGCCGTCCTTCCATTTGAAATCCGCCAGGTAACGCAGGCAACTGTCGGCATTGCCGAACTTTTCGTGGAACTCGAACACGTTGAGGGATGAAAACATATCCTAATTTTATTAGCGTAAAAATACTAATTAAATTAGACTTTTCAAAGAGCTGTTATTGATTTGCGGTTTAAGTAAATTACCCTTTGATTTAATATTTTTTATGCCTTTAGAATAAAATACAATCTTTAGAAAACTGTGGCATCTTTTAATGTTGTAGTTTTTTTATATGCCGTACCAGCCATTTCCCTCCTTGTAATAGCTCTATTATTAACTGTCGTAGTTTATAACCGCTCATTGGCTATTGACATTGCATCTTGTTACCTCTTCTTTTGTTTAGCGATAAATTTATATCTGCCGATATTCTTTTACTATCCAATAAAAAATACAACTATGGCAAAACAAGAAATGCTACAAATGTCTGATGAGGAAGTGCTGAAACATATTACCGTTTACGAAGCACCGCCCGAAGATTTTGATCCCACAACGGCCACCGACCATTTGCTGCGCAAACATGGCGTGCCACGCAAACCACATCCTGAAAATGAAAAACATTTAAGGGAATTGTGGGAAAAAGCGATGGCCACAAAGCCCAAGTTTATAAAAGCCGAAGTGGCTGTAGACCATGTGATGAGCAAACGCAAACATCCCGTAATTGAAGCAAAGCCTGAAGAAGGCGGCGATTTTAGTCCAAGTGGCTGGGGCGGCATAGTGGTGCCGGTTTCAAAGCTGGGCTTTAATCCACCCGAACCAGTTTTATCCGTGTATGGCGAATTTCAAATCCCAAGTATTACTATTGCATCAAACGAACCGGCATCTGGACAAACCGTTGGCTTTTGGGTCGGTATCGATGGTTTTGGCAACAACCAAGTATTGCAAGCCGGTACAGCCGCAACCGTTGCCGGCAAAAATGTAACCAATTGGGTGTGGACGGAATGGTATCCGCTTCCACCGATACAAGTTACCAATTTCCCTATAAAAGCAGGCGACCACATTACCGTACTGGTTTGTGCCACACAACCCAATCACGGCTTTTGTTCGATGCTGAACCGTACCACGAATGTTACTACCAGCATCGGCATAAACAATCCTTCGGGGGTTACATCTATCGGTGCCACTGCAGAATGGATTGTGGAAGGTGTTTCTTCTTTCTTACCGCACTTTTCACCAGTGGTTTTCACCGCCGTTAGTGCCGGCACAAAAGATCATGCTTTTAATCTTGCCAAGGCCACAATAATTACAGAAATAAAAGGAGCAGGCAATGCCAACCTCACAAAATCAACCGTTTTATCGCCCACTTCTTGCGAAATACAATGGTTGAAAAGTAGTTAATAACGAGTTTGCAGGTGTGATTAAATTTTTTATATGTAATTTAAAAAGGCCACAAAGAATTTTCTTTGTGGCCTTTTTAATTGGCCTGAATTTTTATGGTAAATCAATTGCCAAACTACAATTAAATGTTTTGGTGGGTAAACAAAAAATCGAAAACTTAGCACGCAAGCAGAACATAAATTTTATTTTAAGTGAAAAGAACTTTAGCGATTGGCGACATACATGGGGCAGCTTTGGCGTTAACACAAATATTAGAACGGGCACAAATCACAATATCCGACAAGTTGATTTTTTTGGGCGATTTTGTGGATGGTTGGAGCGGTTCTTTTCAGGTATTGGAAATATTGATAAAATTAGCAGAACAGCAAAAATGTGTTTTTATAAAAGGCAACCACGATGTGTGGTTTGAAGATTGGCTAAATACCGGAAAAGCAAACGATAGCTGGCTGATGCACGGTGGTTTGGCCACGGTAAAAAGTTACCAGGGTTGCAAACAGTCAACGCTGCAAAAACATCGCGAATTTCTTAAAAATTGTAAAGATTACCATATCGACGATAGCAACCGATTATTCATCCACGCAGGTTTTACCAGTATGAAAGGCCCAACCCACGAACGGGATCCCATTAATTTTAATACCGATCGTACACTTTGGGAAACAGCCCGCACCATGGATACCAACATCTTGCCGGATTCAAACCAATACCCCAAGCGGTTAAAAAACTTCAAGGAAATTTTTATTGGCCATACACCCACCACCAATTATGGCATTGATACGCCCATGCAGGGCGTAAATGTTTGGGATGTAGATACCGGTGCTGCATTCACAGGCAAATTATCCATCATAGACGTGGAAACAAAACAGTTTTGGCAAAGCGACCAAGTGATGAAATTATATCCAAATGAAAAAGGAAGAAATAAAAAATAATTCTTCAAATTCAAAAATCAAAAGTAAAAAACTTGGATAATTTATTTAAACGGCGCAATTTTTTACTTTTAATTTTTACTTTAAAATATATTATGAAAATATTAATTCTGTTTTTAATCGTCACACTTCCATTTTTTGCGCCAGCCCAAGACAGTTTATACACAAGATCCGAAATTATTTATGGCCGTAAAGACGGTATGGCGCTTACCATGGTAGAACTTAAGCCCACACTGCGTTCCAACGGAAAAGCCATCATCAGTTTGGTAAGCGGCAATTGGGTTTCATCATACAATTCCCTTCCATATTATATTGCTGGCGCCACTGGTTATGTAAGCCGCGGATTTACCGTTTTTTTGGTGATGCATGGTTCACAGCCACGCTATACTTTGCCCGATGAAATTACAGATGTAAAACGGGCTGTTCGTTTTGTGCGCTACAATGCTGCTAATTATAGTATTGATCCAGCGCATATCGGCATTACAGGTGCATCTTCTGGCGGACATTTATCGTTGATGGTTGCAATGGCTGATGATGTAAGGGATTACAAATCAAGGGATTCGGTTGATCATGTTTCGGCCCGTGTGCAAGCGGCCGCGGTATTTTTTCCGCCTACCGATTTTCCGCACTTCGGCTTCCCATTTTTTGATGCGTCCAACAACAAAATATTACCAGCAGCCAGTTTTGTTGCCGCTGCCTTTGATTTTAAAACTTTTGATCCCGTTACTAAATTGTATGTACCGGTCAGCGACTCGGTTCGGCTAGTTTATGTTAAGCAATTGTCGCCTATTTATTCGGTTACGCCCGATGATCCCCCGACATTTATTATACATGGCGATGCGGATAAAGTAGTTCCCATCCAACAATCAAAATCTATGATTGAAAAACTGAACGAAGCAAAAGTGCCCAATAAATTCGTTATTATGCCCGGCAAAGGCCACGGTTGGGCCGACCCAAGCGCCGAATTAAAACAATTTGCTGATTGGTTTGAGAAGTATTTGGAATGAGTCGTTGGTATTTAGTATTTAGTACTTAGTAGTTGGTATTTAGTATTTAGTATTTAGTATTTAGTATTTAGACAAAGCCATAGATTAAAAGAATTAATTGCTTAATATTTCTTTTTTAACATTTTTATTTCCTATTTATTATTTCGTATTTCTTATTTCACATTTCTTATTTCCCATCGGCGTGTCCCCGCCGCCTCACTATATTTAATTATTCATTATTCACTTTTTATTATTCATTAAAAAGGCGGGGCCGGGCTTTCAGCAGTACTCCGCAGCCGCAATTCACTATATTTAATTATCCATAATTAATTATCAATTATCCATTAAACATGCGGCTTTGCGGGGTACTTGCCTCAATCCCTCACGCACAGGTTCGGTCTTCTTGTGTTTGAGAAAACATTTAAATAAAATAAAAAAATATGACCATGACAAATATTAAAAAAGAGAATGACTATCCGCTATTTGGAATTAGATAACTGTTAGAATATCAGCATGTGTACTTTTTAAAGCCCAGCGGGCTGGTATGTTGGTAAAGAAGCAGGAACAATAGACGAAATAGAGTTCCGCACGAAATGTTTGCGGTTCACATGTCGCCCCGCTGGGGCTTGGGTGCGTCATTGTAACGGATTTTTACTAAACTTTCGTACCGCTGGTACTTTATTCCAAATAGCGGGATAGCCATGAAAAAGAGAATATAATTCAGAATGTTTTACGCACACAATTACTTAATTACCTATTTACCCAATTACTATTTTAACTCCCCCGATAAGTACTATACCCAAAAGGATTTAACAATAAAGGCACATGATAATGCTCAGCTGAATCAATTTCAAAAACAATTTCAACAAACGGATAGAACGCAGTAACAGCATGGGTTTCAAAATATGCCTTGGTATCAAAATATAATTTATAAATACCTTTTTCCAGCACCGTTTCATGGGATAACAAATTGGCGATCCGGCCATCTTTATTGGTTACGCCTTCGGCCAATTCCCGCCAATCAGCCCCCTCTTGCTGAAATAAAACAATTAGCACATCTGCCGCCGGGCGACCTATGCTGGTATCTAAAATATGCGTTGTTATTTGGCTCATTGCAATAATTTTTCTAATCTAATTAAAGTAATTTTATGTTGCTCCGCAGCGGCAATTTTTAATTCATCTTCCCTATTATTTGGCAAGCGTTGTTTTAATAAATCCAACATTTCTGCCGCTGATTTTCCGGTAGCACAAACAATAAAAATAAAACCGAATTTCTCTTCGTATAAATTATTTCCTTCGGCTAATTGTTCCAACGTTGCTTGGTCGGCAGCATTTACGCCTGCCTGTTCGCCACTAGCCCAAGTGGCAGTACTGGCAAATTTCTTTTTTAATGAATCAATATCACCAATTTTTGGGTGATGCGAAAATGCTTCTAAATAATCAGGTTCTAAGCAAGCATCCCAACATTTGGTGGCCAAAAAATAAAGACCCAATTCATCTTCAACCGGAAAACCAACCAGCATTTTACTCACCCATTTACTAGAGCCGCAGCAATTAATTAATGCTACCCGTAAATTGGTTTCACCTAGATTATTTAATTCTTTTAAAGTCAAAATAATTACGAATTAAGAATTACGAAATGCGAGATAATAACGTATATTTAAATTACACCACGATTCTGTCTAAATACTAATTACTAACATCTAACTACTTGTATTTAAATAGTTGTTGGAAATCTATTTACATTTTTGTAATAAATATACACTGCAGGTTCTTTGCCCATAGCGGTAAACCATTGCTGGCAATATGGCGCCATCCAAATAGAATCACCTTTTTTTATGGGATACCATTCGTGGTCGAGCATATAAATACCTTGGCCTTGTAAATACATTAAACCATGCTCCATAATATGCGTTTCAACCATTGGTAAATGTCCGCCGCTATCGTAAGTAAAAATATTTACCGCCATATCAAATTGCAAATCATTTGGTAATAAAACCTGCAAACGCAAAGCCGGGTCGCCCAAATATTCTGGCCCGGGCACGTCGGCTGCATCACCAAATAAAACCGCCGGAACATCATACCCAGCAAGCCTTTCATACGTTTTGTGGAAGGTTAAAATCTCCGTTCCAGCTTCTGGGTTTTCAAATAGGTAATCCTTTAAAATTGGTACATAAACAAATTGGCCTTGTGTTAATTTTTTAATAGTTCCATCTACCGTCGCATCGCAAAAGCCTTTTACAATATAAAAGAAAATTTGTGATGCTTGGTTTGTTCCTTTCAATTTACCGTTTGCATTTAATGTAATAAATGTTTGGCACAAATGAGCACCCATTTGTTCATTTATAATAACGTTCACGGTGCAATCTGTCCAACCTGGTACGTTGCTATTAATATATCCATCCGGACTAATTACTGCGTGGTTGCTTTTAACCACGCTTCTAGTTAATGCTGAAATTTCCATTGTTCTGTTTAAAATTAATTATTGTCTTAAATTATTTATTGCTGCCAAACTTTGTAAAAATAAATCAGAAACGCTTAATGCTGCGGCAATATCTTTTGCTTCTACATTTTCTAACGGATTGTGGCTGATACCTTTAAAGCAACGCACAAACAACATGCAAATAGGTGCAATTTCAGCAACCGCAACACCATCATGACCGGCACCGCTTACTAAACTTATTTCTTCTATATTTAATTCGGCAATTGACTGTTTTAATAATGCAACCAAATGCTCATCACATAAGGTTGGTGCTGAACTTTGTACTAATTCCCAGTTTAATTCAATTTGCCTTTTATTGCAAATAGTTTTAATTATCTGTTGTAATTGGCTGTAGCAATTATCCAATATTTTCTCATCCGCACTTCGTAAATCCAAGCTACAAATTACTTCTCCTGGAATTACGTTGCTAGCCGCATTTGGTATGTCCAATTTACCAACCGTGGCAACAATATCTTGTTTATTAACTATGCCAAATTGTTCAATAGCAGCAATGGTTTCAGCGGCGCAACATAATGCATCCTGTCGCATATCCATTGGCACCGTTCCGGCATGGCCGGCCATGCCGGTAAAAGTTAATTGTATTCTTTTTTGGCCAGCAATTGCATTTACCACGGCAACCGGAATGTCTTTTTCAAATAGCACAGGCCCTTGCTCAATATGTATTTCAAAATAGCCCAACCAATTGTTTTTAGGGATGGCGTCTTCACTTAATTTTTCAGGGTTACCGCCCATTTGTTCGATGGCAGATTTTAATTCAATTCCATTTGTATCTTTTTTTGTCAACCAAGTTTTATCAAAACTTCCAACAACTGCTTTGCTTCCCAAAAATGTGGTGTGAAAGCGAACGCCTTCTTCATCAGCAAAACCAATTAATTCAATATTAAATGGCAATTCTTTTTTATCAATAATAATTGTTTCAATTAAATCCAAGCCCATGATTACACCTAATGGCCCGTCCCATTTTCCGGCATTTACAACCGTATCAATATGCGATGCAATGACCAATGTTTTAGCATCTTTTTTTCCACATAAATATTTACCACGAATATTTCCAATATTATCAAAACTTGTTTGTAAGCCCGCTTCTTCCATCCATTGCTTTACCAATTTTCTTCCTTGTATAAATGCTTCAGTCCCATACATCCGCGTTACCATATTTGGCGTTTCCGTTATGGCGGCTAATTTATTTATCCTTATTATTATTTTATTTGTTCTCTTTAAATATTCGTCCATTTATTAGCTCATTTTATTCATAGGGCTTTGCCCTATGCTGTTAGATTTCGTCCCGTTGGGACTTGATGTTTTCAACACTAGTTTTATGAAAACACACGAAAGGACGACTAGTGGCATTTATTTATTTGGGACTTAGCCCATTATTAATTCCCCGCTATTTAATTTAATTATTTTTCCTTCTTTAACAATTTGCTTTCCCTTTAAAAAAACATGGTTCACCACACCATTTAATTGTTCATTTAAATAAGGTGTTATTTTATGTTTATGTAAAATAATATCGCTTGTTATTTTAAATGTTTTATTAGGATCCCAGATAATTAAATCGGCATCAAAACCAACAGCAATCTGGCCTTTGGCGTTTTCTTTACCAATTAATTTTGCCGGATTTTCGCTTAACCATTTCGCCATATCTTTTATGGTGCAGCCATGTTTTTGGGCGGCAGTCCACAAAACAGGCAGTGCAAATTGAATGCTTGAAATACCACCCCAAGCCTTCATAAAATCACCGGTTTCCATTTGTTTTAAATCAGGCGGTGCAGGCGAATGGTCGGTAGCCACAAAGTCAATAATGCCATCTTTTAACGCCTGCCATAATTGTTCGTTGTTTGCCTTTTCGCGAATAGGGGGCGCACATTTAAATTCGGTTTTTCCGTCTGGAATTGCTTCTGCATTAAAATATAAATAATGTTGTCCGGTTTCAACACTAATTGGCAAACCCTTCTGTTTGGCGGCGGTAATTTGTGTAATTGAATTAGCCGAAGATAAATGCACAATATGCGTTCGGCAATTAAATTCTTCACATAATTTAATTATCATGGCAATAGCTTTGTCTTCCCATTCCTTTGGCCTTGATGCTAAATAATTTTGATATGATTTCGGGTCGCCCGTTGTGCGTTGCCTGTCGTCCGACAGCTCGCAATGCACCAATAAAGGCAAATTATGTTTTGCAATGATAGGCATCGCTTTGCGCAAATCATCTTCCGTAACATTTGGAAATTCATCAATGCCAGAATGCGTTAAAAACGCTTTGAAGCCTAACACGCCAGCTGCAATTAATCCTTCAATATCATCTGTATTTCCCGGCACAAGACCAGCCCAAAAACCAACGTTGGTATGGGTTTTACCAGCAGTGGCATTTATTTTTTCCTTAAAATTATTTACTGTAGTGGTAACCGGCGACGCGTTCAAAGGCATATCAACCAAGGTTGTGATGCCGCCAACAATGGCAGCTTTTGTGGCCGTATCAAAACCTTCCCAATCGGTGCGACCGGGTTCGTTTATATGCACATGCGGGTCAATAACGCCCGCCATCAAAACACTTTCACCAGCATCAATAACAGTTCCTGTAATGCCATCGGGAAGGGATTCTAAAATGGCCGCGATCTTCCCGTTTTCAATTGCCACACAGCCTTTTACCACTTTATCGCCCGTTATAATATGGTTGGATATGATGATCGTTTCAAACATAAAGTTTGCAAAATTTGGTAAAACACGAAAAATATTGAATATTTATCCAATATTTTGCATTTTTTTTATTTTAAGATTGTAATTTTTAGTTTTTTTATGATTGGTTATGTAATTATTGCATGTTCGCTTGTTGGCTTGGTGTTGGCAACTTTTGTAATGTTCAATCTTTCAAAGGTTGAAAAAACACAAGCTAACGACGATAACGAGCATTTATTGATCCGTATCGAAGATAGCAAAGGTTCTATGTATGCAGTAATTGTTTTGTTGATATTGGCTTCCATCATCGGCCTATATTATTTGGTGCAGGGTAGTATTTACGAAGGCCATTTTATGGAATGGCTGAATATTATTGTGCGGGTGATGCACATTACGTTTGGTATTGCGTGGATTGGGGCTTCGTTTTATTTTGTATTCTTGGAAAATGCCCTGAACCGGACTAAAAATGTTCGTGAGGAGCTGGCCGGCAATTTATGGGCCGTGCATGGTGGTGGTTTTTATTATTTAGAGAAATATAAAATTGCCCCAAAGGAAATACCTAAAGACTTGCATTGGTTTAAATACGAAGCTTATTTTACCTGGCTTTCGGGGTTTAGCTTGCTTTTTGTGGTTTATTATTTCAATGCCAAAGCCATGCTTATCGATTCTAATGTGCTCAATATCAGTCCGTTTGCTGGTATTGCAATTGGCATCGGCTCATTTGTTGTGGCATGGCTGCTATACACCGGTTTGTGCAAAACAAAATTGGTGAAAATGGGCATTTGGTTTGCATTGCTGGGCGTGGCGCTTTTAAGTGGCTTTGCTTATTTCTACACCCATGTTTTTAATGCCAGGGCAGCCTACATCCATTTTGGGGCAATGATCGGGTCCATAATGGTGGCAAACGTTTTTTTTGTGATAATCCCGGCGCAGAAAGCCATGGTAAAGGCTGGAAAAGAAGGCAAGCCGCTGGATGCAAGACTTGGCAAAAATGCCATGCTGCGATCGTTGCACAACAACTATTTTACCTTGCCGGTATTATTTGTGATGGTAAGTAACCACTTCCCCAGCACGTTTGGCAACAACCAATCTTGGCTGGTGCTGATGGTGATTTCGATTGGGGCGGCGGGTGTAAAACATTATTTAAATCTAAAAGAACGTGGGCAACTGAGTGTTTGGGTATTGCCCGTTTCGGTATTGGTTTTACTGGCCGCAGCCTTTATAACCGCACCCGAAAAACAGGGTGAATGCAAAAGGGAAATCAGTTTTAGCGAGGTAAATGCCATTGTAGAACAACGCTGTATCCGTTGCCATTCGTCTAAACCTACGGACGAAGTTTACACAGCTGCGCCGAACGGCATTATGTATGATACGCCCAATGATATTGTAAAACTGAAAGATAAAATAATGCAACGGGTGGTTATTACCAAAACGATGCCGCAGAATAACAAAACCAATATGACACCCGAGGAAAGGGACATTATACGCTGCTGGATTGAGCAAGGAGCGAAAACGAAATGATGGTTGGCGAATGGCGGTTAATGGATGGCAGATGCGGTTAATGGATGGCAGTTGATTGATGGCTGATGGCGGTTGACAGTACTTAAGTTTGTTGCTGCGATGTTCTTTTTTGTCATCTGCCAACTGCCATCTTTTTATACCGGGATGCTACAATTAATCCACTCGCCATCGAAACTGGCATTCAGTTTTTTATAGAAATTAATGGCCGGTTCGTTCCAATCTAGCACTTGCCATGCAATGCCAGTAAATTTCTTTGCTTTAGCTTCCTCAATCAATGCCTCAAATAATAACTTGCCTATGCCTTTGCCGCGTAGCTCATCTGTTACCAATAAATCTTCCAAATACATACGCTGGCCC
>CAWJTH010000049.1:0-4876 GCA_963845495.1 uncultured Chitinophagaceae bacterium
TCGTCGGTGTAGGTACCTTCAGGCGTGCCTTTTATGATGATTGAAACTGCCGGTACCGATTCTTTGTTAACGGAATTTTGTACATAACCTTTAATGGTAGTGCTTTGTGCATTAGCTGCAAAAGAAAAAAAACATAGTGCAAACAATACTGCTAATAATTGTAGGGAGTTTCTCATAATGGGCAATTTTTGTTAAAAAGACTATCGAAATAGTTGTTCAAGCAACTAAAAGATGGAGTAAATCTAGGCAATATTCACATTTTATTATGATTTCAAAAAAAACATTTTTTATACTACAAATCAAAAGATTAAACCCTGCTTTAAATGGAGGATTCTTTGCGTTTTAATCAGTTATTGTTTTTATAAATGCCGTATAACTTATTAGGGCAACAAAACAAAAAAACAATCTAAGCACCAATTAATACGGCAGTATATTTTCCATCGTTAATTTTGACCGCAAAGAAGCAACAATAATGCAGTACCAATTTTCAGGTCAAACCAAGTTTTATGCAGGCAAAGTGCGTGATGTGTACACTATCAATAGTAATATTTTGGTAATGATAGCCAGTAACCGCATTTCGGCATTTGATGTAATTTTACCAAAACCAATTCCCTATAAAGGCCAAGTACTAAACCAAATAGCCGCATTTATGCTAGATGCAACAAAAGACATTTGCCCTAACTGGCTACTTGCCTCACCTGCTCCCAATGCAAGCATTGGTAAAAAATGTGAGCCTTTTAGGGTTGAAATGGTAGTGCGGGGCAACCTTGCCGGGCATGCTTGGCGAACTTATGCAAGCGGTAAAAGAATACTTTGCGGTGTTGAAATGCCGGATGGTTTAAAAGAAAACGATTTTTTCCCATCCCCAATAATTACGCCTTCAACTAAAGCAACCGAAGGCCACGATGAAGATATTAGCAGAGAAGAAATTATTGCCCAAAACATTGTAAGCGAGAAAGATTACGAAATTTTGGAAAATTATACGCTTGCCTTATTTGAAAGAGGCAAAGTTTTGGCAGCCAAACAGGGTTTAATTTTAGTAGATACTAAATACGAGTTCGGAAAAATAGGAGATGAAATTTATTTGATGGATGAAATACATACGCCAGATTCATCTAGGTATTTTTATGCCGACGGATATGTAGAAAGGCAAATAAATGGTGAAAAACAAAAACAGTTAAGTAAAGAGTTTGTAAGGGAATGGTTGATTGAAAACGGATTTATGGGCAAAGATGGCCAAACAGTTCCCGAAATGGATGAAAGTTGGATCAACACCATTTCTAAAAGATATATCGAATTATACGAAAAAGTAATTGGCCAACCTTTTAAACCCGAAGATTGGAGCGAAGAAAAAACAAAAGCTGCAATTGAAGATGTTTTGGCAAAATTGTAGCATTCTGCTTAAAAAATTAAGCTGGCAAGCAATTATTAATTATTATTATTTCAAAAGATTGAGGCCGACAGCCTTAATCTTTTGAAATAAACAAAAATGAGGCAAGGATTATAACACCCAAGATAGCAGATAGGATAACACCAGCCACAAATTTTGCAACGGTCGCAAAATTTAATTTACTTGACATCATAAATTCTATAAAACATTTATAAAAAGGAAAAGGGTAGATCGGCAGAGCAATAGGCAGCTAAATTACTTTATACTCCCATTATAAAAATCATTTTTTTTAATTATTTTTATAAATATATAAAAAAGCTTCAATACAAAAATGCGAAACATCTTCTAACGTTTCGCATTTTTATTTATTGTATCCAAAAAATTAAACCGCCAGCATTGTTTTCTTTTCGTTTTCCCAAACTTTTCTTCCATAACCTTTAAAAATATGGTTTTCGCTATGGTAACTGCTACGTACCAATGGACCACTTTCCACGTAGTCAAAACCAAGGTCGTAGCCAATTTCACGCAGCTCAGCAAATTCATCGGGATGCACAAAACGCACAAGTGGAAGGTGCCTTTTGGTAGGCTGTAAATATTGTCCAATTGTTATTACATCCACATCATTAGCCCGTAAATCTTTCATCGTTTGAACAACTTCGTCCATTTCTTCGCCCAAGCCTAGCATAACACCGCTTTTTGTACGCATGCCATTTTGTTTTAATGTACGCAATACTTCCATACTGCGCCAATATTTGGCTTGGATCCTTACTTTTTTTGTAAGGCGCTCTACTGTTTCTATATTGTGGCTAATTACTTCTGGCGCAGCATCTGCCACTAATTTAATGCAATCTTTATCACCTTTAAAATCCCCTATCAACGTTTCTAATGTGGTATTGGGATTTAAGGCTTTTACCGCTTTAATGGTGTTATACCAAATTTGGGCGCCCCCATCTTTTAATTCATCCCTATCTACACTTGTAATTACGGCATGTTTCACCTTCATCAAATGAATGGCTTCAGCCACTCGTTGCGGTTCATCCCAATCAACTGGATCAGGTTTTCCGGTTGCAACGGCACAAAACCCGCAACTACGGGTGCATATATTGCCTAATATCATAAATGTAGCCGTACCAGCGCCCCAACACTCACCCATATTTGGGCAGTTGCCGCTTTCGCAAATGGTATGCAATTTATGTGTATCTACCAACCCACGCACGTGTCTATATTCTTCACCAATCGGTAATTTAACCCTTAGCCAACTTGGTTTTTTTATCCGTCCTTCGTTTTCTACAACTTGTCCTTCTGGAATGCAGCTCATTATAAAAGTAAATATTTAAAAACCGATGTTCAAAATATTGATGGCATATTTTTTATGCCGCTTCATAGTATATTAGTAAATACAAAATTACAGTTTAAAAGTTTTGTTTTGAACGACGAATTTGCGATTGCCAATTTTTTTATGAAACGAAAATCAACTAGAAAACAGTAAAATATGAACGATTTCTGCCCAAAAAATGGCAATTTTTGCCATTTTTATAAGAAAAATGCTCAAATTAACCGTTCTCCCTTACTTTAGCCGCCCGTATATCCGGCAAATCCATTCAACAACTATAATAGCTACAGTATGGACATTAAACAAATCCAAGAGTTGGTCAAGATGATCAACAAAACCAATGTCTCCGAAATAAGTATCGAAGAAGAGGGACTAAAAATTACCATAAAGCAAAAAGACGATGCAGTGCCAACTTACGCACCGGCACCAACGCATCAAGTATATCAAGTAGCGCCGCCAGCGCCACAAACAACGCCGCCGCCAGCCGCTACCGCCCCAGCTGCGCCAAAAGCTGAACCGGCCAAACCAGCCGATAATCTAATAACGGTAAAAAGCCCAATGATCGGTACATTTTACCGACGTTCATCGCCCGACAAACCTGCTTTTGCAGAGGTTGGTACCGAAATTACCCCAGGCAAAGTAGTTTGTATTATTGAAGCCATGAAGCTTTTTAATGAAATAGAAAGTGAAGTAAGCGGCAAAGTAGTTAAAGTATTGGTAGAAGACGCCAGCCCTGTGGAATATGATCAGCCGTTGTTTTTGGTAGAGCCGAATTAAACCAATGTGCTAATTAGCTAATTTGCTAATATGCTAATTAGCATCACTTATTATAAAAATTTTCACTTTACAAACATCACTTATGCAAAATGAAATGATTGAAAATAATCCAATACTTAAATTGAGTTTCAATTTTTCTCTGCTTGTGATGGAATATTGCAATAGTTTAGATGCCTTAAGAAAATATGCCATATCAAAACAATTAATTCCTTCTGGCACATCGATTGGTGCTAATGCAATGGAGGCACAGAATGCCGAAAGTAAAGCCGATTTTATACACAAAATGAAAATTGCAGCAAAAGAATGTGATGAAACACAATACTGGCTTACACTTTGTAATTTTTCGAACAGTTATCCTGATTGTGTGTTGCTAATTGAAAAATTAAATGAAATAGGTAGAATATTGAATAAAATACTTTCAACATCCAAACGTAAAACACCGTTTAATTATCTTTTAAGTTTTTTGATTTTTTAATAATCTAGCAAATGTTGTATGTAAATCGAATGTCACTTTGTAACACCAGACATTAACTTAATTACATGCAGATATGAAATGCAAATGTATTCATTAGCAAATCAGCACATTAGCTAATTAGCACATTAAAAACCATGTTTAAGAAAATTCTTATAGCCAACCGTGGCGAGATTGCCCTTCGTGTTATCCGCACCTGCCGTGAAATGGGCATTAAAACGGTAGCCGTTTTTTCAACTGCCGACCGCGAATCGCTACATGTAAAATTTGCAGATGAAGCCGTTTGTATCGGTAAGCCGCAAAGCAGCGAGAGCTACCTGAACATTGCCCACATTATGGCTGCGGCCGAAATTACCAATGCTGATGCCATCCATCCTGGCTATGGCTTTTTGGCCGAAAATGCCCGTTTTGCAGAAATTTGCGGCAGTCATGGCATTAAATTTATTGGGCCAACACCGCACATGATTAACAGCATGGGCGATAAAGTGACAGCCAAAGAAACCATGATAAAAGCCGGCGTTCCAGTTGTACCGGGTGTAGAAGGCTTGCTGGAAAGTGTTGACCACGCCAAAGGTGCGGCCAAAGAAATTGGTTATCCTGTAATATTAAAAGCTACAGCCGGCGGTGGCGGCAAGGGTATGCGGGTGGTTTGGCACGAAAGCGAAATTGAAAAAGCATATACTACGGCCAAAACCGAAGCTGCCGCATCGTTTAAGAACGACGGTATTTATATGGAAAAGTTTGTGGAAGAACCCCGACATATTGAAATACAGATTGCCGGCGACCAATTTGGAACGGTAGCACATCTAAGCGAAAGGGATTGCTCCATCCAGCGCCGGCACCAAAAGTTGGTGGAAGAAAGCCCCTCCCCTTTTATGACGCCTGAGCTGCGTGAAAAAATGGG
>CAWJTH010000050.1:0-16674 GCA_963845495.1 uncultured Chitinophagaceae bacterium
AACCGCCGATGATGGTTTATTGAATGCTAAAACACCCCGCAGGGACTTTTTAAAGTACGTCGGGTTCAGCACTGCAGCCGCTACTTTGGCAGCCAGTTGTAAGCAACATATTAACAGGGCAATACCATTTGTAAACAAGCCAGAAAATGTAATCGGTGGTATTTCAAATTATTATGCCACTACTTACGTTCAAGATGGTGATGTAGTAAGCATTTTGGCCAAGGTTCGAGACGGTCGTCCAATTAAAATTGAAGGAAACGAATTAAGCCCGATTACAATGGGCGGTACAAGTGCAAGGGTTCAGGCTTCTGTACTTGATTTGTATGATACTTCTCGCTTACGTTTCCCGATGCAGCGTACCGGATCTGGATTTAAGGAAGTTAGCACATTTGAATTATTTGATAAATTGGTTGGTAGCGCAATAGCCGGAATCGGTTCTGTTCCAATCGTTATCCTTACTTCAACTATCACTTCGCCTTCAACCAAACAAATTATTGCTGATTTCATCGCACAACATCCGGGTAGCCGCCACGTGCAATATGATGCCATTTCTTATTCAGGCATGTTGTTGGCCAACGAGGCATCTTACGGTAAAAGGGCAATCCCTACTTATAATTTCGATAAAGCAAAGATTATTGTAAGCTTGGCTGCCGATTTTCTTGGCACTTGGCTTTCTCCGGTTGAATTTGCAAAACAATATTCCAAGGGTCGTAAAATAGATGAAAAAAACCCGGTAATGAGCAAACATTACCAGTTTGAAAGCATCATGAGCATGACAGGTGCAAATGCAGATGAACGCTTTTCGCACAAACCTTCTGAAACCGGAGCGGTTGCGTTGGCTTTATTAGCAGCTGTAAATGGTAGCTCCGCTACCGTTACTGATCCTAAATTAAAAGCTGGCATCGAAAAAGTAGCTAAAGAGCTAAAGGCAAATGCTGGAGCAGCTTTGGTGGTAAGTGGAAGCAACGACGTAAATGTTCAGACTATAGTAAATGCCATCAACGAAGCAATTGGTGCCAATGGCAAAACCATCAATTGGTCATTACCAGTTAACTATCGCCAAGGCATTGATGCCGACATGGCAAAACTGGTGGATGATATGAACGCTGGTTCGGTTGGTGCATTATTGATACACGGAGCCAATCCAATTTATACGCATCCGTTATCTGATAAGTTTAAGACTGGCCTTGCTAAAGTAAAAGTTTCGGTTTCTTTTAATGCCAAAATGGACGAAACGACAGAATTGTGCAATTTTATTTTGCCCGATCACCACTTTTTGGAAGCTTGGGGCGATGCTGAACCACGCACAGGTTATTATTCTTTTATTCAACCTACCATCAACCCTTTATTTAAAACAAGGGCTTGGCAAGATAGCTTGTTGAAATGGAACGCTAAACCGATTGCGGCAGCCAATACAGGAAAAGATAGCACAACCGGTGTTGGGGCTGTAAAAATTCCGATTGATACGAATGATTATGCTACCTATATCAAAACATACTGGATTAGCAAATTAGGTGGACAAAACGGTTGGGACGATGCTTTGCGTGCCGGGGTTGTAAACCCAACAACAGGCGAAGCCGCAACTGGCAGTGCAACATTTAATACCGCTTCGGTTGCAACTGCAACAACTGCTTTGGGTAATGCGAAAAAAGGCGGTGCTTATGAAATTGTTTTATATGAAAAAGTAAGCATGGGGGCTGGTCAGCAGGCAAACAATCCTTGGTTGCAAGAAATGCCCGACCCTGTAACCAAAGCCACTTGGGATAACTATGCAATGGTTTCCATGGCCTTAGCGAAAGAACAATTTGGCATTAACATGCAAGATACTGTTAAGAATGCCGGCGATATTGATAAATATGAAGTACATCCTGCCAAACAAGTCATCAAAATAAAAGCAAACGGCAAGGAATTAGATTTGCCGATTATCATTATTCCAGGCTTGCCTGCTAATACCATTGGCATAGCTCTTGGTTATGGCCGAGGTGAAAATATAGGCAAAGCAGCGAATGGTGCTGGCAAAAATGCTTTTCCTTTTTCCACATTCAATGGTACTACAGTTGATTATTGCGTTGTAGATGCCACAATGGAAAAAACAGACGATACTTATCCAATCGCACAAAACCAAACATATAGCTCTTATACCGATAGCCTTGGTTATAGCAGGGTTGAAGTAGTACGTGAAACCAATTTGGGAACGTTCAAGAAATATCCAGAACATATTAAGCAATGGCGTGAGGAATTATCTGAAGAATATACCAAAAAAGGCGAAAAAGATGGCGATTATAGAAATGAAGGATCGCTTTATGACCCAAGCCTGAACGAAAGGCCAGGTATACATTGGGGCATGAGTGTAGATATGAATAGCTGTACTGGTTGTGGCGCTTGCGTTGTAGCTTGTAACGCTGAAAACAACGTAGCTGTTGTTGGTAAAAGCGAGGTGCTACGTGGTCATGAAATGCACTGGATCCGTATCGATCGATACTTTGTAACCAAACCAGGCAATTCAGACGAAGTAGTGGATGTGGTTTTCCAACCGATGATGTGCCAACACTGCGACAATGCGCCTTGCGAAAATGTTTGTCCGGTTGCCGCTACCAACCATAGCAGCGAAGGTTTAAACCAAATGACCTATAACCGTTGTATTGGTACTAGGTATTGTGCCAATAACTGTCCTTTTAAAGTTCGTCGTTTTAACTGGGCTGATTATATGGGTGCTGATAGCTTCCCCGATAACCAACGTGGTGAAGTTAGCGACGCGGCCATGATGATGAACGACGATTTAACACGCATGGTGTTGAACCCCGACGTTACCGTTCGCAGCCGTGGTGTAATCGAAAAATGTTCTTTCTGCGTACAACGTTTGCAAGAAGGTAAATTAAAAGCCAAGAAAGAAAACAGGACGATTGTTGATGGTGAAATTAAATCTGCTTGTCAGCAAGCTTGCCCAACAGAGGCAATTGTTTTTGGTGATTTCAATGATAAGCATAGTGCTATCAAAATGATCCGCAAGGAAAACCCAAATAGGTTATTTTACGCTTTGGAACAATTACACGTTTTACCAAATGTTAGCTATTTGGCTAAAGTGCGGAATACCGACGAGATAGATGAATCTTGGAAAGAAAAAGAAGAAGAAAAAACGGAAAAAGAACCAGCCTAAAAAGGTTGTAAGTAAATTCGTTTAAGTTATAAGTATTAATGTTGGGATGGAAAATTAGATGTTAGGTTTTCAATTTGTGGAAATTTTTAATTTTTAATTTTTAATTTTTAATTGTTCGGGATTTAAAGAAAGCTTATGTCATTATTAAGGTACGAATCGAACGTAAGGGCTCCGTTGGTAGATGGTCAAAAAGATTATCACCAAATAACGGAAGACATTTGCCGCCCTATTGAAGTGGCGCCTTCCAAGCTTTGGAAAATAGGTTTCGGTGTTGCTTTGGCAATGCTAACTTTTGGGGTGTACAGCGTTTATCGTGAGGTAACTTATGGTATCGGCCAATGGAACCTTAACAAAACCATCGGGTGGGGTTGGGATATCACCAACTTCGTATGGTGGGTAGGTATTGGTCACGCTGGTACTTTGATTTCTGCCGTATTGTTATTGTTTAGGCAAGGCTGGCGCACAGGTGTAAACCGTGCAGCAGAAGCGATGACGATTTTTGCGGTAATGTGCGCAGGTCAGTTCCCGATATTCCACATGGGTCGTGTTTGGATGGCTTTCTTCGTAATGCCTTATCCCAACAGCCGCGGACCGCTTTGGGTAAACTTTACTTCGCCTTTGTTGTGGGACGTGTTTGCGATATCAACATATTTTACGGTATCTGTTTTGTTCTGGTATGCTGGTTTATTGCCCGATTTGGCCACCATCCGCGACCGGGCAAAAATCAAATGGCGCAAATCTTTTTATGGCCTCGCCGCTTTTGGTTGGACAGGTAGTACAAAACACTGGCAACGTCATGAAAGTCTTTCATTGGTTTTGGCAGGTTTAGCAACTCCGTTGGTATTATCAGTACACACCATTGTATCTTTTGACTTTGCAACGTCAGTAATTCCAGGTTGGCATACTACCATTTTCCCTCCTTACTTCGTTGCTGGTGCGGTATTCTCTGGTTTTGCAATGGTGCAATCACTATTATTGATTACCAGAAAAGTATTGAACCTTCAAGACTATATTACTTTGGAACACATTGAAGTAATGAACAAGGTAATTGTATTGACCGGTTCAATTGTAGGTATCGCCTATATAACTGAGTTGTTCATGGCGTGGTACAGTCAAAATCCTTATGAAGGTTACACTTTCCAATATAGCCGTGCTAATTTATTCAGTCCGTACGGGTGGAGCTATTGGGGAATGATGTTCTGTAACGTAGTTAGCCCACAAATGTTCTGGTTCAAAAAATTACGCCGTAATATTCTTTTCACCTTCTTTATGAGTGTGATAGTAAACGTAGGTATGTGGTTCGAACGTTTTGTAATCATTGTTACTTCTTTGTACCGAGATTATTTGCCAAGTAGTTTTAGCTATTACTATAGCCCCACCATTTGGGAAATTGGTTTCTTTGTGGGAACCTTCGGTTTGTTCTTCACCTGCTTTTTCTTGTTTGCAAAATGGTTCCCAGTTATTGCGATAGCTGAAATCAAAGCGATATTGAAACGTAGCGGCGAAAACTTCAAACCGGGTCATGAGGTAATTGAAGAAATGTCGGTAGAAGAATATGCACATGAGTACGCTCATTAATAAGTAAAAATTAAAAAATAAAAAGTAAAAAGAAACATGAAATGAAAGCGTATCACTTGTTGTGGGTTTTGCATTTTTAATTTTTACTTTTTAATTCAACAATATTATGGCAGCTAAAAAGTTTGTAGTTGGAGGTTTTAAGGATGAGGCAGTCCTGTTTCCCGCAGTAAAACGGGTTAGGCAGGGCGGTTTTAAAATCCACGACGTGTATACACCATATCCGGTACATGGTTTAGACGGAGCTATGGGTATACGTGAAACCAGTCTTCATACCGCGGGTTTTCTGTATGGTATAACTGGCACAACCACCGCATTGTCATTAATGGGCTGGATTTTTACCACTGATTGGCCGCTAAATATTGGAGGTAAACCTCACTTTCCGTTACCTGCGTTTATTCCAATCACATTTGAGTTAACGGTAATGTTTGCTGCGGTTGGTATGGTATTAACTTTTTGCTATCTCTGTCAACTTGCTCCTTTTCTTCGTAAACACCATTTCGATTTAAGGGCGACAGATGATACTTTTGTGATGGTGATAGAATGTACCGGACCAACAACGGAAGCAGATGCAACAGCACTTTTGGCAAATGTTGGGGCAGAAGGAATCAATACCCAAATAGCAGAACCAGGATGGTGGCTTGGCAATTATGCTGAAGAAAGAAAGTTGTATGATGATTCTTTTTCTGTGTCCCATTAATTCAAACTGACGAAAAACAATGAAACAATTGAAATATATAACAGGTGCTGCATTTTGCATGTTGATCATGGCAACTTCGTGCACGGAAGTAAAACGCGAACCAGGCCGAGTATATATGCCGGATATGGCTTATAGTCGTGCTTATGAAACGTATGCAGAAAGGGATTCAAATATTTTTACTACTACTAGAAATAGCTGGGGTTCCGACGACAGTGTAAAAATATTTTATAACAACGAACCTGTTGCTGGTACCGTTGGCCGTCAGCAAGATTATGTTTATCATATTGAGAAAGATAAGCTTGGCGATACTGCTAATTACTACGCTGCCAAACAAACGGTTAATCCTTTTCAATTTGATTCAAGCAGTTTGAAAGAAGCAGAAAGGTTGTATCTTATTAATTGTGGCATCTGTCATGGAACCGCATTAGATGGAAACGGGCCTTTGTATAAAGATGGAACAGGCCCATTTCCCGCAAAACCTGCCACGTTAGTAGGTGATGCGAAGTATGCAGCAATGCCAGAAGGCCAAATGTTTTACAGTGTAACTTATGGAAAAAACTTGATGGGTAGTTATGCTAGCCAAGTTACACCAAAACAACGCTGGCAAATTATCGCTTACATAAAATCTAAGCAAGCTGCAGCAGCACCAAAGCCAGCGGCGGCGGGAGCGGCAAAAGATAGTACATCAAAAAAGTAACATCCACACTGTAATTAAGATATTAAATATTACCTATTAATCTGAAATATAAAAAGATGGCTTCGTACAGATTACAATTTGAAATGCCTGATGGAATGCGCAAATGGGGATTAGGCCTCAGTGTTGTTGGGCTGGTTGCGTTAATTGCGGGGATTTTTACATTGGCTATGAGTAAAGACACCGAGGACAATGTTCGCTTTTGGGCAGTATTGTTACAAAATAGTACTTACTTCCTAATGATTTGTAACGCCTCCATGTTTTTTATATGCGCTACCACTTTAGCTTGGGGTGGGTGGCAAGTTGCATTTCGAAGGATTCCTGAAGCCATTTCAACCATGGTTCCCATATTTGGCGTTTTGGCCCTGATAGTTTTGTTTTGTATTATTTATAGTGAACATATTGGTTCAAATGTTTATTTGTGGTTAAATAAAGCAGAAGTAAACAAAAGTCTTGGCCTTCAGGGCAAAAGTGGCTTTTTAAATAAAGGTTTTTTTACAGTTTGGTCTATCATAAGTATCGGCTCTTGGTGGTTTTTTGGAAAAAGAATGCGTGATTTGGGTAAACAGGCCGATGAAGGCCCAATGGGTATAGATGAAGCCAAGGCTTTTACTTGGAACAGCACCGTTCGTTCTTCACTTTTTTTAGTCGCTTTTGGTTTAACGGTTACATCTACCATTCCATGGCTTTGGTTAATGAGTATAGACGCTCATTGGTACAGCACCATGTATAGCTGGTACACATTTGCTTCAACATTCGTATCTGGAATGTCGTTGATAGCAATATTTGTAGTCTATATGAAGAATAAAGGTTATTTAGAAAATGTAACCGAAGAACATTTACACGATATTGGCAAATTCATGTTCGCTTTTTCTATCTTTTGGACATATTTATGGTTTAGCCAATACATGTTGATTTGGTATGCAAATATTCCTGAGGAAACAAAATATTTCCAACCAAGGTTATTGGGTAATTTTAGGGGTATCTTCTTTTTAAACCTGATATTAAATTTTGTGAGTCCTTTCTTGATATTCATGAAAAGGGGGCCAAAAAGGAATTATACAATGGTTACTTTTGTGGCGATCATTATCATCTTTGGCCACTGGCTGGATTTTTATCAAATGGTAATGCCCGGTTTGATGGGGGGGAAATTTGCACCACACGCACAATTAAGCTGGTTTGAATTCGGAATTGCAATTGGGTATGTTGGAATGATCGTGTTTTTTGTAGGAAGGGCTTTAGCAAAACAACCGCTAATTCAAAAATTCCATCCTTTCTTCAAAGAAAGTATTATTCACCACGTATAACACTAAGTAGTAAGTAGAAAGTAATAGGTCGTAAATCAGATATCAGAATTTATAACTTACCACCTAAAACTTGTCACTTATTGAATAATTTGTATCACTTTTATACATAAGATTATGAATATTTGGCTGTTGCTGTGTATTATTGTAATGGTTTTTCTAGTGATTTTTCAAATTGCTAAAGCCAGCGAATACGTAAGTGTTTTGAAAGGGGAAAAGAAAAGCCGCGAACAAAGCAACCGTATCAATGCATTTTTAATGTTGGCTTTTTTAGTTGTAGGTTTATTTGGTGCATATGTGTGCAATAAAAATCTGTATCCGAAAACCCTGTTACCGGTTGGGAGTTCGTCTTACGAAGGTGATCAGATTGATTTCATGTTTATGGTTACAACAGCCATTACTGGTATCATTTTTTTAGCTACGCAAATTTGTTTGTTTGTCTTTTCTTTTATTTATCAAGAAAAAGAAGGCCGCAAAGCTTTTTACTTACCTCATAACAATAAATTAGAGTTGATTTGGACAATTGTTCCTGCAATTACTTTAACTGTATTGGTTGTTATTGGTCTTCGTCATTGGTTTAAAATAACCGGAGATCCTCCTGCCAATTCAATGGTGGTGGAAGTAACCGGTCACCAATTTGGCTGGGAGTTTCGTTATCCGGGCAACGATAAAATATTGGGAAAGAAAAATTATCGCTTGATTGATCCGGCAAAAAGTAATTCCCTTGGGTTGGATTGGGACGATGCTTCTACCCACGATGATTTGGTTACTAACACAATGTATTTGGTAAAAGATAAACCTGTAAAATTGGTTATCGGAAGTAAAGATGTTATTCACGATGTTGGTTTACCACATTTTAGATTAAAAATGGATGCGGTGCCAGGAATTCCTACAACACTTTGGTTTACACCAAAATACACCACAAAAGAAATGCGGGAACGTACCAATAACCCTGATTTTGAATATGAGCTGGTGTGTGATCAGCTTTGTGGCGCAAGTCACTACGCAATGAAAGGCGCTATTGATGTGGTTACACAAGAAGAGTATGACGCGTTGATGGCAAAACAAAAACCCGTTTATTTTACCGTGTTTCCCGCTATGGATCCATCAAACAACAAAAAGGCAGGAGCAGATTCTACCAATAAAGTTGCTGTAGTAAATGCACCTGCTGCAGCTAAGGGCAAAACGAAATAATTATAATTTAGAACGGAATTTTCCGTTTATACAATAGAATTTGAGAACCATGAGCAACGAAGTATCAATATCACATGCAGGCACGGCAACCGTGCATGGTACGCATCATGATGGTGGTCATCATGAGCATCATCAATCGTTCGTATCGAAGTATATCTTCAGTATGGACCATAAAACGATTGCAAAGCAATTTTTAATAACTGGTATCATTTGGGCAATGATCGGGGGGCTGTTCTCCGTATTGTTTCGTTTGCAATTAGGCTATCCTGAAGCAACTTTTCCTTGGTTGGAAAATTTATTTGGCCATTGGGCGGAAGGCGGTAGGATTAAACCAGAATTTTATTACATGCTTACTACCATGCATGGAACTATTTTGGTTTTCTTTGTATTGACAGCTGGTTTAAGTGGTACATTTTCAAATTTTTTAATACCATTACAGGTTGGGGCTAGAGACATGGCCTCTCCTATGTTGAATATGTTGAGCTATTGGTTTTTCTTTACGGCTGGTATAGTTATGCTTTCTTCTTTATTCATTTCAACTGGCGCATTTAGTGGTGGTTGGACTGCTTACCCGCCATTGAGTGCTTTACATGAAGCATCGCCAGGTTCTCAATTGGGTGCCGATTTGTGGATTACCAGTATGGCATTATTTGTTGTTTCTTCATTATTAGGTGGATTAAATTATATAGCAACGGTACTGAACCTTCGTACAAAAGGTATGAGCATGACCCGTTTGCCTTTAACTATTTGGGCATTCTTCTTCACTGCTGTTTTGGGTGTGTTAAGTTTCCCAGTGTTATTGAGCGGTTTCATTTTGTTGTTGTTCGATCGTAACTTAGGAACAAGCTTCTATTTGAGCGACATATTTGTTGCATCTACTTCGCAAGCATTACCAAACGAAGGTGGTAGCCCAATTTTGTATCAGCATTTATTCTGGTTCTTGGGCCACCCTGAAGTATACATTATTCTTTTGCCGGCAATGGGCATGGCATCAGAAATTATATCTACCAATAGCCGTAAACCCATATTTGGTTACATGGCCATGATTGGTTCCATCTTTGCCATTACCATTCTTGCTTTCTTGGTTTGGGCGCACCACATGTTTGTAACGGGATTAAATCCGTTCTTAGGTGGCATATTTGTACTATTGACTTTACTTATTGCTGTACCGTCTGCGATTAAAGTATTTAACTGGCTTACAACTATTTGGCGAGGTAATCTCCGCTTTACACCAGCCATGATGTTTGCATTAGGTTTTGTGAGTTTGTTTATCAGTGGAGGTTTAACGGGTATTTTCCTTGGTAATTCTGCGTTGGATATCAACTTACATGATACATATTTCGTAATTGCCCACTTTCACATTGTAATGGGTGTTGCATCATTCTTTGGAATGTTTGCCGGGGTTTATCACTGGTTTCCTAAAATGTTTGGGCGCTACTTGAATAGTACTTTGGGTTTTATCCACTTTTGGGGAACAATGGTTGGTGCTTATCTTATTTTTTGGCCAATGCACTACGAAGGTTTAGCCGGTATGCCTAGGCGTTTATATGATTTAAGTTCTTACAAATCTTTCACCCAATTCCAAGATCTAAATACATTTATCTCAATAGTTGTATTTGTTGTGTTTGTGTTGCAATTGATGTTTGTCTTCAATTTCTTCTATTCTATTTTCAAAGGAAGATTGGTTCAACAACAAAATCCTTGGAATTCAAATACTTTGGAATGGACTACACCCATTCGCCCTGGACATGGCAACTGGCCTGGCGATATTCCTGAGGTGTACAGGTGGCCTTATGATTATGGTAAATACTCTAAGGATGGAAGTGACCACATAGCGCAAACAACGCCAATCGGTCCAGACGAATCTGATGGACATTAAATAATTTTGCAAACAGCCCGTTACTTTAAATGGGCTGTTTGTCATTTACAACATTGCAATAATTTCTTTGAATTTCCTTTTCAACTTAAATAAAACTACCTTGCTTTTGGCAGGGCTTTTTATTTCAGGTATTTTTGCGCTTGGCATCCGATACTAATCGGTTTTTGACTGCCGTTTATAATTTTCATGGAGCAATTATCAAAAGAAGCAACATCAAATCCATCTCATACAAAACCCTCCAACAAACTGAAGGACTATAAAGAGCTTATAAAATTTACTTTAAGCTTAACCGTTGTATTTTCAAGCGTCATCAGCTATTTACTAGTACCTGGAGTTAGTTTTAATCTTAAAATGGTATTGTTGTTAACGTTGGGCGGAATGCTAGTGACGGGAAGTGCAAACGCGATTAATCAAGTAACCGAAAAAGATACGGATGCCATGATGAGGCGCACTGCAAATAGGCCCGTTGCTGCCGGACGAATTAGTGTAAATGAAGCTTGGGCTTTTGCTTCGCTAGCAGCCGTAGCGGGAATTTCAATTATGTGGATTTTTTTTAATTGGCAATCGGCGCTTATTTCTGCCATCAGCTTATTTACCTATGCCTTTATTTATACCCCTTTAAAAAAAGTAAGTGCTATCTCCGTTTTGGTAGGTGCTTTCCCGGGTGCTTTTCCTTGTTTAATTGGTTGGGTAGCGGGTTTAAATGGCCTTGAATTTAGCTGGACGGGCGGTTTTATTTTATTTGCCATCCAATTTATATGGCAGTTTCCACATTTTTGGGCTATTGCTTGGGTGGCACATAAAGATTACGATAGAGCTGGATTTAAATTATTGCCCGGCCAAAATGAACCGACCCAAAAAACAGCTTTGCAAGCCATTGGTTATTCATTGTTGATGATTCCAATTTGTGCATTACCGCTTTTTTATGGTGGCCCGGTTTGTAATGGTGTATTGTTTGGAATGAGTGGCTTATATGCCATTATTATTGGTTTTGCCGCAAATGTTTTTTTAATTATACAGTGTATTAGGCTTTATAAAGACATGGATGTTAAGGCGGCACGACGGGTGATGTTTAGCAGCTATGCTTGGTTGCCTATTATTTTATTGGCTTTATTGGCATTTAAAACCCATTGTTCGTAAAGAAAAAATCCGAAATCCTAAAGTTGTGAACTAAGCAACAGCCTTATTATGATGCACTATGTTTAGATAAGTTGCTGCAATTTTTAAATCGGTTTTAGAAATGGAGTACGTTTGTTACTTGTTGAAATTTGGAATTTATTATTTGGAATTTTATGGATATAGTTATGAATCAACCAGTTAAAAGAATACATCCCTATAAATTTTTGCTTTGGGTAGCCATGGGCAGTATTGTTATGATGTTTGCTGGCTTAACGAGTGCTTACATCGTAAAAAGAAACCAAAGCAACTGGCAAGGTTTTGAATTGCCCAAGATTTTTTGGTTTAGCACAGGCGTTATTGTTTTAAGCAGTATTGTAATGGTGTTTTGTGTAAGGGCGTTTAAGGAAAGGCAAATGTCAAAATACCGACGGTTGTTAATTACTGTTGGTGCTATGGGTGTGGCCTTTGTTACGTTGCAAATAATGGGCTTTCACCAATTAAATGAAAATGGGATTAAGCTGATCCATCGCGGCAGTAACGTAGCGGGCTCTTTTCTTTTTGTGATCGTGGTAGTACATATTGCACATATTATTGGCGGCGTAGTTGCTTTATTAGTAATGTTTATAAAAGCGTTTATTGGTTCAAAAAGGAATTATAGTCCCGTGCCAATTGAAGTGATGGCCATTTATTGGCATTTTGTTGATTTTCTCTGGATTTATTTGTTTCTTTTCTTGAATTGGATCCAATAAATTTGTATTGCTATGCCTTAGGAAAAGCTCGATTTGGCTGTAAACTTTTGATTATCAAAAATTTCCTGCATAATTTTTACTTTTCCATGACTTTTTTGTGGGTGTACGCTTATTTTTGCAATACTTAACAGTTTCCTTATTTATATGTCAACAGCAGCTATACCGGCAGGAACAAAATGGTGGAGCGGTGGTAAAAGCCCCTTCAACGTAAGCTATGGCAAATTGATGATGTGGTATTTTTTGATGAGTGATGCTTTTACTTTTGGGGCATTCCTTATCACTTATGGCACCATCCGTTTCAGCCAAAATTATTGGCCAGATCCTAACCATGTGTTTAATGCATTTCCTTTTGCAGGCCATCATGCCAATTTACCGTTGGCGTTTGTGAGTTTGATGACGTTCATCCTCATTTTTAGTTCTGTAACAATGGTGTTGGCGGTGCATGCAGGCCACCACATGCAGCAAAAAAAGGTAGAAAACTATATGTTGCTGACCATTATCGGTGGTTTGGCTTTCTTGGGTTGCCAAGCTTGGGAATGGACGCACTTATTGACCGGTGAGCATATTGCTATGTTAAAGGACGGAACTTTAAATGTAGTGCCAACAACAGTTAGTAGCAACCCGTGGGGCAGAGCGTTAACCGAATCTCAAATTTCTGCTGCGTTGGCACATACGCCACATGCGCAATTGGTTGAATTGGCCAATGTTAGCAGTAAAGGATTTAGCCTTGCACAACTGGAAGCAATGAACAACGCTGATTTATTTAAAAATATTAATTTAAACGAAAGTGTTGTTGGAGCAATTGGTGAAGTAGGGCCTCCTGCGTTTGGCGGTGCTTTCTTTGGTATTACTGGTTTCCACGGTTTCCACGTATTTAGTGGCGTTATCATAAATGTAATAATGTACATTAAAACCAAAATGGGTCATTTCCAAGAACGCGGCCATTACGAAATGATTGAGAAGGCTGGTTTGTATTGGCACTTTGTAGATTTGGTTTGGGTATTTGTTTTCCTTTGTTTTTATCTTATCTAACTTGGTTTTCTGAAAATTGAATTATTATGAGCGAACATACTTTATCTTCTTCTGAAATTACTTTTGGTCACGAAGCATCGGATAATACCAAAAAAATATGGCGTGTATTTTGGCTTTTATCGATCATCACCGTTATCGAATTGAGTATCGGTCTTATTATCTATACCATCCACAAAGGCGCTGACCCAAGTGCAACGTTGGTGCTAATGTTTAAGGGATTGGTTTGCATTCTTTCTTTGGCAAAAGCATTTTATATTGTTAGTTCTTTCATGCACTTGGGCGATGAAATTAGGAATATGGTAATGACAATCGTGGTACCATTAATGCTATTTGTTTGGTTTATTATTGCATTTTTAAAGGATGGTAGCAGCTGGAAAGATTTACGCAATACCGAAGCTGGGAGTAAGGTTTATCAAGAGCAACCAATAACCCCACCAGCAACTGCAAAGCCTGGAGAAAAGTAATTTAATTTGAATAATATTAGAAGCTGTCAAGAAATTGGCAGCTTTTTTTATTAGTTGTAATTGAACGGCAAAAGAAACTGCTTTTATAATTTGATGATAAAAGCATTATCCCATTCTTGTATTATGAAATATTCACGCTCATTGAGGTTACCTTTGCACCTCGTTAAAAAAGATGTATGAATAAAGGTGCTGTGTTAGGGCTGATAATTGCATTGATGATACCGTTGGGCTGTTATTTTGTAATGAAGCAAGTGGGTGAACATGCGGTGGATATGCCAAGGCACTATTACTTAGATACGGTTATTAATTCAGAAAAGGATGGGAAAATACAAACCGATACACAATGGCATCGAATTAAGAATTTTACCTTAACCGACCAATTGGGGCAACCTTTTTCGTTAGATAGTGTAAAAGGCAAAATAATTGTCATCAATTCTTTTTTTACCCGTTGCCCTAATATTTGCCCAGCATTAACACGAAGCATTAGGAAGCTGCAAGCCAGCTACGAAAATCCGAAAAATAAAAAATTTGACGATACTTCGTATGTGCAGTTTATATCGCTAAGCGTTGATCCGGAAAGGGATTCCGTTAACAGCTTAAAGCAATTTGCCGACCGTTTTAATGTAAATAGCGACAATTGGCGTATGTTAACCGGTAATAAAAAGGATATTTATGATATTTTATTGAACGAAATAAAAATACCATCGCAGGATGGTGGTTTGGTAGATAGCAATTTTATTCATTCTGAAAGGGTAATACTACTGGATAAAAGCCATGTATTACGTGGTTATTATAATGGGTTGGACAGTGCCTCCATGTACGATTTAGCCCAAGATATCGGAAAACTGGTATTAGAAAAAGATAGAAATAAACCATCTGTTTTTAAGGAGTATTTGCCCATATTGCCTTTATTGTTTTTGGTACCTGTACTTGTTTTTATAGTAATGTTGATTTTGGCCAAGCAAAGAAAAAAAATAGAAGGCTTATAAAATTGGCTTCAATTTTTAATTTTTTAATTTTTAATTTGAAAAGATGTTGGAAGCTTCAATGGTAAAGAACGATAAAAAAGCAACGATGCTTATTTTAACCGTTTCTTTTGTTGTATTTGCTGCGGTAGTATTGCTTAGCAAATTTAAACTACAATTAAATATTGGGTTTGATGTACATTTATTTGCACTATTTAACGCAATTATCAATTCAATTGTGGCCGTTTTATTGATTGTAGCTTTAATGGCTGTAAAAAATGGCAAATATGAATTCCATAAAAAGCTAATGTTAACGGCTTTGATGTTGTCAATTTTATTTTTGGTGAGTTATATTGCCCATCATCTATTAGCTGGCGAAACAAAATTTGGCGATTTAAACCACGACGGTATTGTAAGCGATACCGAAAAAGGCCAAGCTGGCTCGCTTCGCATTTTTTATTATATTATTTTGGCAACACATATTCCATTGGCGGCCATAGTGTTACCTTTTATTTTATTTACCGCTTATCGTGCCTTGATTGGAGAATATCAAGCACATAAAAAATTGGCCCGGATTACTTGGCCAATATGGTTTTACGTAGCCGTAACTGGCCCGTTAGTTTATTGGATGATAAGTCCATATTATTATTATTATACACATTAAAATTTAATAAATAATGTAAGCAAAAACAGCCATCCAAAAGGTGGCTGTTTTTGCAAAATAACTTATTGATAATGACCAAATGATTTATCCCGGCACCCGGCTAATGTATTTATTTATCTCTTTTATTTGATTGAGTACTTCCACATTGGTTGGTTTTTGTTCCTTTGCCTTGCGGAAAAAATCTTTAGCGGCACGAAACTCGCGACGGTTCATATAAATCTGGCACATTTGTAAATACGCCATTGCAGCGCCATCTTTATCAGGAATACCGGCACGGATGGCGGCACGGATATAGCTTTCTCCTTGTTTCATATCGCCTTTTTGCATGGCCAACATGCCCAATTGCAATTTATTTGCACCTTCAGCCTCTTTCATATCGCCACCCAGTTCCAAGCTTTTCTTCATGTGTTTTTCGGCACCGTCATAATCTTTTTTCATCATGCTTAGCTGGCCTTTAATGGTATAAAAAGCCGACCTGATTGGTTTGTACAGCAAGTTAGGAAACCAGATAGATGCCAACACTTTTTCGGCACCTTCTACATCGCCATTTTCAATATATTCTTGGATAAGGCGCATCGGACCAATAAAAAAATGACTAGCAATGGCAACAATTGCTAATATATATAAAATAAGCGATTGCCAAAAACCAGCTTCGACATTTACAAAAATGGCTAGTGCCAAAGCCACTAAACCAAGCCAAAACCGATATTTAATTAAAAAACTGTAAAACTTCATAGATTACTCTTGCGTTCCAACCGTCCCGGCTGGCCGCGGTCCTCCCGCTGCGGGCCCTGTCGGCGATGCTGGCGCTTCGGCATCCGGGATTAACGACGAACGCGACGTGCTGATGAGCCATCTGTCGTGGACCGGGACCGTGCGGAGCCACCGGTACTCGGATCCTGCTGGCCCGCGGCGTCACCGGCCTGCGGCTCCTGCGCTGGCGCCCCCAGGTAATCTGGCCGCTGGTCTCGATGCTGGTATTGGCCACGGCCTACGTGGGATGGCCTTCACACCCTCACACCGCTACCGCATCGATGGCATCGCGGCGTTGGTGATCGGATCGGCGGCCACGTTGGATCGGCACGGGGGCGAGCGCAAGGACGGGTCCGTGGCACTGCATCGATCAACGGAAGACCATGCGACTGAGCGGAGTTATGCCAAGACGACGCTGACGACGA
>CAWJTH010000051.1:0-4273 GCA_963845495.1 uncultured Chitinophagaceae bacterium
AAGCATAGGGGATAAAATGAAATATGCCGTGGCGATGCAAGACAGTAATTTTATGGAAACCTCTTGGATGGACGCAGTGGGAGAAAGTGGCATCCCTTCCTCTTTCGTAATAAATGCAGAAGGCAAACTAGCCTGGATCGGCTACACTGCCTACTTGCCTGATGCTTTGGCCAAAATAGTGCATGGCAACTGGGATTTGCCTACTGCAATGGCAGAAAGGGATGCCGAAAAACATGCCGAGGAATTGGACGGGACAACATTTAAGGCCGTGGAACCATATGCCAGTAATAATTACATGAAAGACTTTTTTGGCGATACGGATTCAGCCCTTATTGTACTCAATAAAATAGTAGCCAAAGATACCGGTGTACGATACCAGGTGTCCACGGCCTATTCCATGCTGCATACTTTTTTAAGGATTGATGCCCGTAAAGCACTTGCTTACGGCAGGATGCTCATGAGCGGCAAAGACCCCAGTTACGACGCCATTATTGGTGCCATAAAAGATTATCCCTATCAATACAATAGCCTGCCCAAGGAAATGTTCGAGCTGGGCGCCGAAGCTTGTCAGGGTAAAATGGATTTATTCCCTTACAGTACCCATACCGCCAAGAACTATTTCTTTATGGCCGACTGGTACCTACATGCAAACAATAAAACCAAAGCCAGGGATGCCATGCGGAAAGCAATTAAAGCGTTGAAAAGAAAAAGGCAGTTTTTGGCGCGGGATATTTGATCTTCCGGGAACCTGTAATCTTTGGATTCTTCCTTTTCGAAGACTAATCTACATTTTCGTATTATTCTATACTGTTAAGGTATAATTAAACGACCGTTTAATTGTACCCTCACTAATCTAAAGTTATATAAATTGATATCGACTAAATAACAACTAGATAAACTTTCAATCAAGTTTAAAATTGTGGTTTATTTTCAAAGTTCAATAAACCTCTAAAATGACGATTAAATATACACCGCACAATCCAAGTTGGGATTGTTCTGTGTGATGTTATCCTTTCGGCTGATCCTTTTTTGTCATTTTTTAAAGGAAGGCCACTTCTAAGAAGCACTTTGTACTTGGATAGCGACTTGGCAGATCGTCCAAAAGTTGAGACATATTTTTTTGGTTGGAACAAACGATTTGCTTTTGTTTCAGATTTAATAATTTGTTGACCCTCATTTGTGGAAATTTTCTTGATCCAAGGTTAAGTTTGTTTGACAATTGATGAAAAGCCATCCCCAAAAATTTGTTTTAGAATTTAAATCAAGTACATGCCAACTTTCACTACTAGTATCCAGCTTTTTGCTGCGGACAAACAAGATTTTGTGCTCTTGGATGGAGAACTTGAAAAAAATGCCAAGTTGAACGAACAAAGGATAACCCTCACCACGCGTCATGTTGAAGGGGAATCCACCTACTTATGGGAAGGGGATGTATCGATCCAAAAAATTGCCGGTACTATATTCAAGGCCGCACCCAAAACCAAGAAAAAATATTCTTTTTCGATCATTAAGAACAAATAGCAACTGTTATCGATGTTATATATAAAAGGATAACAATAAAGCTCAAAGGCTTTTCAAAGCATTAATAAAAGATTCGTTTTTCTCATAGTTTTGGTTAAATAGATAACAGCCTTTCCCGGGCTGTTATCTTTATGATAGCAATTTATCCATACAACCCCAACAGAACGTGCGACGATAGCATCCATCCAGACTAAAATAATACAAACGCTGTTTACCATTCCATAAAGCATCAATGACGATAGTGCCCCAAAAAAGCATTTATCGCGACGAATTCCGCAAAGGCCGGATAGATGTACCCGTTCGATTAAGATAAAGATTGAGAAGGAATTCAAGGGCGAAGAATCACGGTTCTACCAGGTGTTTTAAATAAATGACTTCAAATATCTATACACGGTCAAAAGTTCAGAGGACAAATTAGTCCAAAGAATAAACTTGCAAAGACCATTATACGTTCAAATTTTTTACATGGTGAAACATGAAATTATAAACACTGCATAATTAAACATGCATCAGTCAAATATATTTATTCGAATCCCATATAGCCAAGGTAGGAAAAAAATTTTGCACTTAATTTCTGGGCTTGGTTTGGCAATACATCCATACTTCGCTTGCGTTCAAGCATTGTATATTTTAAAATTTCCCTCATTAATTTCAAGTTTATTGTAACCTTGTTGCCCCACTTAATTGGCGTTGTTGCCACTGCGGGATTGGTATCCCAGGCATTCCCGCACGGTCAACGTTTTGGTTACAGGGTCTAGAACCGCAAAATGGAAAGTTAGTTTCGTTTCATAAATCCCTTAAATAATTGATGCGGTCTGTTGCAAAATTGGACGTACCGATTGTTCTTGGCGTGGCAGGCTTCAGCATCAGGTTATAAATGTTCGTCATGGAAGTGACGTCTGTTAAAGGCGACATGGTGGCGTAATAAGCAATGGAATTCGACACATCATGGTTGCCCGGAACCATCAACAGTTCTGCATTGCCACCTGTTTTATTTTTTAAGGTGATGTTCCGCAAATAATCGATATTAAGCTGATCCCACGATTGTGCCGCAGTTTGTACGCTTGCACTTGTTTTCATCCGGTTGGCAATATCGCCACCTTCTAAAATATAATCAACCCAACCAATTTTTTTGCCGGCATTCAAGCCACTGTCGCTTGGCAAAATTAAATTGGGCAATGTATTTGTTTGGACGATCATAGCCGCGTTCACAATATTGGCGCTAACATTTGTGCCGCCCCTAAACGCGGGCCGTGTGACGCCATAATGCGCATCTGAAGTAAAAACAAATTGTACTGGGCTGGTATCTTGTGCCGGTGAATTGGTATATTATTTTTTGAACAAGCCGTTAAAAAGGTAACCAAAAAAGCCAAACAATAAACTTGATTTTTTAAATACATAGATTTAGATTGATTTAGTATTAAATATTGATGCCGATTTTAATTAATTAATCCTTTTATATTTTAAATTGGTAAAATTTTTAAAAAAAAGAAAGTTAAATTGGCATATAAGCCGACAAAAGAAATTTCCATTGCATTAAACTTTGTTGACTGCAAAGTTTAATGCAATGATAATATAAGCAGAAAAATGGCAGCCCGCAAAACTGTCGGTTAAATAGAAATTTTAAAATATAACATTTTCTATTTTTTTTAATTTGATTGAATCTTTAAAATAATTATTTAATTAAAACATATAAAAATTAAAACATAAAAACAATTTATTTATTTTTTATAAATGTAAACCCCTCGTTTTTAAATAATGTAATAATTGTACGGGCCTGTCTGTTTGAATAATATTTGCGCCATGTGCTATTATCCAGCCCCAAGTTTCATCGGGTTTATTTTCATCTACCGCTTTATCATCATCGTGGCCGCCGTTCAGCGAGGCCAAAGGCTATTCAACCAAATCTTGGATCGTTCTTTTCTTAATGCTGGCAAATTATTTATTAAGTAAGAAGTGTCGCTTGCAAATACCGGTTGGAAAACAGTGCGGTTATGACCTTGTAACTATTTAATATTTTTTCAGCATTTATTTTGTTGTAATTTATGATCGGCATTATAGTGATTGAAGTATCCAGTTTGCCAAAAGGTAGTTCCACATTATCTAAATACGTGTCATCGTCAATATTTACGAGGCATTGTTCCACCATTGAAGTTTGTTGCAATAATTTAATCACATCATTAAAAATACTAACCCTTGTCTACATCAATAATTACTTTTCCATTTGCGGCCAATAACATTTCTCCAAATGTGGGAATTTGATGTTCGGTTAGCCTTCCTAAACCATTCTTCAATTTAAATTTTCTTATTTCTTCCAATGTAAAATCTTCTGGTTTTCCTTTGCCATTTGTGGTGCGGTCGATTGTTCTGCCATGCATCACAATCAATTGTCCATCTTTTGTTTTCTTTAAATTTAGTTCAACGATGTCAACGCCCATTCCAATAGTGTTTTTTAATCCTTGAAGAAAATTTTCAGGTGCGTTGCGCCAGTCGCCACGATGTGCGGCTACTAAATATTTGTTTGGTATTTACATCGTTTAAAATTTTCAACATGTTGTTAAACCCTTCTGTGCTTTGTGGATAAAATGCCTAAAAGTTTTAAAATGATTAAACCAGTAATGTTAATATGCAGAGTTAGGTATTTAAACAATTTCATTTAATTAAAATTTTATAAAATGGGAATAAAAAACTGATTGTATTTAATCTTGATTGGTCAGCAAATGTATCAACCGATAAGAAGGTTATTGTTTTC
>CAWJTH010000052.1:0-17825 GCA_963845495.1 uncultured Chitinophagaceae bacterium
AACATGCCATCAGAACTGAAACACGTGACAATACATAGCGGCATCAAAGGATAATATTTCTGAATACAGTAAACAGTTAACGGCAGGTAACCCTTATTCCGAAGAGCTGGATGGTTCCCGGTCACGGATGGAAGAAGTGAACAGGATCATCAAGGAACGCAGCAAACCGGAAAACGGGAACAAGGAAGAAAACGGGCTGAAACGTAAAGTGGCGTAATAAACACTTTCGAAAGTTGACGAATGTATCATATTGATAAAGTCCATAAGGCATCCCTTACAGACTTTCATTAAACAACCTTTTAGGTTTAATGCATTTCCCAGATGCAATTTTCTTTATACACAGCTTTCGATACCTGCTCCGGCGTACGAACGAAGGTTGTATAAAAGATTGGCGCTTGCGCAATCTGGTCAACGTATTTGGTTTTTCGATTTTTTCTTGTACAGTTTAAGGATTTTTAGATGCTTGCGCTGCTGGGATCGACGATCAATATGTATTGTTTGTTTTTAATTTTGGCAATGAAATTATTTTCATCCAGAAATGTATAGCTTGGGATAATGTTTTACGGCCTAATAAAGCGGCTTATTAGAATTGTAATTAATTTTGGAAAGGATATAACAAAAGCGTTTTCAAATAGGCACTTAGAAGGGTTAATTAATTTATTTAAAGAAAATAGTGTAGTACAACTTTGATCATGATAACCGATAAAAAAAACAAAAAAAAACAAAAATTGAATAAGCCCGTTTTCGACGTAAAAGAATTTGGGAAAAGGGTTGCCATCGTAAGGGATAAAGTCCTAGGTTTTAACCAGACCCAATTTGCACCCCTTTTGAACACAAAACAAGGGCTGCTTTCCAGGCTGGAAGCGGGCATAGGGGGAAACATCCATACAGCTTTTGAAATCGTGAACTACCTCAACCAGAACGGGTTCCAAGGACATATGCTTTTCCGTGAGCCTTTCGATATCAGCCTGTTCACCACGGAAATTAACGAACTGTCCAACAAAAAGAAAATAATGGCGGAGATGGAAACCCTAGAAAAAACAGCTTATGCCAATTATGAAAAGATTGTTGCCGTCAAAAAGCTGATAGTGTAGCGTATAATAATTTACAAGCCGTTAGTCAAAATAGTTCGGTGCCTTCGATGACAATCGCTGCGAAGCGCACATTTTAGGGTATACATTTTATGGTTGATGGATATACAGGTGACATTTTATAGTAGGGTACAAAAATTTATAATGTTGTGCCCGGACATTCAAAAAAGTGCAACCGGTATCCCAAATCCAACTGGGCGTATTCAAAAAAACCGTTCTTTTTGTACCAAGGGATATTCCTTTCAGTTGAAGTTTCTAAAAAAATAGGCAAATTTTTGTTCCCTGCAGATCTGATCATATCTTTCAAAAGTCTTGAACCGATACCTGCACCTTGGTATCCCGGCAAGGTGCCGATGAACCATAGGTAATACATCCTTTTCTTTGGGTGGATATTGGAAATGGCTTTTTCCCTTTCCATTACTTTTTTTAAATTCCTTACGCCGGTACAATCGGCGATCAACCGGAGATCACAAAGGAGCGATTTTAACGTGAGCTTCTTTGTGTGTGGGAACATAACCATTGCGCAGCCCCTTTTATCATCAGAAAGCAATATCTCACCAAACATCAGGCAAAACTCAAAAGAATAGGACATCAATGCCCTTATCTTTTCTTTTTGTTCCCGTCATTTTTTACAACATAGTTTACACTTAAATTTCCTTCGAAACTTGTTGCCAGGATATCAATTACCAACTTCTTATCCCCCCGGGTTGCTTTAACCATTTGCGAACGTTTGTAACGAAAATAAAGAATCGTTTATAAGCAGGCCGACACATCCAAGTTTTTGTTCCGATGATCGGTTGAAGATCGGTTATTACTTGGATTATTGAAGACCGAGAATCAGGATTAAACGGTTTAAGGCAATCATTGCGGGATTAAACCGGAAGTGTAATTGAAACAATGAAGCTAATACCTCGGTCTTTCATCTAGATTATCCATTTTATCGATCATTTTTTTTCTCACATCATCCAAAAACTGGGTCCTGTTCGAGCCCTTGCCAAGGGCATGGAGCCGTAGGATCTGTCTTATCGTGATCATGTCGATTGTTTTGTTGAGCATCCGGGGATTTTATCGGTGAACCGATAAAATCCAAGTTTTGACCTACAAAAACAACTATTCTTTTCCACCGCCCAAGGGGGTCAGTTTGAAATGGTGACAGGGGGTCAATTTGCTCTGGTGAACAGGGGTCACGTTAAACTGGTATCAGGGGGTCAATTACACTGGATTTTCCACTCAAGGTCTATCCTGAACTTCTTTTTTACCTTTTCCACCAACTCCCCCCGATAGCCGCCGTCGGCAAAGATCTTTATTACCTTTTTCCAGCTCTCCACCATCTTTTCCAGCACGTCCATCGCACCGTCCCTGTCCTGCACCGATGCACTTTGGATGACCACCGCCAGCACCAGCCCAAGTGTGTCCACCGCGATGTGCCGTTTGATGCCCTTTATCTTCTTGCCGGCATCGAAACCCCGGTCTTCGCTGCTGACCAACGTGTTTTTGACCGATTGGGCATCAACGATGGCCGCCGTCGGCTCTTCTTTTTTGCCATTGGCGGCCCTTGTCTTTTCCACCAACGATTCGTGCAACATCCCGATGACCTCCGCCCGCTTCCATTTTGAAAAATAATAGTACACCCGTTTCCATGGGGCAAAATCACCCGGCAGCATCCGCCACTGACAGCCGGTTTTCACCAGATACAATATGGCGTTCAGCACTTCCCGCAGGTCGTATTTCCGGTTTCTTTCGGTGTTCAGGAATTTTGATATAAATTGCCATTGGCCGTCGCTTAAATTGGTTGGGTAACTTGTCATACAAACTGTATTTGTGGTTATTTACAATTGGTACGACTTGTTCCACAAATGGCGATGGCCTTTTTATACACTTATCAACATCATATATTAATCTAAACTAATTTGAGACAGCCTCTTAATTAAAATTATCGGTGATCTATGAAGTTGTCAGTTTTGAAAAAGAGCTGACAAAGTTAATAGAGGGAATCAGCGGACACATCATCAAGACTAGTATAAATTAACATAAAAAATATAAAATGAATAAATTATTTTTAATTAGCACCCTATTAATTGCTAACACATCTTTTGCTCAACCTAAAATTGACAGTTGTCTTGTAATGCTTCAATCTGCTTCAAAAGTAAATGACAATAAAATGGTGATATTAGCTGACAATGAAAATTACACAATATCGAGCCAATTAAATATTGTTCTTGATAATTTAAAGTCATTTTTATCTAAATATCCCGACTTGAACGAAGATGAAAAATTATATAGCTTATTACTTAAAGACACAACCATGTCTAAAATTGATGCAATAAAAATTTCAGTCGACAATAAGTTGGCCAACCGGTTAAAATATAGAACAGAAGAACTTTTGGATAAGGGAGAATGTATGATTTTTGACAAGAAAAATAGCACATGGGTTAAAAGTATTTTGGTATTAAAATATTCTTATGTTGCTAATTATATTGCAAAAACTAAATTTTTCATTGGCAATAATTTGATCTTAGAAGTTCAAGATATTGTTGATGAAGGTTTTAAGCCAATTAAACGTTCGCAATAGCCGAAATACGTAGAGCCACTCGAACGTCAAATGTTATAAAAATATGGACATGCCTTCTTGTAGATGTGTTTTCCGTTTATCTGACACAAGCTTATAACTATCGGAAGTTCCTATTAGAACGCGATAATTAAATCCAACTTTTTAATTTATCAAACAACGGTTTTCTATGAAGGGAAAAAATACCATTAAACTTTTAATCATTCTTTCATTTATTACGACAAATGTATTTTCTCAAATTGTTGATCCATATGGTATAGGTTCAAGTGTTAGCTTAGGGCGAACTGTTTTTTCAGGTATAAGAGATAAAAAGAAATTAAAAAATATTGAGAACTCAATCTCGGACACTGTGGTGAACGGGGTTGTCATCTCCATGCTCCGTGTCAAAGAGAATAAAATAATCAGCAATGCGAAATATTATATTTTAAAGATACAGGATCAATTAAATGGGTTTTATACCAAATACCAAAGTAATCAGCATATCGGATATATAGATGACGGCAACAATGACGACATCTCTTCCATAGAAAGTTTAGATTACACTTGGCCGGTTGATTATTACAAAAAGGAGTTGATAACATATCGAAATTATGAAATTGCATTAACAAAAATGGAGAACAAGGCTAGGGATAGCATTGGAAATATCAATAGAATCAAATTAGACGACAGTTTACCTCTTATTAGGAAAGAACATAACGATAGTTCCCAAATAGGCACTGGGTATGCCCGTGAATCAACGACTAAGGGCTTTTGGCCCACATTGGTGTTCCTAAAAAAATAGGCTACACGCATGGTAGTAAACGAATAAATATAACATATATCAAAATCCAGGTGTAAATACCTGATGAAACCGAAGAAGCTGAAATAAAACAATACCTCTTTAAATTGAACGATGCCTTAAAAGCAAAAAATCCTACCCTGCCGCCATTGGTGTTCCGAACAGGCGCTGTAAACTCCCCTCAAACAGTACCATTTGCAAAGCGGCAAGTGATAGCAAAAAAATAATTAAGTTGTAAATTACCAAGCTTAAATTTCGTCAATTTTTAAGCGGCATCCCTGTTTTAAAAGTTATTTTTCATGGCCGATAAACCGCATATGCCAAACAACGGGACCGTTTACCCCTACCGACAACTGGGCATGGGCGACCTCCCGGGCGAAAAATGGAAGGACATTGCAGGGTTCGAGGACTATTACATGGTGTCGGACCTAGGGAGGGTCAAATCGCTCGACAGGACGATACCGCACCCGAGGATAGGGTCGCAGCGGGTCAAGGGCAGGATGCTCTTCCAATCGGTATCGGAGAACCGCAACCTAAAAACAGGCGAGCCCTCCGTCTACCTACAGGTGTCCCTGGCAAAAGAAGGCAAAACATACTATTACAATACACGCCGGCTGGTCTACCTTGCTTTTGTGGACGGCAGCCTCGATTATGCAAAAGACAAGCTCTGCGTCATCAACACCGACTGCAACGGGTACGACAGCCGAGCGTCGAACCTGGGCCTTGCCACCAACCGAGAAAAGGGCAGACGGGTCATCCTGCGGGGCAGGATGGACAGCTACCTGAAAACGGCCGACCGCTCAAAGTGGAGGCCAAACCCCGGCCCCATGGCCAGGCGCAGGCCGATCGACCAACACGACCCGCACACGGGCAGGAAGATAGCTTCTTTTGAGAGCATCACGGCCGCCGTGCAGGCAACGGGGTTCGGTGAAAAAGAGATCATCCGCAGCGCCAAAGGAAAACGTGGAAATTACAGGGGATATGTATGGAAGTATGCATAAGAGCCGATATGAAATCTGGTACGGTGCCAAAATCAAACTGAAAAGTGAAATAATATGGCAGTACTTCAATCTTGCACGGAATTAGCATAGAATTCCTGGCATAATATTTTCCCAAAACTTTTCCATTTGTCCAGTTGAACCTGGCCCAAGAAATATCTGAGACCCCTGACCTTCGAGTTTGGATTTCCCATTTTGTATAATTGGATTTGTCTGTAAAAAAGGAAATGCCACAAGCTATAGCAACAACAATCAACAATATTGTAATAAAAATAAAAGTTCTTTTCATGATGTCCTTATCACTGTCTTAATGGCATACCAAAAATTATAAAAAACATCTTATACTAATGATTTTAGCCTGTAACATCAAAAAATTGAAATCATAAGTACGCATACCTTCTTCTCCCATTGCTAGATTGTTTTTTCATTTAAATATTTTTAATGCGTAATTAAAAATAATCATTAACTATTTGTACTGATTCTTCATAAACCATTTTATATTTTTCAGGCGAATTTTTTTTATGATTTCGAATAGTTTTTTCATGCATTGATACATCTAATTCAAATTTCGTAACTCCAAACCTCTGTGCGATGTTTTCAATCTCATCCCTTCCCCAAATATCAATAGCGTTATTATTTTCGTCGAATGTAAAACTATGTACATATCCAAGTTTGCTATACCCGAACAGTTTGCTGTATTCCTTAGCGATCATGGCCATAGACTTATATCCCTTCAGATCACTTAGGGCTTCAGCGAATGGAGCGCAATAACCGAATGTATATTTGGCAGCTACATATGCCGGAACCATTGGTTCGCCACGTTTTGGGATTTTTTCTAGAAAATCAACATTATTTTTAATGTTCTCCATTGCTTTTGTAATTCTGGCTTCATCCGGCTTAATCCTTAGAGGCAAATTAAAAATGGCATTTTCGCTGTAATACCTAGTTACTATTCCACCGTATTTTTTTCCGCGTTTATTAAATATCGGTTCTACAATATTTTTGTGATAACCTGCAATTGATCGCTTTCCTCTTACATCGTATATCTGATCTGTGTTATTACCAACATGTACACGTAAAGATTTCATATTCTCAACCAACTCTTTATCGTCGGTTGCACTCCACCAATCGACATGTAAAATCCAGCCAGTAATTCTTGCTAAGGCGATTGCAAAATTTACTCCGTCGCTCCCCTCCCAACTCCGCATATCCTCTTCAGAAAAACCCTCTTTAGGTTTTGTTTTGTTTGCCATTATATTAGTGTTTAATATTTATTGTGCGGATGATTATTCATGCGCGTTTACTAAGTTCGTATTAACCTCATAAAGATTAGTTTCAAACTTAGTAAAATTATAAAAAAGGATGAATGACATTACATAATCATGAATTTTTCCATACCAAGCTCTTCCTTCTTTTGTGCTATACTCCCAACCATATATTTCATCATTGCTTATCAACTCAATTTTTCTTGTTGCCTGTGTTATTCTGCCGTTGTCAAACGGTATTACAATTAACGTCCTATCCTTTTCATCCCATTAGCCTTCGTATTCTTGCAATGATTTCATTAACCCTTCCCAGTCGGCTTCATGTGGTTGTTTTCCACCGGCTGCAATACGCTGTTGAAGATTTTCAAATTCAATTTTGTTTATCAATTTGTCATGATTGTTACTTGATAGCCAACTATAAAGAATGGCGTTAATGGGGTAATGATTTGGATCTGCGTCAGCATAACTTGGGACATTTGAAAAATCAGGTAAAACCGTTTCGGGTAATAGAAGAAGGCCTGTCGTTTCTGGGGAATTTTTAAGGCGGGATTTTAAATTAATAAAATCGTCAGTATAAAAGATTATTTTATGAGTTGTTGCAGAAATATAGTTAATGTGAAGTGGCTTGTTAATAAAAAATTCAAAGCTTGGTTTAACCTCCAATACCCCTTCTTCATCATAGCCGGAATTTTCAAGCATATAGAAAATGTCTGTGGATAATTTATTATTCTTTATGTAATCTAAAATTGGATAATTCTTTTCCTCGAATTCCATAATCATTGTAGTGTTTTACTTTAAAGGACAATTATAATCTCTTATTTAACCTATTTTCCCAAATTTCTTTAATCGAATTCCCGATTTTTTTAAATTCTGCTTCTGTAAATGTGTCTGTTTTAGCATTGTTACACCAATAGCATGCTAGAACAAGATTATTAATGTTAGTATAAGGTAAATGAGAAAGTTTTCCTGTCTATTTCAAGTGATTGTCCCCTTTTTGGATGACGTTTATTGATATGCCCTGTTTGATGGTGTAAAATTTCTAAGTCTGCTTCTGGAAGACTGCAATAAAAACATTTTTTCTCTTGGCATTCCCACCAACAAAATAATTCATACAATTTTTCATTTGTCAATTCAACTTTTACATCGTCGGCAAGTGTCATTTGATAAAATTTTGCAGACAATCGTGATTTGTAGCTTTGAATTTTAACGTACTTCTTTGAACGATACCAATTATCTATAGCACCGGCTTGTGATGGATGTTTCTGTTTAAGATCATTTTTATTTATTTTATTAAAAATCTTTTCTTTATAAAATTGCTCTTCCGTTATCATAAAACATAAATGGTCGTTTATTTGTCAACAACATCCTTTACTTTTCAGAGAGGACCCAGATAACTACAGCACCTTCTCTTACTAGGGAATATATTGAAGACCAAAATCAACTTTTGTAAAGTTTGTCTACAATTTCAAATCACATAGTTTCACAAACGATTTTTTTATATTTAACTCCATAAATAAAAACCTGATATATCATTTGGCAATATAAATTTTCAATGTGCAATGGCCCTGACTTTAAAAGAGGTCAGGTGCTTGGAAAGTTCCAACCTTTGCTCTTTTTCAAAACTGTCAAGGTAAATTTCGGTTGTCGTAACGCTGGTGTGACCAAGTTGCTCGCTTATCATTTCAATGGGTATCCCCGATCTTTTAAGTACCGTAGCGAACGAATGACGTGCAAAATTGGTCGTTGGCCGCCTTGGGAGACCAAGTTGGGCTGCTATCCTTGCGATGTATTTGTTTATCAATTTTATTGCCTTGTTAACATCTCTAAAAATTTGTTCAGCAGTTGCCCCTTTCTGGACACTAATAATATCGAAAATATAATGGTTCTCCGTTTTTGGCTTATTTCCCCATTTATCGATGATCGCCTGCATTTCTTCTATAACAACTATGCTTATTTCTTTAGGCTCTTGGGTTGACTTTTTTGTCTTGGCACGGGTAAAACGTATTTCCCCACTCTTGATGTCATTATATCTCAAAAGGGCCATATCTTTTATATTGATGCCATTTGCAAAATAAGCGAACAGCCACATATCTTTGGCCCAAGCTTCTATATTTGAAACCGGTATGTAGTTATAGATTAAGCCTATATCTTCAACACGCAAGGCCTTTTTTGCTTTCTTCCCGGCTCTTGGGGAATATCCGCCACTCCCAAACGGATATTGATCTTTGGCAACAAGTTTCGCGGCTATTGCCTGGTTGAAGATCGAACGGATATTCCTCATATAAATTCCTATGGTAGTTTGGCTAAGCCCTTTTAAAGACATATATTCATCAAACCTGTTCAAAAAATCTTTTGTGATATGGGTAAATGGGATATCAGCTCCTCCAATAAAGCCATTCAGTTTGTTGTGTGAACATTGATATGAATCTGCGGTTTTTAATCTTTTTTCATTTTTCAAACGTTCAATTTGATAATTGCTGTACGCTAGAAAATTTATATTATTAGGTAGCGCATTTATGACCAATTCTGTGGTTTGTGTTTTATAAAAAGTTTGCCTAAAGATTGGAAAAGAAAAACCGTCTTTTAGCGTATCAATTATATCAGTTGCCCTTTTTAGGTAGTAAGTAATATCATCAAAAAGATTTTTCAACTTCCTGTTTACATGATATTCCCCGAATTCTTTTTCGGTCATATCTATACCGATATCGTAAAACCGTTTTGCCCTTTTGAAAGTCACCTTAATTTTTACCGGATATTTTCCGTTGCTTTTAACCCTTTCTTTGAAGAGGAAAGGCTTTGCAGTTGCTTTCATATTCATTAAAATTTAGGCCACAATTTAGGCCACAAAATCCAAAATATACAAATATTTTTAGTAGGAAAATTTTCGCTATATTTTTATAAGAAATTAATTTATAATGATTTATGAAGATGTTGTTGTATTTTATTTTGATAAATAAAAGAATAAAAAACAAAGTCATCTTGCTCATAATCAGGTGGTCCCTAGTTCGAGGCCAAGTGGGCCCACGCTAGTCGCAGTAAGGGTTTCAAGAAATCGAAACCCTTTTTTATTTGGGGCATTTCACCCCCGATTTCACCCTCAAAGATTTATTCAAAAAAGCAATCACAAAATTTTTCCGTCTAAAAAATTCAATAAACTCTAACCGAATCTTAGATAATTCAAAAAGGGCGTTCCCTCAAAAATATAGTAAAAAAAGTAATACTAAACCTAATAGCCTGCGCATGCTTCGGTAACAATATTTGCGATTTATTAAGCATCTGCCTTCAGCAGAGGGTTCGAGCCCGTGTGCTCTTACCCAGTACCAGTAAGGGTTTCAAGCAATTGAGACACTTTTTATTTTGGGTATTTACCCAACAATTTACTCAACATTTTTTCTGGCATGCCAACCTCAGTAAGTTGTTTCTCAGATAAGTTCGTGTATTCAATTAAAGGAACAACACCTGCATGGCTTGTAGTTCCTTTATACAAGTATGCTATACGTAATGCTACTACATTCCTATGGTCAACGGGTTCAAACCCATTTGAATAATTCAAAAGGAATAATAGCATCGCAGTAGATCGAACACTTTTTGTAGAAACATTGTTAGGCAAGTCTGCAATAGTAAATTTTATGCTATGTTCATATTAGATAGATTTTCTTCTTCTTCGTTATATATTGAAGCGCTTTAACTGCTCAAATTTCTGGCAGAATTAGATGCTGCAATTAAAGTAGCAAAGGCAAAATAGAATGATGACTTATGGGGCTTGATTCAATCGAGCCTTTTTAATTGTTATACAGAAACTTTACAAACAAAAATATTTGCAAAACATACCCCTATCCACTGGCTTGAGGTTACATATTTTAATAAAATCGTATTTGCTGGGACGTTAAAGCCTTTATCAGATTAACTCCCCGTATTAGCTTGTTGTTAATTACCTTTTTAACAAATTACTTTGTTTTTTAACAATCAAAATTTTTGTTTATTTTGACTGCTTTCACCCGGGTGTTGCCTGAAAGCAATGTGAACAGGGCGTCCCGCACCCATTTTATACCCTGCACTTTAACATTATGGACGGGGATGGTGGTTAGCTGACGGCATTCCTATTTTCTCTAAAAGTTGTCTAATCTTTTATTATTTTAAAAATGGTAGTGTTGTTATCAGCGTCGATAATTTTCACCACATACAACCCGCTTGCCAGCTCGCTTATGCCGATTGTTTTAAGAGAACCATCAGCAGTTATTGAACGGACCTGCTGTCCCATCATATTATAAAAAACAATTGTACTTTTACCATCTAGCCCGGCTATGGCTAGGCTATTGCGCGCAGGATTAGGGTACACAACTATAGCTTTTCCCTTCTTCGGGAAACTGGTATCTGTATTCATCACATCTGTTTTTTGTGCGGTTGGTTTTGCCCCCTTTACAATTAATGGAGCTATAGTATTTACAGTAACGGTTGCTGGATTGGAAGCAAGGGAACAGCCAGTGCCGGTGCCGGTAACCACAACACGCACCATTGTTACATTATTGGCGGTTTGTGGAACAATTGTTAAGGTTGGGGTTTGTGATCCGCTAATTGAGATATATGGTGCGTATTCACCATCGGGCGCAAAATTATTCCAGTTGTTCCCATCATATTGTTGCCACTGATAGGTAAGGCCGGCACTTGGAGCTACTATGGTAAAGGTTTGAACATTGTTCACATAGCTGTTTTGATTGGATGGCTGCTGGGTAATTGTGATACCAACCGTTAACAGCACAGGCAACGATGTATCCTGACCGCAACTATTGGTAACTATCGCACGCACTTGTGCAACGTTATTGGCGCTTCCCGGAGTCAGTATAAGGTTTGCTGTTTTCGATCCATTGATTGTAATATAGGGCTGATAGTTTCCGTCGGTGGCAAAATTGGCCCAGTTAGATCCATTGTATTGTTGCCACTGATAAGTTAACGGTCCCGTGCCAACTGGGGTAACGCTATAAGCAGCTGTACCGCCTGTACAAATAGTTTGCCCTACGGGCTCTAAATCAATAATGGTAATTGGTGTGTTAATTGTAAGTTGTGCTGGAGATGAAGTAACAGAGCCGCCACTGTTGGTAACTACTACCCTAAATTGCCTGTTGCCATAGAAAGCGGGTATATTGGCTTCGGTAAGCGTTTGGCTGGTGCCGCCTGTAATTACTGGGCCAGTGCCGCAGGAACTGCATACATTGCTATAAAAATCACCGCTGCTATTGTTGGAAATCTGCCATTGATAAGTAAACGGTCCGGTACCGCTGGGAATGACATTAAAAGTGGCCGTGCCCGCTGGGCAAATTGTTTGCGAAACAGGTTGGGTAGCTATGGCAGGTGCATTGTTTGTTGTTACGCTAACGTTATCGATGTCGGTAATACAACCATTACGGGATGCAACCATGCCCACATATACCATATTGTTAAGAGAAGTAAGCGTATTGGTATGGTATGTTGTCCAGGTGATGCCGTCGGTGGAGTAATATGAGGTGATAATATTTCCCTGCCGAATCAACTTCAACCACATCGGCATGGCAAGGGCGGTAACCGCCTGATAACCTGTTGTGCCACCATCGGTAGTCCTATAATTGACAAAGGCACCTCTGTTGTCTAATGAACTTAGGCACACAAAAGCACTGTTTGCTGCAAGCGAGTTGCGGACCATGATGCCGCCTAAATAATTGTATGTGGAGGATACATCCTTTACACGGGCAATTATCTGTCCACTGCCAACCAGAGCTTGGTACACAAATGGCAGGCTGTCATTCGGGTCGGTAAGGCCGGAGGCATGACAGGTGATCTTAAAATTGCCCGTGGAAGCCGTAAAACATAATTCCCCAGGTGTGGTAGCGGTTCCGATATCCGTTTTTGTCCATCCTATGGCTGTGCTTTGACAGCAATTGCTTGCATCATAACTGATGAAATTTGTAAATGTCTTTGAGTTGGTACCATATTGGTCCGTAACGGTAAGCGTTACATCATGGAGGCTGCCATTGGTATTGCCGGCATAACTGACAAGCGGATTTTGGATCGTGGACGATGCGGGAGTACCACCTGGAAAACCCCAGGAATAAGTTGCGCCAGTTCCACCACCGCTCACTACGCTATAATCTCTGAACTGCACGGTAGGTGCGGCACAACTGGGGGTTAGAGTACTTGCCGAAACTTGGGCTTTTGTGGATGAATGTTCATACAGGTTATGGTCCCACGCACCACGGCTGGTGCCGATGAGTAGCTTTCCCTTGTAATAGTTGATGAACATAAAGCGCATCTCCATTTGTGGTAAACCATTGCCCAATTTAACCCAGTTTGGCATTGCATCATTCTTATAATAAATGCCTGAAGTATTGCCAACGTAAACACCACCATTGGTGCCGCGTTGAAAAACGATCTTGGTCATCGGGTTGCTGGTTAATATGGACGATGTCAGGTTCGTATAAGTTACCCCCCCGTCGGTGGAACGCAACACCTGACATGTATTCTGCACCCCGGAATAAGTAACCCAGATTTCGTTAGGAACCACATCGCTCACGGCAATGTCGCTGATGTTACGAACGGCAGTACCGGTTACGGCCGTAGAGGGGGTGATATCGGCCCAAGTTGCGCCACCGTCGGCACTCTTCAGTAAATTGTTATTTGTTAGGCCTACAACAGTATAAATACGGTTTGTGTCGCCTATACAAATTTTTTCCCTCAATAGCTGAGCAGAAAAGGTATGGACCACATTTACTGTCAACCCGTTGTCATCACTTCTAATCAACGATTTTTTCCATATATTTTTTGTTGCCTGGGGAACCGAACTGGGGAATTGGCCCGCATGATGGGTAATAAGCGTATAATAGAGATTAGGGTGAAACTCCATCGTGTTGAAATAACTGTAGATACCACCGGGGTCGATCTGTTGGGAACCATTGGTAAAAGATTTGATACCAGTGCGGGTAACATGGTAACTATCGTAGCCCTGCGAATACGCCGTTACGTTGTCCAGCGGGTTGAAGTCGGAATTGCCTTGGTCGGCTCCCAGTACGGTGTACCAGCCACCCGGTGCCTCGTAGTCCCTCAGCATCAGCGGACCGTGGTTACAGCCTGCTGCCAAGAGGTCTGAATTAAATGTTGACCCGAAGCCCCAAAGCTCGTGGTTGGATATAGTATTGGAAACAATGGCAAAATTATTCCCGCCGTCGGTTGAAACCACCGTAGAGCCATCCGTACCCAAAATCACCTTCCCGCTCATCATGTACACGCTTCTTAAATCGGAATGTAAAACTGTGGTTGAGGCGGAAAAACTGACACCGTTGTTGGTGGAATAATATGCGTTTTGTTGGCTGTATGACCCCCAGACTATGTTGTTTTCGTTGTTGATATCCATTGCGATATCACCATGCACCAAGGCCGTAGCCGATCCGTACGCCGTGTTCAGGCCATCTATCATATTAATACGCTGGAGCAAGATATTGCCGGTGGCAACATCCAACTTATACATCTGGACGGCTATATGGCCGTAAGAATTCGCGCCGCTACCCATCAGTATATACACGGCAGCCGGGTTGTTGGTGGCCGTGCAAATCTTTGACCATCCAGTGACGGTGCCGGTGGCATTCTTGGCCAGTGTAAGAGTATTGAACAACGAAAAGGTCTGGCCCGCATCGGTCGACTTGTACACGTCTACGTAGTTCTGGTTGTCCCCGCGATCCGTAAAATATACGACGTTATTGTTGTTGTTGTCCCAATCTAGTACCTCGCTGTTCAGGTTGCTGTCCCAGATACTAAAACCTTTCAGGCCCGTTTTTATAATGGCCCAAGTGGTTCCTCCGTCGGAAGTCCTATAAATATTGGCACCCCACCTAGCTAACACTACATTTGGATTTGTCGGCGAAGCGGCAATGTCGTAAGCCTGTCCCACATAGTTTGTACTGTTCAACGTAGTAGGGTTCCAGCTCATGCCCCCATCTATCGATTTTACAACTGCAGCGTCGCAAACGGCATATACCGTGTTGTTATTTGCCCGGCATACATCGATATCGTAATAATGATTGGCCGGCATGTTTGCATCAGCCAAATGCCATGCGTTTCCATTATCTGCACTTACCCAAAGGCCGCCTGTCACAAAACTAATAAACAATTTATTTGTATTTGTCGGATCTATACGGACGCAATATCCATAACCGCCACCATCGCCAGGCCCAGCACCCACATGCACAATGTTCCTTGGGCCCACCATCCGCCAGTCTCCGGCAATGGTATCGGTTGCATTGGGCGGGGCAATACTTTGTCCCTTGGCAATCTTGTTCAAGTTGATGGGTGGGGGCAATTGTACCCTACCTTTTTTATTCAGGTAAAATAAGTTTGTTTTTAGCCAACCTAATCCATATTCAATTGGCGCACCGCCTTCTAAGGGATGTTTTTTAAAAAAGCTATTGAATTTTTTCTGTACCTTGAAATAATCGGCATTGGGCTGTTGCATTAGCTTGAACCACTTTTGCTTGGCCTGTTCCAGTGCTGTTGCCACGCTTTCGTTAGCTTCGCTTTCTGGCATCTCCACTTTTTTTTCATCTTTACCAGCTTTTAGCTTTCTACTATCTTGGGATTTGACGGATATAAGCAACAATGCCATTGTGAACGTAAGCAAAACTGTTTTCATAGCAAGGAATTTTAAATAAGTATATCAATTGTTGGATTGAGCAGAAATCTACGTCCACATCCGTATAGTCTTTCTTTGCTCTCTTTACCACTTATCGAAACTTTTTCAATGCCAATTTAGTTTCTGATTTTTTTTACAAGGCTAGTTAGTGCTTTTGCTGGGCCGATAGAAAACCATTACAAAAAGATGCAACAACAGTAACATTTGTCTTCTTTTCATAGATGGTTATTTTAGTTTTTTTGAATAAACGGCATGTCAGCTATTTGATAAAAAATATTAATTATTTCATAACGGATATAAAGCTAATACCACATTCTTGTCAAAATTTAACGCAACCGTTTGCGCAAATTTTTCTTGGCTGTTGGAATCTGTTCCTAATTATTTTAAAAAAATGGCTATTGATTATGTATTGTGGAATAGCCGCAACTCAACTGATCGCCACGTCTTGAAATAGCTTTTCATTAAAAAATATTTTTCAGCGGCAGACATGCTAATAGCTAAGTAGTGCTGTAAAATATTGTTAAAATTGCGCATTCGTTTGCACAGGTATAAATAATAAATAGTGGTCTACATTTAGTGTACAAAACAACTGCTATATGAAACGAGGTCTTCTATTATTATTGGCGGTGTTGATTTCTTCGATGCTGCACGCCCAGCAAAAAATTACCGGCCTGATAAAAAATCGAGAAACCAAAATGGGTCTTGAAAATGTATCGGTGGTTATAAAAGGAACTAAAAGGGGAACAACCACCGATACAAACGGAAAATTTTCCATTGCCGCTTCTATCGGTGAAACATTAATTTTTAGTTCCATCGGTTTTCAGCCAGAGCAGTTTAAAGTTAATTCTGCCACAGGGGTGGTAGATATTATGCTTGAACCCACCTCCAATAGTTCTGGCGATGTGGTAATTATTGGTGGACAGGCACAGGCCAAACGAACCACTACTTCCGCGGTTTCTTCCGTTTCGGGGAAAGACATTGAAAATTTACCTGCACCAAGTGTCGATCAATTATTACAAGGCCGCGTACCAGGCTTGAACGTACAAATCACTTCTGGCGAACCAGGGGTTGCACCAACTATGGTAGTGCGTGGTAATTCAAGGGTAAGCCAAAATGTGGGCGCAATAGATCAGGCGCATGCCTTAAGCGGTCCGCTATACGTTATTGACGGTATTCCAGTTAACCCAGAGGACATTAGCAGTATTGATGCAACCGGCACTAACTACCTGGCTGGCATTAATGTAAACGATATTGAAACCATCGACGTTCAAAAAGATGCCATTGCCACAGCCGCTTGGGGTTCACGCGGTGCAAATGGGGTAATTTATATCAAAACAAAAAGAGGAAGATCGAAAAAACCTGAATTTAGGGTGAATATTTATGGTGGTGCCACTGTAAAGCCAAATTTATTGCCAACCATTACTGGCCAAGAAGAACGCAGGCAAAAACTGGCTTTGTTAAATGAATATGGTACATCTGCACAATTAGCTGCCATCCCACAAATGCTTACAGATAGCTTAAACCCTGCGTACAACAATGCAACTGATTGGCAAGGTTTGTTCTACAAAAATGGTATTGTAAGGAATGTTGATTTATCTATGTCAGCGGCCACAGACAATGTTAGTTATAGGCTTAGCATGAACTATTACAACGAAGATGGTATCATCAAAGCTTTTGGTTTTCAACGTTACTCGTTGCGTGGCAATTTCGATTTCAAAATTAGCCCAAAACTTACTTCTCAATTTATTATTGGTTTATCTAAAAGCGACCGTCAACGTGGTAGAAAGCTGTCAAATACCGACGACAATACACCATTATCCGGCAGCAATATCCCAGCGTCCTTTCTCCGTTTAACATCTTTTGATTCTTTAAATTATACTGGTTTGTACAATAAATTAAGGAACCAAAACCTGAATGATTATTATTCTGGCTCACTTACCATTAACTACGATATCATAAAAGGATTGCGGTATGTAATGCAGGCTTCTGCCAACATTACCAATTCAAACAAAGATTTTTTCCAACCTTCCAATATTGACCAAGTGTCGGCGCTAAATGATCCATCAACCGTACAATCGTCTTACGCAGAATCTGATGCCGGTAGTTATACCAATTATTTTTTGTCGAATTCATTGAATTACGCGAAAATATTTAATGCAAAGGGCGATCATAGCCATCATTTAGCCATTACTGCTTCACAACAATTTAACCGCGACATTTATAAATCAACCAATGCTTCTGGCTACAATGTTCCTTCTAACGATATTCAGGTAGTAAGTGGCGTTCCGCAAGAAAATCTAAGCGCTTCCTCGGGCTATTCTGCTGCAAGTATGCTTTCTTTCTTGGGCCAAGCGCAATACGATTACGATGGTAAATACCTTTTGTACTTGTCTGCAAGGGCAGATGCCTCTTCTCGTTTTGGTGACAATACCAAGTGGGGTTATTTCCCAGCTATTGGCGGTGGTTGGATT
>CAWJTH010000053.1:0-6011 GCA_963845495.1 uncultured Chitinophagaceae bacterium
TACAGATAAACAATCGATTGCGATTTAAGATGGCAGAGAGGAAGGGATTCGAACCCTCGATACCCTTTCGAGTATACACACTTTCCAGGCGTGCTCCTTCAACCACTCGGACACCTCTCTGTATATTTTGGGCTGCAAAAATAGGGGTTCGGTAAAAAATATATCATTTAATTTCTAGGTAGTGCACTTCGTTGGCAACAAAATAAACGCTAAGGCATAATTAGACCTACCATCTTATTGCCAATTTACAATGCAAATATTTTTTTAGCATTTGAAGATGTTGCATCAGCAATTGCTTCGGCGGATATACCATACACATCGCACAACTTTTCGACCACATATTTTAAATAACTGCTTTCGTTTCTTTTACCGCGAAAAGGAACAGGTGTTAAATATGGCGCATCGGTTTCCAACACAATAAATTCCAACGGAACTTTTTTTAGTACTTCGGGCAAACCTGCATTTTTATAAGTAAGTACACCGCCAATGCCAAGCAAAAATCCTAGATCTGTTATTTGTTTGGCAGATTCGTAACTGCCACCAAAACAATGGAATATGCCTTTTAAACCTTTTTCGGCAAACGGTTTTACGCGGTTAATGGTTTCCTGCATGGCGTTGCGTGTATGAATGTTGATGGGTAAATTATAATCTAAGGCCCATTGCATTTGTATGTCAAATGCTTGGTATTGCTGTGTTTCAAAGGTTTTATCCCAATAAAAATCGAGACCAATTTCGCCAACGGCGGCAAATTTTCTTTTACTCAACCAATCTTTTACAATAGCTAATTCTGTTTCCCAGCTTTCTTTTACCGAGCAAGGGTGAAGACCCATCATGGCGTGGCATCGGCCTGGAAAATCGGCTTCCATTTGTAGTATAGCCGGTATGCTCTCACTGTCAATACCAGGTAAATAAAATGTTGAAACGCCTGCTTCGTTGGCTCTTGCTATCACTTCTTTCCTGTCTTTATCAAATTCTTTTCCATACAAATGAGTATGGCTGTCTATCATGTTCATCCTGCAAAATTAATTAACCCAAGTTGCTATTTGTTACTTTTAATGTGTGTTGCTTGCTCGAATAGTTGACAGATGACGGATGACAGGCTTAAAATGTGAGATGGCTGTGTTTTAGATACCGTCATCTGTCAACTGTCAACCCTTGTTTTATCATTGGTTATGTGAAACCTAATAACTAGCAACTTAAATTAATTAATACCGCGGCTTATGCGCTATTCTCGTTTTAACCGCAAGGAAGCAAAGAACGCAAAGCAATAATTTACCTTTGCACCCTTTGGCAGTTTGTCTGTCTTTTTGTGGTTGCAACGGTAAATTGGTAACCGTTGTTTCTTGCGCTGATGAATACTTGGTCGGCTCGCTTATCTTTGTTTGCTCCAAACTATTTTATAATTATTATGAAAACAACACATAATTAATTTTCCAAAGAACTAAACAATAATGAATCTTCTTTACATCACTTTTGGCGACAACCTCGGCGTCCATCTTCAAGCAGCATTTGGCATGTATTCTTTTTTAGCAAAAGCTAAAAGTAATATCCAAACAATCAACATTATAACAGATAAGCCTCTTTTTTACAACCATTTAAAAAACGATATTAACGTAATTGATATAACAAAAGAAGAATTGGATAATTGGCAAGGGAAACACCGGTTTTTTTGGCGCATTAAAATAAAAGCAATCGAAAGAATCTGCAATTTATATCCTGGTAAGCCGGTAATGTATTTAGATACCGACACCTTTTTAATTGGTGATGCCAACGAATTAAACCATCATCTATTAGCCGGGAAAGCGTTTATGCATAGGAACGAAGCTGTTTTATCAACAGGTAGAAGTAGTACCGAAAAAAGGATGTGGAAACAAATAAAAGATAAACAATTTGGTGCCACTAAAATGTTGCCAACCGATTGTATGTGGAATGCAGGCGTGGTTGCTACACCCAATAACAAACAAAATAAAGAAAGCGAATTGGCGCTGGCCATTTGCGATGAAATGTGCGCAGCCGGCGTAACCAGGCGTTTAATCGAGCAATTTTCATTGACCATTGCATTGGATAGATTATATGGACTACACGAAGCCAAACAAATTATTGCACATTATTGGACGGCAAAGAAATTGTGGGACGAAAAAATAGCCGCATTTTTTATTGAGGCGCATTTTGCGGCATGGGATAACGAAATAATAACACAAAAAATTAAAAACTTCGATTTTTCGAATATGCCAATCGATCAATTGACCCGCAGCTCGAATGTAAAATTGAAAAAATTGGTAGATAAATGGTATCCTACCCAAAATTTAGAATTTATTAAATCGTAATTAATGGTAAAATCAAGATGCTTTCAAAAAGGCGATATTTCAATTATTACGGTTTTTATCTAACTACTAACTACTATTATCTAATTACTTATTATGCAAGGCCAACCATTCATTTCTGTTGTAATGTGCACTTATAATGGGGCGCTTTTTTTAGATGAGCAGATTTTAACGATTATCAATCAAGAAATGGTTGAGTTGGAATTAATTATATTGGATGATTGTTCCACCGACGGCACATGGCAAAAACTACGTGATTGGCAAGCGGCCAATAAATCCATCAAAATTTTCAGGAACGAAAAAAATATAGGCTACAATAAAAATTTTGAAAAAGCGATACAATTGGCCACTTCCGATTTTATTGCCCTTTCAGACCAAGATGATATTTGGCTACCGCAAAAATTGATTAAATTATACAAGGCGTTTACCAGCAACGAAATTGTGCTAGTGCATAGTCGTTCAGTTAAGTTTGAAAATAACGATAAGAAATTACGGTACGATTTAGCCAAATTACATCGCCATTATACCGGAAATGATACCAAACGGTTTTTCTTTTCGAACCATATTATGGGGCACGATGTGATGTTCAGAAAATTTTTAGTTGGCCATATTGTGCCCATACCCGAAGGCATGTCGTACGATTGGTGGATTTCGCTGACGGCTACTTGTTATGGAACGATCGGATCGGTAAACGAATTTTTGATACACCACCGCATACACGGCAACAACAGTTTTTTTAGCAAAGATGCGGCATCGAAGAAAAAAGAATTAGATATGCCAGACATGATGCAGCTGTTTGCTACGATCAAGGGATTAAAACCAAACGATAAGATGTATCTGCAACAATTTCTTCAGTTGTTATTAGATAAACAACGGTATAAAAAAGATGGGTTTTATCCGCCGTTGTTCAGGTTTATGTTTAAAAACCGGCAATTGATTTTTGGACATAAAAAAAGATTTCTCCCTATATTTTCCCAACTAAAAAATGCCATTAAATACGCGAAAATGGATTATGAAGGCCGCGGGTTGACGATTTGATGGAAGCAACGGGAAAAGTGAGAAGTGAAACGGCAGAAGTGGGAAACGAGAAACAAGACAATTAAGCCGAGAAAACTGAAAGGTAAAACTGCGATTTTTTTTCATTTTTCACTTCTACCGTTTCACTTCTCTCGTAACTAGTACACAAATTTCTTTTTGTACCAAACTTTCATCCTATCTTTTTTTAGGACGCTGGCCGAAGGTTCTTGTAAAATGCCTTCGAATGGTTTTCCTTTTTTTATGTAGTATTTATTAAATGTGGATGCATTGCATTCCCATTTTAATAAAAATTGTTTGCGGCCGTTGTTTCTTTTAATCCGTTGGGTTGATTTTGATTGAAAATGATACACCAAACTTTTGCCGATTCCCTTAAAATACCTGCACCCGCTATGCCACATTTTCATGGAAAAATCATCGTCACTGGCCATGCCAGGACTAAATTCTATACTAAACCCGCCAATAATATTCCATTTATTTTTTGAGATAACGCATGGTGGCCAGGTGGCACCGCTCCAATCGTTTTTATGCAAGCTGGGTAAGGCTTTCAACAAACCTTCTTCGTCAAAACTTTCTACCGAAGTGCCAAAATTCCGGATGATTTTAGCATCGTTATTGGTGTCGTTAAATTCTATCATGGTGGCCGAAAGCATAAAGTTGTCGTCAGGCAAAGAGTTGATTTCCTCAGCCAAATATTTGTCCCAGTTTGGGCAACAGTACATATCGTCGTTCATGTAAATAATGTACTTGTTGGTGGCCAGTTGAGCGGCCATATTTACGGCAATGCAAATGCCGGCATTGTCGGGCGTGTAAGAAAAAAGAATGTTTTGCTGTTTGGCCCATTCCAAGGTGCCGTCGCTTCCATCATTAATGTGCAGGATGATTTGGCAACGCAAAGCAGAATTTTTACGGATGCTTTCCACGCAAAGTTGAATAAACTTAAAATTGTTCCAAGTTGGGATGATGATAGAAAACATCGGAAAGTTGAAAATTTAATAGGTAACAATATTACGATTCAAGCGCTTTTAAAATTGGTTTTTTGCAAAACATTACATTTGTAGCGAAGCGGGCAAAAAATCCATTTATTGATCATTTAAATGAATACAAAGCAATATTTTAAAAACAATAACCTACAAATTATATTGTGGTTATACATTATAACGGCAATTGGCATTACGCTACAATTGTTTTTGCCATCTTTAAGCCATCCTGAACAATATACCCATTATAACAATTATATTATTTTCAAACAATCGTTTTTCCATTTAATCAATAATAAAGATTTATACCTTTATTACAACAACGAACAGTTTGATCTTTATAAATACAGTCCCAGTTTTTCTTTGCTGTTTGGTTTGCTGGCTTATTTGCCAGATGTTTTAGGATTGTTAGTGTGGAGTTTAATAAATGCACTTTGTTTATTTTATGCTATTAAATTGTTGGATAAAATAACAGAAAAGAATAAAGCTTTTTTGCTGTTGTTTATTTTATTGGAATTAATTAATGCATTGCAAAACTCGCAAAGCAATGCGTTGATGGCGGCGCTGATTATTTTAGCATTCGCTTTTTTGGAGAAAAAATCTTATTTCTGGGCCAGTTTATTTATTGTGTTTTCAATTTACATTAAATTGTTTGGCATAGTTGCATTTGCGTTGTATTTGTTTTATCCCGACAAAATTAAATTAGCTTCCTACACCATTTTTTGGATGATTATTTTGGCCATTTTACCGCTGTGTGTTATTAGCCCAACCCAATTAATGTTTCTTTATAAAAGCTGGTGGGGATTGTTAAAAGATGACCATTCGGCATCTGTCGGTATTTCTGCCATGGGCATTGTAAACAGTTGGCTGCATACCGAAATGCCGAAAAATTTAATTGTTTTGATCGGTGCTGCACTTTTTTGCGTGCCTTTGCTAAAAATTAAAAGCTATAAAAATTATTATTTTAGGATACAAGTATTGGCGTCTATTTTGCTTTGGATGGTTTTATTTAACCACAAAGCTGAATCGCCAACTTTTATAATTGTTATGGCAGGCATTGGCATTTGGTATTTTTCGCAAGAAAAAAATAGGATCAATACGGTTTTGTTGTGGTTGTCTTTTATTGGCGTAAGCTTGTCTATTTCAGACTTGGTACCAAGCCATATAAAACACGATTATTTGCAGCCATATAATATTAAAGCGTTGGTGCCGTTAGTTATTTGGTTGAAATTGTTGTGGGATTTGATGGTGAAAAATAAGCCGCTAGTAAATTCTGATATCGAGACAATTGCTTTAAATTAAGCCACTAATAAGGTTTTGTATTAATGCTTATGTGATTGTAATGCTTTCATCATCATATTAGCAATAACAAATTTTAACAATAAAAATACCATAATGGAAATGGCCAGTGTAATCCATTTTGTATTCTTTTTTAATTTAAAAAAAAGAACAATTTTATTTAAAAAGAGGAAATATGTGGTTGTAATTGATAAAGCAAAGGTTATAAAATCAACAGCCAATATAAAGTAAACCGGTTTACTAGGATTATTGTAACGGGATGGTAAATCAATCAAAAGATCGCTTTTTGAAAGCAAGTCGAAAATTGTCAAAAATGTTACCAAAATCCATCCAAGCCTAAATTTTGAAATGAACAATACGCCTATTAAGAAAG
>CAWJTH010000054.1:0-9269 GCA_963845495.1 uncultured Chitinophagaceae bacterium
AAAGCAGTTAATGGATTCGTAACAGTTTGTTTATCGATGTCAGCAGCAGTTATGGAACTAATGGATGCCGTGCTTTTACGCTGGGTGGTTGTGCCATAACCAATTACTTTGATTTCATCCAATTGGGCAACTTCATAAGGCGCCTGTACCATTGTAATATTGATCATGTCGCGGCTATTCCTTAAAATGGTTTGTGGTTGATATCCTACATATGAATAAACCAATTTTGCCGATTTTAATGCCGGATTGTCGCTCGGTATTGTCAACACGTAATCGCCGTTTGAATTACTCATTGTTCCGAAAGGCGTACCTGGCACGACCACAGAAACCGATTGTACAGGCTTCCCGTTTTCATCGACAATCTTTCCTTTAATAATGGTTGCCGCTGCATTTTGACCGGCGACTTGTTGTTGCTTTTTCTCCCGAATAGTAATGTACTTATCTACAATTTCATACGCCAAGGGTTGGTTGGCAACACAGATAGCCATCGTCTTATCGATGCTTGCATTTTTCACTTCGACCGTTACCGAACTAGCGGCAGCCAACACGTTTTTACTGTAGACGAAACTATAACCTGTTTGTTTTTTGATTTCCGCAAATACTTTTTCCAGCGGAACATTTTTTACAGAAAGCGTTACTGTTTGCGAAATGGCAGCTTTGCCAAAAAGCACTAACAGGAACAAGAGCAGAACACTTTGTTTTTTCATGAACATTGTTTTGGTTTTTAATTGGAACACCTTGGATTTAAAAATTAGCAGTATAAAATGAAATGAATTATAGCAATAGCTTCGCCCAAACACACCTGTTTTTAGGTATGCGATGGCAACTGTTTGAATAATTTTTTTGAAACCTGTTAAGGTGTGACCGTTACTTTTTTCCCGTCGATCTTAAAATGAACCCTGTCTGTAAGCTCCAATAATTTTAATAATTTGGAAATGGGTTCCTGTTGCGAAATGTCTGCAACAAACGTGTCTTTTATATTTCCTTGGTATGTTATGTCTACGTTATACCACCTTGCAACCTGACGCATGATGGTGTTGATATCAGCATCCTTAAACGAAAAACTACCATTTTTCCAAGCCATTGTTTCGTCTAGATCGACACTTGGATAAACTTTTATTTTGGAGGAGGAGACATTTACTTGTGCTTGTTGACCAGGCTTTAAAACGCTTGATACTGTAGTATTCGCAACCGAAATTTTCACCGCCCCTTCCAACAACGTCGTTTTAATGGCAGCTTCATCGTCGTATGAATTTATATTGAAACTGGTGCCAATATCTTCGATTGTCTGGTTGCCAACCTTTACTTTAAAAGGTTGATCAGCATTGTGTTTTACTTCAAAATATGCTTCACCAGTCACTTCCACTAATCTTTCGTTACCAACAAAACTTAATGGAAACCGGATGGAAGAAGCGGCGTTCAGCCAAACTTTTGTACCATCGGGTAGTGTCAACTGAAATTTTCGTCCTTTATCGGTTGTAAGCGTATTATAAGCCATTGTTGCGGCGGATGCAGATGTTTTTGCGTCATAACTTAAAGCGCCAGCTTTTTTCGTTACTTTATCATTGCCGTCGATTGTTACCAATCCGTTTCCGGCGGTATCCAAAACAATTTGTTGTCCATTCGACAAAGTTAAAATAGCACCACTATGACCAGGTGCCACATCATTTTTAAAACGCATCGCCTGCGTTTCATTGGAGTTGTCTTTTTTGAATGAGCCATGGTCTATCAGCCAAATCCCCAAAGCCAAAATTATGACGGCTGCAACCCTAGTTAAAATATATATAGCACCTATTTTCGGCTTTTTTGGTCGGACGACATCAAAAATCCTCCTAGCATGTGCTTCTTTTGAAACAGCAAATGAAGCTGGGATTTCGACTGGATTGTCCTGGCCTTCGTTGTACCAATCTGCATATTCCCTGGCTTCATCGTTAGTTATTGAACCATCCATCCATTTTGCTTCAAGTTCACTCAGTCGCTTTTCATCAGGGTTAGATGACATAAAAATATTTTATCAAACATATAGTCAATCGAGCGATGAAAATCCCTCAAATTAAATAAAAAAAAGTAAAAATAATTTTTGTAGTAGTTTTTTGAGCAAAAGTCCGCAATTATATTACATAATAAAATACTTAATATATGACCCTTGGCTTTTGAAAGCTAAAAAAAAATATTAAAAATTGGCATACGGCCAAGACCGGATTGGATAAATTTAATCGCACGGGACAAGCGGCCCTCCACAGCCTTTTCAGTAATTTCTAGATGTTGGGATATTTCTTTTTGCGAAAGCCCTGCTTCTCGACTAAGACGGTAAATTAGTTGATAATTTTCTGGAAGTTTATTTACAAGGACTTCTAGACGCCCCTTGAGTTCGGAAAAACTTAAATTTTGCCTTGTACTATCATCTGTATTGGAGAATTTGCTTGCCTGTTGAACAAACTCCCTTGCCCGATCCAATTTTAACCTGGCATTTATAACCTTATATTTCATGGCGACAGCAAGATAGGCGGCCAACTCTCCAGTTATAGTTATTTCTTTCCTGCGCTTCCATAAGTCAAGAAATATATCCTGTACCAATTCTTCAGCTATTGACAGGTCCTTAACCTTGTTGGAAGCTACGGAAAATAGCTTCGCCCAATAACGATTATAAATTTCCGTGAACGCAGTTTCGTCGCCAATCGTAAGCAATTGTACCAGTTTGTTATCAAGATATTGTGAATATGCTGTCATTCCTTTGTAGCAAATATTTTACTTTGGGCATAACAAAAAAATAACAGCTAAGTTACATTTTTAAAATTATAGTTTGGCCAAATAGGCCTGATGTTACAAGGCTTAAACTGTATCTTGAACTAGGTATTCATAATAAGCAAGGCGTATAAAGAATATTATTTATTCATTAAAGGGCCTGCTTTGCCAATTATTAATTAAATCCATATTGCAAGGTGATAACTGAAAAAATTGACAAAACAGTTGGGACGTGAACACGAGCTACAAAATTCAAACTTTTAGATTGGTTTTCCCGCAAAATTTTTTTCAACAATTTTACCATCGGGGCTAATCAAATAATTCTGTGGCTAACAGCTCATCGCTCACAGCTCAAAGCTTACTCGGTTCCTAACTTTTTTACCGGATTTACTACCCAGCATTTATTGCAATCCATCAATAAATGTGACACTGATTTCATACAATCAATACAGTGCCAGAATATAAGCGATTGGATTTGATTTATTTATAGAACCATTAAATACAAAAATGTTCGTTAAGTGTAAAAATATTGATACAAAATAATACTATAAAACATAATTAAGATACAATATTGTACTATTTTTGTCCTGAAATCATAATTCTAATTTTAACAAAACACAAGTACCCAAAATTGCTTAGCTGATTCCTTAATCCACAATAAAATGAAAGAAAATTTTGATAGGCTTTCCAGTATTTGCAGTATGGCAACTACACGGCTTTATAGTACCAGCTTTTCGCTGGGTATCTTTCTTTTTAAAAAAGAAGTACGCCAATCTATCCATGCAATCTACGGTTTTGTGAGGCTGGCAGATGAGATTGTTGATAGTTTTCATGGTTATCCAAAATCATCTATGCTTGCCGAGTTCAGATCGGACTGTTTTACGGCCATAGAAAGGGGTATCAGCATCAACCCGGTCATCAATTCATTCCAGCAGGTGGTCAACCAGTTTGGTATCAAACATGAATTCATCGGACAGTTTTTGGACAGCATGGAAATGGATCTTGCCGAACAGTCGTACTCCCCTGAAAGATATGAAAAATATATCATGGGTTCGGCGCAGGTGGTCGGACTGATGTGCTTGCAAGTTTTCACCAACAGAAACCAACAGGATTTTGAACGCCTGAAAATCCCCGCTATGAAGTTGGGATCAGCCTTCCAAAAAGTAAATTTCCTTCGGGACGTAAGCGCAGATTATCAAGAACTGAACCGTACTTATTTTCCGGAAATAAACTTGTCGGCTTTTTCGGATACCGATAAAAGAGCGATCGAAGAACAAATTGAGAACGAATTGACCGAAGCACTTGGCGGCATCAGGCAATTACCGCGATCTTGCCGCAAGGGTGTTTATCTAGCCTATGTTTATTACCGGCAGCTTTTTAGAAAAATCGCCAAGGTCCCTGCGGAAAAGGTACTTTCTGAGCGGATACGGGTTTCTAATGGGCACAAGTTTTGGCTGATGTTCGACTCTTTGATCCGTTACAAACTGAATGCATTATAAAGCCAAATCAAATATAAAATAGATCCAAAACCGCATATTAAACAATAACTATATGATAATTGACCGAAAGGTAGAACAGGACTTGATGGACTTTGATATAGAAAACTATAATCCGGCCTTTGATACGCCACTACGGCCTGATGCATTTGAGCTGGATGACACCGAAAAAATGGAACTGATAGCCAAACATTTTGCATCTATTATGCAGGTACTGGGGATGGACTTGAACGATGACAGCTTAAAAGACACCCCCAAGCGGGTGGCCAAAATGTACGTCAAGGAAATATTCAGCGGCCTTAACCCTGCAAATAAACCAAAAATCACCCTTTTTAAAAACCCCTACAATTATAACCGAATGCTTGTGGAAAGGAATATTTCGGTATCCAGTAATTGTGAGCATCACTTTGTGCCCATTGTTGGGAAAGCACATTTGGCCTATATCAGTAACGGCCATGTCATCGGCCTTTCCAAGTTGAACAGGATCGTACAATATTGCTCCCAAAGGCCACAGGTACAGGAAAGGCTGACCATCCAAATAGCAAACCTTCTAAAGGAAGAATTGGGGACAGAAGATATTGCCGTTATTATTGATGCACATCATCATTGTGTATCAAGCCGCGGCATCAGGGATGCTTCCAGCACGACCCTTACGGCGGAATACAGTGGCCGGTTTCTAGATATAGAAACAAGGAACGAATTTCTTAAACTCATCGGTATATGAATTTTCAGGGGGAAAATATTTTGGTGATCGGGGGAACCTCCGGGATAGGTTTATCGTTGGTAAATCTGTTAAAAACAAATAATGCCACTGTGTATGTTGTATCAAGATCTAAACCAGATGGCTTCCCAAACGATATTAAACATCTTCAAGCCGACATCACTGGGAATCTTGATGCAATGGCTGCTTTTTTGCCAGGGCAACTACACGGCTTCGTTTACTCGGTAGGCAGCATCAACCTAAAGCCGTTCAATAGACTGACAGAAGATGATTTTTTAAACGATTACCGCATCAATGTTTTGGGTGCCGTGCGTGCAGTCCAGCAATCATTAAAGCAATTAAAACAAGCGGGAAGCGCATCGGTGGTTTTGATAAGTTCGGTAGCTGCCAGAATAGGCATGCCCTATCATACCAGCATAGCCTCCGCAAAAGCTGCGGTTGAAGGGATGGCATTATCGCTGGCCGCAGAATTGGCTCCCCAGCAGATCAGGGTGAACGTGGTAGCACCTTCCTTGACAGACACGCCGATGGCACAAAACCTGTTGGCTTCACCAGAAAAACGCGAAGCTTCGGCAAAACGGTATCCCTTATCAAGATTTGGCCGGCCGGAAGATATAAGTCAAGCCATAGCATTTTTGCTTTCCGATGAAAGCAGCTGGATAACCGGGCAAGTGATAGGCATAGACGGCGGCTTGGCAAAATTAAGGACAGGCTAAAATATTAAAAGGCTATAATTTTAGACCTGTCATATATCAACTTTTAGAATAGGCACGTTATTTATTTTCTAATATCAACTTTAGTCAATTAGTTTGTTGGGTGATACAAATAATATTATTGTAACATGAAATCATACCAACTCATCCACCAATTAATAAATTTCGTTGAGCAGCTGGAGCAAGAAAACGGGGGACGGGAAGTTTCAATCCAAGATTTTACCGGCTTCTTGCTCGGCACAGTTGGCAATCCAACCGAAAATGTTGTTAATTCCGATGTGAGGTTTGGAAAAAACGAGGATCATGCCCAAGAAATTGCCTACCAGCTGGACAATAACATAGGACGCTTATTTGTTTACATGAGCCGGTATGCTAAATCTTATATCAAAAAAGCGTTGGAAGGCACACCTTTACAGACCGCGGAGGATTTTACCGCACTTGCTATTTTGCTCACCCACGATCATTTATCGAAGAGCGAGCTTATCAGCCATAATTTACAGGAGAAAACATCAGGCACGGAGGTTATCAGGCGGCTGGTTGCCGCCAAATTGGTGAAACAATGGGATGACCTTAAGGACAAAAGAAGCAAGCAGATTGCCATTACGGATGAAGGAAAGAAACTGCTCTACGAGGTTTTTGTGGATATGAGCAATGTCGGGAAAATGATCACCGGCAAATTGACCGTTGCAGAAAAATTGACATTACAGTACCTATTGCAAAAACTTGAAAATTTTCATTTGGCACACCATGAAAAGAAAACTATTTTGACCAAAGATGACCTACGGGCTTTTGCAGAAGAAAAAAGAACTGAATGAAATGCAAGCGGATATTTGTTAGTTGGGAATGTAGTACTTCTCCCCAACATTAAAATGTTCTAACAAGCCCTTTAAATTATCGATCAAGTATAACCTATTCCCGTAGATTTTAATATCCAATTTTTTTCTTTTTTTAATTTTTAAATTAATTGTCACCAATTTTCTACACATTGTTAGGCATAAATATTTTAAAGACCCATAAAATATATTGTTATGGCAAAAGCTGCAAAAAGTTCATCTACCAAAAAAAACAAATTGGGCGTTAAAAATTCTTTGGTCAATAATATCAACGCAAAAAAGAAAGCTGGTAAATCGCATAGCAAAAAAGACTCAACCGTTTCGAAAGAAAATTATGAAGACATGGAAAAGGATTGGGATAAAAAAGAAAAGAAAGAGAAATGATTATTGAGGCTGTTTAAGCTTTTGAATGAAAACAAGAAAGGTCTTTATTAGCACGAAACGTTCCGATGGAACGATGCAAAACTTGTTCTTGTTAGCTCTTTCTACCAACAAAACGTCCCTTCGGGACGACTGGTGGGTAGAAAAATCATCCATTTTAATAATACAACTCGTTCCGTAGGAACGTTTCGTGCTATTAAAAAAAGTTTAAACAGCTTCATTGTATTTAGGCGTACACATGTAACCATTGTAAAGCAGGAAAGCAAACTTTTCCTGCTCTTTTTATTGATTATAATCTTAATAAAAAAAATTATTTATATCACCGAAGGATTCTTTAAGTTGGTGCGTCTAAAAAGTACAAATACCCATTGCAAGAAAGCGAACTAATAACAGCACTTAAACAAAAGGATGAAAACGCCTTTAAGTGGTTGGTAGAAAACAACCGCAACCAGTTGTATGCCACTGCGTTAAATATTTTGCAAGATGCTGACGAAGCGGAAGATGCCTTGCAAGAAACATTTATAAAAGTGTACGAATCGTTACATACTTTTTTGTACAACGCCACACTACTTACATGGATGCACCGCATTTTGATAAGTAAATGTTTGGATAAAATGCGTAGGCAAAAAACACGAAACGCTTTACTGGCATGGCTTCCAAGTTGGATGGCTCAAGAAAAAAAACCAGATTTCAATCATCCGGGAATTGGAGCCGAAAACAAGGAAAAGGCAACAGTTCTTTTTAATGCGATAAAAAAATTGCCCGACAACCAACGCCTTGCTTTCACTTTAATAAAAATAGAAGGCATGCGATACGATGAAGCTTGTGAAATAATGACACTCAGCACAAAAGCAATCGAATCGCTAATAAGCAGGGCCAAACAAACACTACAAAAAAGCTTGGAACACATTGACAAGTAGTTAGTAGTTAGTAGTTAGTAATTGATAATTGATAATTGATAATTCGTATTTCGTAATTCGTATTTCGTAATTATATAATCCTAATAAAAATCTATGAAAAAGAAATACACTAAAACGCCCTTGGTAGATGAATACTTACAAAGCATTTCGGGCATGAAGCCGGCAGAAACTGATCCTTTTTTTTATACCCGTTTAAAAGCAAAAATGGAGAAGAATTTGATTGCAAACCAGCCACAATCAAATTTTAAATGGGCCTTTGCTATTTGTGCATTAGCCATTTTTTTAATGGTTAATTGCTGGATTTTGTCACACCCGTATACACAGCAAAACGAACAGGCTGCTGGTACCACACAACAAAGTTTTGCTGAAACCTATTCAATTGGCAATTCACTCTCCTATTAAAAAACCGGCTAAAACAAGTGTATGTTTTTAAAAAATAAATTTATCATGGTGTTGCTGATATTATTGGTTTTGGCCAATATTACCACCATTGGCATGTATTGGCTGGGCAGAAAAAAACCTTTACCAAACTTATTACCACCACCTCCAAAACAAATGGGGCCACCAAGCGAATTCTTAATTAAAGAATTAGCGCTTGATAGCATCCAAAAAGCGAAATACCTTGATTTGGTAAAAATCCACCAAACACAAACAACCGATTTACGAGAAAAAATAAGAACCGCCAAAGACCAATTTTTCGACCTGATAAAACAGCCTGTTTTGAACGACAGTATCGCAAAAAAGGATGTTACGCAAATAAGCATTCTAACAACACAGCAAGACATGGCCACTCTTCAACATTTTAGGCAAGTCCGTGCCTTGTGTAGTCTGGCGCAACAACAAAAATTCGATTCCGTCATCTACCAAATGTTGGGCATAATGGCGCAACAAAGGCCCAATCTGCCGCCACCAAATAGAGGAAATGGTGAAAAATTACCACCTGACGATAAAAATCGTCCCATCCAAAATGGACAAAATCCGCCACCAGATAAAAAGCGGCTGCCGCCACCTGATGGTAGAAGACCGCCACCTAATGGACAAAGGCCACCGCCGCCAAACGGAGATGGGCCACCGCCAGATGGACCGCCGCCACCGCCGCCGGAAAGACAAAATAGGCTATAAAAACATCATCATTAATCCCATAAAACAAAAAAACATGAAAGCATCATTTTTTGGCTTCGCGGCACTTTTAAGCCTAGCATTTTCAGCGTGTAGCAAAAGCAGTTCCACTAGCAGCACAACTACCACAACAACATTGCCAACAGTTTATAATAAGATTTACGGTGCAACTAGCATCACCACCGACGGTACGTGGGTAACCATTAAATGTACCGGAACGCCCGACAGCAGTGTTTATTATCCTACCACCGATTCTCGCTACCAAGCATTTAGCGGTACTACATTTAGTGGCTACACCTTTTCAAAAAACCCCAATACCATAGCATCCCAATCCTATACTT
>CAWJTH010000055.1:0-66106 GCA_963845495.1 uncultured Chitinophagaceae bacterium
AGGCCACGCAGGCGAGGAGAAAATATAGAATATTTTGCGACGATTGGTGGCGAAGCCCCAAAAAATGATTTAATGGATGGTATTGATATTAGCTGGAAAAGAGTTGACCCAAGTGGTGAAACCGAAAAATTGGTGGATGAAACGATAAAGAGTTTTGATGTGTCCGATCCATCAAAATCGATTCCACAACTAATAAAGTTGCACGATAAATTGAGGATTGAAAGTGCTTTAAAAACAGGAACATACGATTGGCAAAAAAAGAAATTGCCGAAGTGAAAGAATTGATAGCAGAATGTGCTGGACTTTACATGGAAGCAACTACCACCAAACAATACATTACTAGCGGCGATAGCGCAAGGGTTTCGCTTTACATGATAAATAGAAGTGCAACAAATATTACTGCGTTTCAAGGAAGTATTAATAAAGATTTTTTCGACATAAAAACGCCGTTACCAAATAATCAAGCAGTGGTTTACGAAAAAAATGTTGCTTTTAATCAATCGTTTATGGAAAGTCAACCATATTGGTTAAAAGAAGAAATGACACCAGGGATGTTTACCGTAACCGATCAAACCATGGTTGGTAAACCGATGAACGATCCATTAAATGTAAAAATTAATTTTAGGATACAGCTTACTTCTACACCAAAAGATGCAAGGATAATTACGATTGAAAGACCAATTCAATATAAAATACTTGACCCCGTAAAAGGCGATGTATTTAAACCAGTTTTTATAACACCAGCTTATTTAGTATACAGTAACAATAATTTAATTGTATTTAAAAAAGGCGAGAATGATTCGGCTAAAGTATCTGTTTGGGTAAATGAATTTAAAAAAGGCCCACAAAAAGCGACGATGCATTTAAAAGGAAACGGTTACATGGCGGCAAATATGATACTACTTTTACTGATTTCCAACGGTAAAAAAAATATGCTTTTACAATTGATAATTATTTAGAAATGCCAAATTGGAAAAAGATAAATTAAATTCTCGTTTTATCCCGATACAAAAGATTTAAAATATAGCTATAATAATGCTGCCCGAACAATTGAATACGACCATATTCCAACACTATATTATTATTACCAAGATGCGGTACAAGTATTAAATATAGATTTAAAAACTGGCGATAAAAAAATAGGATACATTGTAGGCGCTGGCGATAAAGTGCCGGAAGCTTTGCAGGCCATGCATTACGATGTAACAACTTTAACAGAAGCCGATATTACGGAAGATAATCTTAAAAAATTTGATGCGGTAATTGTTGGCATTAGGGCATATAATTTATTTGAGTGGCTCACCAATAAAAATGAAATTTTAAATAATTATGTGGCGCAAGGTGGCAATTTAATTGTGCAATATTTAAAAAGTAATACAGTTGGAGTTAAACCAGTAAAAGTTGGGCCTTACCCTTTTATAGTTAATTCATTAAGGCGTGTTACGGAAGAAAATGCGAAAGTAAATTTCTTATTGCCCAATCATCCTGTGTTAAATTATCCTAATAAAATAACGGAAGCCGATTTTAAAGATTGGATACAAGAGCGTAGCACTTACCAAGCCGAACAACTGGACAGCCACTACGAAATGCCGATTGGAATGAATGATACAGAAGAGCCAGAAAGCAATGGCAGCCTTGCTATTGCCAAATATGGCAAAGGGAATTTTGTGTATTGCAGTTTGGTGTTTTTTAGACAATTACCCGCCGGCGTTCCGGGTGCTTTTAGGTTAATGGCCAATTTGATTGCATTGCCTAAGAATGATAATCCAATGATGGTGGTGCCAGTGAAATAAATGTAAGGGACAAGAAAACAAGGGACAAGGGACAAGAAAACAAGGGACAAGGGGCAAGAAGACAAGGGACAAGAAAGCAAGGAATAAGCATTAGGAAGCAATTGGATATTATAATTGAAATAAATTAAAAAAGTTAAATTAGATTGGAAAAACTTACTCCCCGCATTAAAATATTAATTGCCATTGTAATTGGGGTGGTGCTGGGTCGGATTATTAAAAATTATAAAGTGGCATTTGGTGTAACATTGTTAATTGCGTTTTTAATTTCGGTTAATTTAAAAGGGAAAAATGAATAATTAATTCAAGGCAGCTTCAATTAATTATAAGTAAAAAAACTGTTTATTTAATCTTTCATAATCTCTGAAATCATGGTTCTTTTTAAAATCTTTAAAATCGTGGCTCTTTGTCTTTAATCGACTGGATAATATTAATATTAGCGCTTGCCGGAATAATTACTTACGGTGTAATTAAAAGTAAACACAGCAAAGACCTGGACGGTTATTTTCTCGGTAATAGAAGCATGCCTTGGTGGTTGGTTTTATTAAGCATTATGGGTACGCAAGCAAGTGCTATTACCTTTTTATCAGCACCGGGACAAGCATATACCGACGGCATGCGGTTTGTGCAATATTATTTTGGTTTGCCCATTGCCATGATTGTTATTAGTATTGTATTTGTCCCCATTTTCAGAAATGTAAAAATTTATACTGCGTACGAATATTTAGAACAGCGCTTTGATGTAAAAACAAGAACATTTACCTCTATTTTATTTTTGGTTTCCCGTGGTTTATCTACGGGTATTAGTATTTATGCACCGGCTATTATTTTATCATCTTTATTGGGTTGGAATATTTATTTTACTAATTTAATAATGGGCGGGTTATTAATTATTTACACGGTAAGCGGCGGTGCAAAAGCGGTTGCTTATACCCAAAAATTACAGTTTATTATTATTATGGCGGGCATGGCCGTTGCCGCTTATATGGTGATAAAATTATTGCCCGCCGGTATCGGATTTAAAAATGCAATACAAGTAGGTGCACAAGCTGGTAAAATGAATATTATTACCAAAGGCAATACCAGCAAGGGTTTCGACTGGAATGATAAATATAATATTTGGAGCGGCGTAATTGGTGGTTTCTTTTTGGCGCTTAGTTATTTTGGTACCGACCAAAGCCAAGTAGGCCGTTATTTAACCGCAAAATCAAACAAAGAAAGCCGTATTGGATTATTAATGAACGGACTGGTAAAAGTGCCGATGCAATTTTGTATTTTATTAGTGGGCGTATTAGTATTTGCATTTTACCAAATGAATAAAGCCCCGTTGTTTTTTAACCAAACAATGGTAAGTGCCGCAAAAGAAACTAAATATGCGGACACATTAAATAAATTAGAGAAACGCTATGATAAACTTGTTTATTATGATAATATCCAACAAAAAATATTTGCATCTAATAAAACGGTTCCAACAAATATAGATGTCGTTAAAATTGGTGATACAATTAATTTTAGCCATCTTCCAGCCGAAATTAATTCCATAAGAACCGATTACAAATCGGTTCTGCACAAAGCCGTTCCCACTGGAGAGCAAAGCGATACCAATTATATTTTCCTATATTTTGTAACCCATAATTTGCCAAAAGGGTTGGTGGGTTTATTAATTGCCGTTATTATTTTAGCAGCTTGGGGCAGTATTGCAGCGGCATTAAATTCTTTGGCTTCCACTTCTGTGGTTGATATCCACAAAAAGTTTTTTAATAAAAATTGCAATACAAATGACAGTTATAAGTTAAGCTGGAAATACACTTTAGGCTGGGGATTATTTTGTGTCGCTATTTCAATGTTTGCCACTAATATGGGCAGTTTAATTGAAGCCGTAAATGTAATCGGCTCTTTATTTTATGGTGTAATTCTCGGCGTTTTTTTAGTGGCATTTTTCTTAAAACGAGTAAAAGCAAACGCCGTTTTTTGGGCCGCTATTTTATGCGAAATCGCCGTGATAGTTATTTATAATTTAAAGATTATTTCCTTTCTCTGGTTAAACGCAATTGGTGCTTTGGGTGTGATGTTTTTAGCTTTTTTATTGCAGTTGATTTATAAGAAAGGAACGGGCAATTGACAATCGTTAGAAAATTTTAATCTTTAAATAGGTTATCTTCACATACTAAATATGTCAGTGTCATATCCGGTTTTTACTTTAATAAATAAATCTAAATCATGGTCTTTACTTTGTCGAGGCTCGTCGGTAATATCATGCAGCCATTGTTTTAATTTGGATAATTGTCCTTTATTAAAAGCATCTTCTACCTGTGGCTTTAAATTTTCTAAATAAACAGATATAAGCATTTCTTGCTCGCTACTAGCACTTTTTTCAATTAAGTAATTAAGTGCTACAATAGTAATTGCTTTGTATTTATCTAATTCTTTTTGTTTTTCCGGCGAGAACTTTTTTTCAGCTTTTGATAAATTAGTTTTGGTTGTAGTTTGTAGATTTTCCTTTTTAAGCCCAGCTTCGTCTTTTAGTATTTCCCTCAACTTTTTTACCCCTTCCGTAGCAGGTAATTCAATAGCGGTAATATTTCGATAGCCTTCCAACGATGGGATATGTTTATCAATAATATATTTTGGAGCAAAAGTTGGGGCATAATGTATTAAACCAGCAGCCGGATAAACTTGCAAGCTGGTTCCAACCACCACAAAAATGTCAGCATCGGTAGCAATGGCAGCGGCTTTTTCAATCATCGGTACCGGTTCTTCAAACCAAACAATGTGTGGGCGCAACTGGCCACCGTCGGGTGCTTTATCGCCCAATAATATATCTTTTTCGTAAGGAAATAAATTGTGCAAATTTTTCACACTCCGCATTTTTATTATTTCTCCATGCAAATGAACCACGTTTGTGCTGCCTGCCCGTTCGTGCAGGTCGTCAATATTTTGGGTAATAATGGTTACGTCGTAGTCTTTTTCCATTTCGGCCAAACCATAATGCGCAGCATTGGGTTGTGCTTTTAAAGCATCGTGCCTGCGCAGGTTATAAAAATCGAGCACCAATTGGGGGTTGGCCTCCCAGCCTTGCGGCGTAGCAACTTCTTCAATCCTATAATTTTCCCACAAGCCGTCCGTATCGCGAAAGGTTTTGATACCGCTTTCGGCACTAACGCCAGCGCCGGTAAGTACTACAATATGTTTTTTCATTTTTTAAAATTAACCACCTAAGAAACCCAAGGGAACTTAAGAGGAAAGTTGAAAATTTTAAGTACAAATTTATTTTAACTGCCTGCAGACAATAGTTATTATTAGATTAGTTTTCTTCTGTGTTTCTTCGGTATCTTAGGTATCTAGCCCAATTTCTTCGCATTCTTTAATTAATTTTCCAGCATCAATTGCCACGGTTCCCACTTCTTCGCACACTAATCCACCAGCCAAATTGCTTATTTCAGCCATCAATTTTTTATCTTTTGTGGCCGCATATACCAGCGAAGCCACCGCAATTACGGTATCGCCAGCGCCGCTTACATCTGCAATATTTCGAATGTAAGCAGCTAAAATATTTGCGTCATTGCCCTGTTGGTAAAAAACGCCATGTTCCGACAATGTGATAAACGAAATTTGGTGCGCCAATTTTTCGTGCAGTAAACGGTGCATCAATTCCAAACTACTTTCATTTACAGTATTATCAATAATATTCAGTGCTTCCCTCGCTTCCTTTAAATTGGGCTTAAAAATATCAACCCCTTTATAACAGAAAAAATTTTTCCGCTTAGGATCAACGGCCGTTAAAATGTTATTTGTTTTGCAAAAACCAATTAAATCTTCAATTGTTTTTTCGGTTAACACACCTTTGTTATAATCCTCAAAAATTAAAATGTCGGGCTTTATTTTTTGCAATTGGGCAATAGCTTCCCGTATAAAATTCGCCTCGTCGGCTGCATCCAGATCTTTGCTTAATTCGCTATCAAGCCGCATCATTTGCTGGTTGCGACTTATTACCCGTATTTTATTGGTGGTAATCCTTTGCTTACTTTTGTAAAGCAACGAAGTGTGGATGCCCTTTTCTTGCATCATTTTTTCAAGTAAAACGCCGTCTTCGTCTTTCCCAATCACACTTAGCACATGCACTTGCGCTTTAAGGCTGCTAAGGTTTAAAGCCACATTTCCCGCACCACCAATGCGGTATTCTTTTTTTTCCAGTGCCACAATCGGCACAGGCGCTTCCGGCGAAATTCGCTCCACATGGCCCCACCAATATGTGTCTAGCATCACATCACCAACCACTGCAACCTTTATCGCTTCAAAACTTTTGAACAAATCTTTCATCAACAATCATTTTATTCCTACTAACAAAAGTAAACTCACCACGGCATTTGCATTAATTTATTTGATTTGGCCAAAAACAATAAGTTAGAAGTTTTTTTGGGCGCCTTATCGGGCTGTCTGTAGTACTCCGCAGCGCCAATTCACTTATCACAATTATCCATTATTAATTATTCAATTATCCATTAAAAAGGCGCTTTACGGGGTACTACTGCCCATCCCGGGCGCACGGTCACACCAGTCATTTCTATTTTTAGCAATCGTTTTTTGCAGGTTACGGATCGGAGATCCTTTATAACATAACAGCTACAAAGTCGGAGACTTTGTAGAGCGGAATTAAGTCGGAGACTTTGTAGAGCGGAATTAAGTCGGAGACTTTGTAGAGCGGAATTAAGTCGGAGACTTTGTAGAGCGGAATTAAATGATGGGGCAATTGTAAAAAAAAATAATAAAAAACAAAGCTTCGAAAATAAAATGATTCAAAATAAATGTAAGTTTGACACTTAATTAATTTACTGCGTTCCTTATTTAATTATTTGCTATATGATAAAGAAGAAATTATCTTTTTCTAATTGCTTTGTTAATCGTTTTTATTTTGCCAAAACAAACATCTACAGAACAATTTTTGCATTTTTTGCATGCCAAGCTTTAATTGGTTCGGCTTATTGCCAAACTAAAATAAAAGATTCGGTGTTTGAAGGTAATCCAATTATCAAGGATAAATATACCGCCGATCCTGCTGCTTTTGTGTATGGCGATTCAGTTTATTTATATACAGGCCACGATGTTTCGCCTGCCGGCAAAGAAAGGTACGAAATGCACGATTGGCTTTGTTATTCATCCGCCGATATGGTGCATTGGACGGAACACCCATCGCCCATGAACGTAAAAACATTTGCTTGGGCAAGCGATGATGCTTGGGCTAGCCAAGTAATTGAACGCAATGGAAAATTTTATTGGTACGCTGCGGTAAGTCATGGTACAATTCACGGAAAGTCAATAGCAGTGGGCGTTTCAAACAGCCCAACCGGGCCATTTGTGGATGCTCGCGGCTCTGCATTAATTACCAACGATATGACCACCGACACAAAAATTAGTTGGGATGATATCGATCCAACGGTTATTATCGACGACGACAAACAGGCCTATTTATTTTGGGGAAACACCATTTGCTATTATGCCAAATTAAAAGAAAACATGACCGAATTGGATGGTCCCATCAAAAAAATTGATTTACCACATTACACCGAAGCGCCATGGATCAACAAACACAACGGCTGGTATTATTTATCTTATGCATACCAATTCCCTGAAAAAATTGCTTATGCCATTAGTAAAAATGTAAACGGTCCTTGGGAATTTAAAGGGATTTTAAATGAAGTGGCCGGTAATTCAAATACCAATCACCAAGCATTGATCGATTTTAAAGGCAAATCTTATTTTATTTATCATAACGGAAGCATTCCACCAAGTGGTAGTAGTTTTCACCGTTCGGTTTGTATTGATTATTTATATTATAATAAAGACGGAACAATTAAAAGGGTTGTGATGACCACCGAAGGTGTGCAACCGGCGAAATAAATTTAAACTTAAAAGTAAAAAATAAAAATCCTGAAGGGAGATATCCATTATCGTAGAGTAACTTCCCTACGAATAAAAAATTAATTATGCATAAAAGATTTTTAATTACAATTATTTTAATTGGTTCATTATTATTAAATGCTACATCGCAATTAAATAACAATGTAATTACCATAAAACCCGATGCCCCAATTGCAGAGATACAACCAACCATGTGGGGTATTTTTTTTGAAGATATTAATTTAGGTGCCGATGGCGGTATTTATGCCGAGTTAATAAAAAACCGATCCTTCGAATTTGCCATGCCTATGATGGGCTGGAAAATATTAGGAAAACCTTTAACCGAAGGTGATTTTGTGGTGGAAAACCGACAACAAACAAATACCGCCAATCCAAGATTTTTGCGGGTAACGCTGCACAATAACGCAAAGGGAAGCATCGGATTAAGCAATGAAGGTTTCCGTGGGATGGGCATTAAAAAAGATGTACGGTACGATTTTTCAGTAATGTGCCGTCAAGCTTCGCCCAATGTAAAAATGCATATTGAATTGGTGAACGAATAAGTCTGAAAGCCTTGGTGGCACTACACTTTCATCAACCGCAACCAATGGTGAATGGATAAAAGAAACCGCAAGTTTTACGGCAAATGCAACAGAGCAAAAAGCTAAATTTAATATTTGGTTTGAAGGTGATGGGGTGATTGATTTGGATATGGTTTCATTATTCCCAAGCGATACTTGGAAAAACAGGCCGGGCGGTATGCGTGCCGATATGGTGCAATGGTTGGCCGATTTAAAACCTGGTTTTATCCGTTTCCCAGGTGGCTGTATTGTGGAAGGTAGAGATTTGGCCAACCGATATCAATGGAAAAAAACCATCGGCCCGATTGAAGAAAGGCAATTAATTATGAACCGTTGGAATGTTGAATTTCCAGCCCGTTCAACGCCAGATTATTTTCAAACTTTTGGATTGGGCTTTTATGAATATTTCCAATTGGCAGAAGATATTGGCGCTTCGCCTTTGCCTATTTTAAATTGCGGCATGGCTTGCCAATTTAATTCTGCTGAAGTAGTTGCTACTTCACAAATAGATCCTTACGTGCAAGACGCATTGGATTTAATTGAATTTGCCAATGGCGATACCACTACAAAATGGGGTTATTTAAGAAGTAAATTAGGACATCCCCTGCGCCATTTAATTTAAAAATGATGGGTGTCGGAAATGAAAACTGGGGTCCGCAATATTTGGAAAGAGTGGAAATTTTTACCACAGCCATTAAATCAAAATATCCCAATATTAAATTAGTAAATAGCTCTGGTACTGATCCAAACGGCGCAAGGTTTGATTTATTAAATGATGCATTACCGAGCAATGCATGCCGATATTATTGACGAACATTATTACCGTTCGACCCAGATTGGTTTTTGCAAAATGCTAGCCGTTACGATAATTATGACCGCAATGGTCCAAAAATATTTGCAGGTGAATATGCTGCACAGAGCGATTAAAAAATACGGACGGGCCAAACCGAAATAATTGGAAAGCAGCATTGTCAGAAGCAGCTTTTATGACCGGGCTGGAACGTAATGCTGGCGTGGTTTCCATGGCTTCGTATGCGCCGTTGTTTGCGCACATTGATGGTTGGCAATGGATGCCCTGATTTAATTTGGGTAAATAATTTGCAGAGTTATGGAACGCCAAATTATTACGTACAAAAAATGTTTTCCAATAATAAAGCCACTACGGTAATTCCGGCATTGTTAAATGGTAAATCAATTAGTGGGCAAGACAGTATTTATGCAACTGCGGCACTCGATAAAAAAACAAATGAACTGGTTATTAAATTGGTAAATGCTTCAAATACCCCCAAAACAAAAACAATAAATATAGAAAGTAATAAAAAATTATTAAGCCAAGCCACTATTACCGTTTTAAAATCAGAATGATTTAAAATCGGTAAATAGTTTTGATAATCCAACTGCGGTAAGTCCATCAACCCAACAATTAAATATTAAAGGCAAACAGTTTTCAATTGATTTAGCGCCATATTCATTTATGGTATTTCGGGTGGGAATAAAACTTTAATGTTATCTTGAGCTTATAAAAATTAAAAGCTAGAATTTTTTTTATAAAGGCTATGATGTATGTAAATAACTGAAATTATAACAAAGGCGGATAAATGGGAATGGCGAAAATTATTGAATAAAGGGTTAAATAAAAATAGATTTATTATCCTTTTCCAGCCTGTATCATCCCCATCACTTTCGCCATTTTCGGATCTTTGCCCTGCCGTATAAAATTGCTGCTGGGCGGCACGTACACATCGGGCAAAATGCCGCGGCCATTGTGTTTGGCCGTACTGTCTAGCACCATGCGGTACAGCGGTAAGCGTACCCGCAAGCCGGTGTTGGGTAAATTAATGTCAGGAATATTTACGGCGTTGTTACCGTAAGCACCGCCGCCGGTTTCTTCACCCAAAACAGTTACATTTTTTTGGCCCTGCAATGGATGGATGAAAAGCGTGGACGCACTAAACGTAAAACCGCCGGTAATAATATACACATGCCCATCAAAGTGGTTTTTGGTGATCGGTTTATACACATGGCGCTCCAATATACTTACATGATTTCGGCCGTCCACTTTTTTATGGGTAAAAAAAATGCGGAATAAGTTAAAAGCCAAGTGCTGCTGCACATACCTGGGGTATGGAAAATTTTTGCCGATGCCTGCCACTGTATCGGCATTATGAAACGGGTGGTTAACAATAAAACGGGTAAGCAAACTGCTTTTGTTGATGCTGCCGCCGCCGTTTTCCCGTAATTCAATGGCCAAGTTTTGGATATGTTGTTTATGTATCGTCCTAAAACTTTTGCGAAAAAATGAGCCCAATGCAGCATTGCTAAATGTGTTCAACTTCATGATTGCCAAGCTATTAGCGGTATCAATACTAAGGCTGCGCAATTGCGACCATTTTTTTTGTTTAATGCGTTTTCGCGGTTTAAAATAAGTCAACGTATCAAAATGCCTTCTATCAGCCGTGTCGGCCTTGGGGTTATAATTCAGTAATTGTTTTGTGGCCACGCTGCCATCAGGTTTTAGATAATTGATATCATAATGGTCGGCTAAGCCAAAGGTGTTTTTGTATTGAATAGGGAAGCTGTAGCTGATAACCTGATATTTGAAATTGTCGTTCCAGCCATCGGTGGAAATAAATTGATCCATGCCATCGACAATTTCCCGTGGCGTTTTGCCGTTGATGGATAAAATGATGGTGCCACGCACAATGTCGGAATCGTGCCGATAAGCGGTTGCTAACACCACCATGCTGTCGCGATCCCAAACTTTCATGGCTAGCGGAAACGTAATTTCGTAAGGATGTTTTTCGTTGTAGCGGCTCATTTTTTTGGAAGGGCGTACGCTGCTGTGGCCGCATTTTATTTTTTCGATGGCGAAGGCCAAGTGGTTGCGGAATTCCTGTTCGGTCATGGAATCGCACAAACTGTTGTAGGCTTGCTGAAAATAATAATCAACCGTGTCTTTTGGGTTGTACCAGTATTTGCCGGGATGTTTTTGCTGATAGGTAATCCAAGCAATGCGAAAATCTTCCTGCAATTGTTCTGGCGGGAACTTTTTGTGCGGGTCGAAACCCTTCAGGCTGCTGGCGCAACCCGAAAAAACAAAGAGGCATAAAAAAGCAAGGGGAAGGTTTCGATTCATCCAAAGTAAAATTACGAAGAAGATGGTTCGATGGATGTAACTGGTAAAGAAATTATTTAGAAGGTTTTTTGAACCATAAAAGACGGAAAAGATGAAGCATGAGAGATAAAGTAAAGTACTAGGTTCATTTTAATCTTCAAGCTAAATCAATTCATGGTTCTTTTTTGGAGACCAGCTTTAGTAGCAACAATTGGGCTTTTGTTGCGACGCTCAAAAACCTTGCTATTTTTTCTTTTAGGAGTGGCCGAAGGCCGGATGAGAGTGAAGTTTTCCATGGCATCATTCACTTATCAAAGTCATTTATTACAATTCAATATTTATTGCCTCGCTATTTCCTTATTTCTTATTTTTCTTTTCTTATTTCTTATTTTGTGTCCTCGTGGTTCATAAAAAAAATTTGGCTATGTAAAAACCAAGTTCCACATTTGTGACGCAAAAACAAACAATGCAACATTTACAACATAACATTTGGTGGTGGCAAGCTGAACGATAATGTCGGACTGCCCTGTTATGTACAATCATATTTTAAAGGAAGCCCCGACAGTGTGTCGGGGTTTTTTATTTGGCGGTAGAAAGAAGATCAGAATGTAAGAAGCTAGAAGTTGAGAATATTAAAATCAATTCCAAAAGTTCCGAAGGGGCGACATCTACGAAAAAAATAAAATCGAATGAAAAAGATTCAATTATCAACCACTTGCAAAAAAATGCTGGCCGATTTGTATACGCCGGTAGGAATTTATTTAAGGCTGCGTGACAAATTCCGCGATACCATTTTGTTGGAAAGTACCGACCAACATGCAGGCGAAAACAGTTGGTCGTTTATCGGCATCAACGCAGTGGCTGGTATTGAAATCAAGAATTTGGGCGAAATGGAAACCAAATTTCCTGGCCAAAAAGAAACTAAAAAAGCAATAACTGACCGACTTTCTATTCCGTTGGAAATCAGCAATTACTTAGCCCAATACGAACCTACCGGTGATTGCCAAATAAAGGCTGCGCAAAGCTTTTTTGGATATTCATCGTTTGATGCCGTACAGTTTTTTGACAGCATAAAGTTTTCGGACAACGGAGAAAGAGGAACGAATATTGTCGGTAGTCTGCCATCCGCCAACCGCCAACCGCCAACTGCTTCCGCCATTCCGCTCATCCGTTATCGCCTTTACCAATATGTAATTGCCATCAATCATTTTAAAAACGAACTATTCCTTTGCGAAAACAAAGCCGAAGGTTTAGAAAGCGATGTGCAAATTGTTGAATCGCTGATAAAAAGCAAGGATGTGCCGGCTTATCCGTTTCATATTGTGGGCGACGAAACATCCAACATGACCAACGAAGATTATATTGCCACGGTAAAAAAAGGCATTGCAGGTTGCATGCGTGGCGATGTTTTTCAGATCGTTTTGAGCCGCCGCTTTGAGCAAAAATTTATGGGTGATGAATTTAATGTGTATCGAGCCTTGCGTAATATCAACCCTTCGCCCTACCTTTTCTTTTTTGATTATGGCGAATATAAATTGATGGGTTCTTCGCCCGAATCGCAACTGATTGTGGCCAATGGAAAAGCAACCGTTCACCCAATTGCCGGCACGTTTAGGCGCACGGGTGATGATGTTAGGGATAAAGAACTGGCCGAAGCTTTATTGAAAGACGAAAAAGAAAATGCGGAGCATGTGATGTTGGTTGATTTGGCCCGCAACGATTTAAGTCGCCACGCCAATGAAGTAACGGTAGCCAGTTACAAACAAGTACATTATTATAGCCATGTCATCCATTTGGTGAGCGAAGTGAATGGCAAGGTGGCCGAAGGTGTTCCACCGTTCCAAATTATGGCCGATACATTTCCTGCAGGAACTTTAAGCGGTGCACCAAAATTTAAGGCCATGCAAATGATTAACGAATATGAACCTACCCCACGTGGATATTATGGTGGTGCCATTGGTTTAATTGGTTTGGACGGCAACTTTAATCATGCCATTATGATCCGCACATTTTTAAGCCGCGATAATACATTGTTTTACCAAGCTGGTGCCGGCGTAGTGGCGAAAAGTATCCCAGAAAATGAATTGCAGGAAGTAAACAACAAATTGGGGGCTTTAAAAAAGGCAATTGAATTTGCAGGATCAATTTAAAATTAAAAAGTAAAAATTAAACCCGTTCAATAAAATTCCTTTAAAATAATAACATATAGTTCATTGATTAAATATTAAAATATACTTCATTAGTAAAGATTAAATGGCAAGTATTTTTAATTTTTAATTTTTAATTTTTAATTATGAAGATTCTTGTTTTTGATAATTACGACAGCTTTACCTACAACCTAGTGCATTTGGTGCAGAAAATAACGCATGAAAAAGTAGATGTATATCGCAACGATAAAATGGCGCTGGAAGAGGTGAAAAAATATGACAAGATTATTTTGTCGCCCGGCCCAGGCGTGCCAGAAGAAGCAGGTCTTTTATTGCCATTAATAAAAGAATACGCTTCCAGCAAACCTATACTGGGCGTGTGTTTGGGGCATCAGGCCATTGGCCAGGCATTTGGCGGAACGCTTACGAATTTGTCCAGTGTTTATCATGGCGTGGCGACAAGTATCAAGATTAACGATGATAGATTAAAGGTTAAAAACGATGTGTTTTCCAATCTTCCGCAAGAAATTGAAGTAGGCCGCTACCATAGTTGGGTGGTAGATAAGGAAAATTTTCCTGCTGATTTAGAAATTACCGCCGAAGATGAAAACGGATTTATCATGGGACTACAGCATAAAACCTTTGATGTGCAAGGCGTTCAATTTCATCCAGAAAGTGTGTTGACGCCAGACGGGGAAAAGTTGATGCGGAATTGGCTGGGGAAATAATGTGCTGATGTGCCAATTAGCTAATGTGCTAATGGGAAGCGTCACAAAATTCCAATTAAACAAATCGTAATTCGTAATTCTTAATTCGTAATTATTTTGAAAAAGATTCTCCAATACCTTTTTGAGCATAAAACATTGCCAAAAGCGCAAGCTAAGGAAACGCTGATAAATATTGGCCGCGGCATGTATGGCGATAGTGAAATTGCCGCATTTATTACCGTGTATTTAATGCGCAGCATTACCATCGATGAGCTAACGGGCTTTCGCGATGCGTTGCTGGAACTCTGCGTAAAAGTAGATTTGAGCAACCACGAAACAATGGATATTGTTGGCACTGGGGGCGACGGGAAAAATACGTTTAACATTTCGACCCTAGCCTGCTTTATTGTGGCTGGCACAGGGCAAAAAGTGGCCAAACACGGAAACTACGGTGCCAGCACCATCAGCGGCAGCAGCAACGTAATGGAACAAATGGGCTATCGCTTTTCCATAGATAACGACAAGTTAAACAATGAGTTAGCGCAAGCTGGTATTTGTTTTTTGCATGCGCCTTTATTTCACCCAGCGCTAAAAGTGGTTGGCCCGATACGTAAGCAACTGGGGCTCCGTACTTTTTTTAATATGCTGGGGCCAATGGTTAATCCCGCCAATCCCGCCTTTCAGTTAGTGGGTGTTTACAATTTAGAAATGGCCCGCATTTATAATTATCTGCTACAACAAACCGGCAAACCGTTTACCATTATCCACAGTTTGGATGGTTACGATGAGATTTCTTTAACGAACGACACCAAAGTGATTACCAACGAAGGCGAAAAAATCTTTACGCCCGAACATTTGGGCAAAAGAACTGTTGCACAAAGCGATATTTACGGTGGTAATTCGGTAGAAGAATCAGCCAAAATATTTAAGGATATTTTAGACGGCAAAGGAACTTGGGCGCAAAATGCCGTAGTATTGGCAAATGCGGCAATGGCTTTACAATGCACGGGAAAGTTTAGTAATTACAAAGATGCGTATTCGGCTGCAGTAGAAAGCTTGGAAAGTGGAAAGGCGAGGGGTGTGTTGGATATTCTAATAAGGTTGCAATAAATCAATAATAAACCTTAAAGGAAGATAAAATGTAAAATAAGGTTGTTTTTAAAATCTTATTTTGCTAAATTTGTTTCATTATGGCACTTACTCCTTTTTCAGACGAACAAATTACAGCACGACTCCAGTTTGAAAATCCTTGGTGGGCTACCGATAATTTGGATGGCTATTATCAGTCTTTTAAACCCCGCTTATATTTCAATCTTTTTTATCCATTGGTAAAAAATACTACAGTGCACAGGGCTACAGTATTGATGGGACCGAGGAGAGTTGGAAAAACTGTAATGTTATATCACACTATACAACAATTAATAGCGGATGGTGTGAGGCCACAGCAAATTTTATATGCATCAATAGAAACTCCAATTTATAATAACATTGCTTTAGAGGATCTATTTAAAATGGCTAAAAATGCTACTGGTAATCCAGATTCTAATGGTTGGTTTGTTTTTTTCGATGAAATCCAATATTTAAAAGATTGGGAAGTTCATCTTAAAACCCTCGTAGATGCCTATCATAATACAAAGTTTATTGCAAGTGGGTCCGCAGCTGCTGCATTAAAATTAAAAAGCAATGAAAGTGGAGCGGGACGGTTTACTGATTTTATGTTACCACCATTAACTTTTTACGAATTCATTCATCTCAAAAATTTAACTGCGCTGATAAAACCAGATACAATTAATTGGAAGGGAAATATATCTATTTTTTCTTCTACAACTAATATCGTAGAATTAAACAAACATTTTATTAGCTATGTAAACTTTGGCGGTTATCCTGAGGTTATTTTTAATACAGAAATACAAAGCAACCCGGGCAGGTTTATGAGGGCTGATATTATAGACAAAGTATTATTGCGAGACTTACCAGGTCTATATGGTATTCAAGATGTGCAGGAATTGAATTCACTTTTTACTACAATTGCTTGGAACAGCGGGCAAGAATGTAGTATTGATGAATTAAGTAAAAGTAGTGGTGTTAAAAAGGTAACGTTACGCCAATATTTATCATATCTCGAAGCTGCATTTTTGGTTCATATTGTAAAAAGAGTTGACCAAAAGGCAGGTCGCTTCCAAAGAGAAAATTTCTTTAAAATTTATTTAACTAACCCAAGCTTACGTAGTGCTTTATTTGCTCCCCTTACCGCAGAGGCAGATGGAATGGGGGCTATAGTTGAAACTGCAATATTTAGTCAATGGATGCAACGAATATCTTTTATACCCTATTATGCCAGATGGAAAGATGGAGAAGTGGATTTGATAAACATTAGCCGGAAAACCAATAGGCCAAGTTGGGCAGTAGAAATAAAATGGAGTAACCGATATTTTGAAGCTCCGAACGAATTAAAAAAACTCGCTTTCTTTTGTCAAGAGAATAGTTTGGCGCAAGCAATGTGTACTACAATAGATAAGACCGGAACTAAGGAATATAATAATATTGAAATACAATTTTTACCAGCATCTGTGTATGCTTACAATGTTGGTAAAAATACGCTTGAAAGCCAAAAATAAATCTTTAAAGAACCAATTAATGAATATCCTCGAACAAATAATAGCCGATAAGCGCATCGAAGTGGAACTGAAAAAAGAACACATGCCGATACAGGCTTTGGAAATATTACCCGATTTTAAAAGGAAAACGGTTTCTTTAAAAGAATCAATTAAACATACAACCGGCATAATTACTGAATTTAAGCGGAAATCGCCATCAAAAGGAATAATAAACGATACCGCAAAAGTGGCTGATGTAGTGGCTGGTTACGATGTAAATGGTTCGGCCGGCATGTCTGTTTTGACCGATGAAAAATATTTTGGTGGCACCAACGACGATATTTTCAATGCACGGATGGCGACCAAAAAGCCGATTTTGCGTAAAGATTTTATGATTGACGAGTACCAAATGGTGGAAGCAAAAGCCATTGGTGCCGATGTGATTTTGTTGATTGCAGCTTGTTTATCCCCTGCTGAAGTAAAAAAATTATCTGCTTTTGCCAAAAGTTTACAATTGGAAGTGTTGCTGGAACTGCATGGTAAAGATGAAATGGATCATATTTGCGACACCGTTGATTTGGTGGGCATCAATAATCGGGATTTGCGTAACTTTCAGGTAAATTGGCAACATTCCATCGAATTGGCTGCCATGTTGCCGGCTGAAAAACCGAAAATTGCGGAAAGTGGTATTCATAATGTGGATACTTTATTGATGTTGCAAAAAAATGGATTTGATGGGTTTTTAATCGGTGAAAATTTCATGAAACATAAAGATCCAACGGTTGCTTTTGCCCAGTTTGTAAATGAAATGAAAACAAAAAAACATGCAGATTAAAGTGTGCGGCATGAAGCAATTTGACCAACTCACAGAACTGGAAAATCTGGGAGTAACTTTTGGCGGCATGATCTTCTATCCAAAAAGCCCAAGGTTTGTATTGCGCAGCATGAACAGCATGGAAGTTAAAAAATACCGAGGCAAAATAAATAAGGTTGGCGTGTTTGTAAACGCATCGTACGAAGAAATTATGAACCATGTAGATAATTTTGGCCTGCATGTGGTGCAATTGCACGGCAGTGAAACACCAAAATTCTGCGAAAAATTAAGCGGTCAATTGGAAGTGATAAAAGCTTTCCGCATTGGGCCAGACGATCATATCGATTTTAAAATAAGGCATTACGAAGATGTTTGCGATATGTATTTATTTGATACCGCCGGCGAAACATATGGCGGAACCGGCCGCAAATTCGACTGGGAAAAATTACATACCGCTACACTTGAAAAACCCTTTTTTATTAGTGGCGGCATTGGTCCCGAAGATGCGGCTAAAGTGAAAGAATTTGAAAAAGGAGCCAATGGTAAATGGTTGTTTGGTGTTGATGTGAACAGTAAATTTGAAACGGAACCGGGCGTAAAAGATATGGAAAGTGTAAAGCAGTTTTGTTTGGAAATGAAGGGGTAAGATAAAAACAGATTTTTATGATTTCAAAACTTATCTCGTATTTCGTACTTCAAATTTCGTAATTAAAATGGCTGAAATAAGAAACGCAACCGAAGCAGATCTTCCACAATTATTGGAAATTTACAACGATGTTATCATCAACACAACTGCGGTGTATGATTATGAACCGCATACGTTGGAAATGCGCAAACAATGGTTTGAAACCAAGCAACAGCAAGGGTTTCCGGTTTTTGTGGCAATAGATGGAAATGAGATAGCTGGCTTTTCATCGTTCGGCCCATTTCGGGCTTGGGCAGGTTATCGGTTTTCGGTTGAAAACAGTATTTATGTTTCAAAAAACCACCGCGGAAAAGGTATTGCAAAGTTATTAATGCCACCATTAATTGAGGCTGCAAAAACACTTGGCATGCACACCATTATTGCCGGTGTAGACGCTACAAACGAAGCCAGTATTAAATTGCACGAACAATTTGGCTTTGTGGAAACCGCCCACATGAAAGAGGTTGGTTTTAAATTTGATAAATGGCTCGACCTTAAATTTTTACAATTAATAATTAAATAAAATATTATTCGTGGGGAAATTTTTCCCCACGTACTTTTTTCGTTTCAGTTATTTATTAAGGCAAATCATGGTATAATTTTTGGCAATAATTCAATTAATGATGCCTGTGTTTTATACAGGCATGTTTTTTAAAAACCAAAAGTGAATACCCTGCATGAAAAAATGGTTAAAAAGAATTTTCGGATTTCTGGGCATCCTTTTGCTTTTAATTATTTTAATTGTATTATGGTTGCAAACTTCGTGGGGTAAATCTTTTGTAAGAAAAGAAGCTGTTAGTTATCTCCACAAAAAATTGGGAACCGAAGTGCAAATCGGCCAAGTGGATTATCATTTGCCAAAATGGTTAGAATTAAAAGGCATTATGATAAGGGATAAACAAAATGATACCCTGATTTATGGACAATCGTTATTGGTTGATTTAGATATGCTTAAATTAATTAATAGCAAAATTGTTATTAATAAAGTTGATCTGCAACATATCTTTTTAAATGCCTATCGCCCGGCAAAAGACACCACATTTAATTTTCAATTTGTGATGGATGCGTTTGTATCTCCAGTTTCAAAACCAGATACAACGCCCAGCAAACCCATGCAATTGTCGCTCGATAAATTTTATATGACGGATGTTCGCATCAACTACATGGATTATCACGATAAAATGTTTTTAAATACACGGGTTGGCAATTTATCTACCACATTTAAATCGGTAGATATGGCCAAAATGGATTTTAGGTTAAATGATTTCACGGTTAAAAATACTTACGCCATCATTATGGATGAAAGTAAAAAAGATACCGCCACCATTACGCCCGCAGCAACAATTGCAAATTCTTCCCCATCGCCAGGTATCCATTTATTTGGCGGCAAACTTAATTTAGATGCGGTGGTTTTTTATTATGCCAGTGCATCTTCTTCTATGGTAAGCAATAATACCATCAATCATTTTGCCATGGGAAATGCAGATGTAGACATGGCAAAGAATGCGGTTAGCATTGAAAATATTGATTTAGATAAATCCAAATTTGATTTACAAAATATTACACCGCCTGCAAAACCCGTTGCAAAAGATACTGGTAAAACTACCGTAGCTGATACAACTGCAGGCTGGAATATCGCTATCCAAAAAATAGAATTAGAACACAATGATTTTAATTTCGATAATAATTATTTTAAATTATTGCCTAATCAATTTGATGCAAACCACGTTCATGCAAAAGATATTTCTTTAGCCACAAATAATATTGCTTACAATAATAATGTTACGAAAGCAAATATCCAACAAGGCAGTGTTAATTTAAACGGCAGGATAATTAGTGCTTTGCAAACTAATTTTCAAATGGATAGTGCAGGTCTTTCAGCAAAAGATATTGCCATCCGCACCAAATTATCGCATATAAATGGTAATGCAGATGTAGTTTATAATAAGGATGCAAAAGGCCAAATATTTAACGACAATACCGCCATTACAACCAATTTAGATTCTACACTTTTATCGTTAGATGATGTGTATTTCTTTGCACCTTTTTTAAGGCCACAAATGCAGGCTTATTTACCCAATACCAACTATTTAAAAATACAAGCTAGCGCAAAGGGAACGGTACATAGTTTAGCCATTCAACAATTAGATTTTGCCACAAGCGACGGAGCACTAAGATTCAATGCCAGCGGACGTTTGGGCAATATTATGGATCCAAATAAATTAGAGTATGATGTTACCGTAAAACCATTATTTATCCAAACCAATTTATTGCCTGCTTCAGTAAAAGCCAATTTAAAAAAGAGTGGTTTGCAATTGCCGCCAACCATCCAATTAACGGGTTCTGCAAAAGGAAATATGAAACAAGTGCAGCCAAATATTGCAATGGTTTCGGGTTTTGGAAATGCAAACATTAGCGGCACGGTTACCAATTTTACCGACACAAAACATTTAGCTTACAACCTTAAATTGGTTGCCAATAATTTAGAAACCGGCAAGTGGGTTGGCATGGATAGCTTGGCCGGAAAACTAACCGGAACAATTGCTGCGAATGGTAGCGGAACCGATATTAAAAAAATAAATTTGGCGGCCGTTACTGATATTAAATCAATTCGATTAAATAATTACACCTATCAAGGCTTAAATTTAAAAGCAAACATTAAAAACGGTTTGTATTCTTTAACCGGAAATATTAATGATCCAAATTTGCAAACCGATTTAGATGTAAAAGGTAGTTTAAATGGTAATTATCCAACCGCAAACGGATTTATAAATATTGTAAAAGCTGATTTTAGAAAATTAGGTTTTACGGCCGATACTATTAATTTAACCAGCAATATTGTGTTGGATGTAAAAAGCATCGACCCAAAAAGTTTGGACGCATCGGTTGATTTAACAAAAACATCGTTGGATTATAATGGTCAAAATTTTGCGTTAGATAGCATGTATGCAAAAGCCGAAACAATTGGTGATACCAGCAAAGTAAATCTAGTATTACCTTTTGCAACAGCTTTATTAGTTGGTAAATATGACTACACAAAATTGCCTGCAACCATTACGCAATTTATCCAAAAAAATTATTTAAAGAATGACACTACAACAACTTTGGTCGTTCCGCAGCAAGCGCAATTAATAGTAAATGTGCAGCAAAATGATTTATTAAAAAAGTTTGCGCCTGATTTTGATTTACCCCAACCTATTAATTTAAATGCCAATTTTAATAGCACTACGCAAGACAGTGTTTTAACCGTTAATTTATCAATACCCAGTTTAAAATATACCACTACAACAATAAATAATCTCACGCTAAAAGCAAACGGAACAGCGCCACAATTAAACGCCTTATTAGTTTCTGATGAAATAAAAGCTGGTACAACTAAATATGAAAACCCGACAGTTTCGGTTAATTTTAAAAATAATTTAGCCACTATTCGGGCAAGCGTTCAAGATGCAAATAAGAAACCTTTTTATGCCGTTAAAAGCATAATTAATTTGCAAAAAAATGAAACAATTATTTCGTTGGCTGATAGCTTAAAATTAAATTATGCTGATTGGACCGTAAATGACAGTAACGCTATCCATATTATAAATGGTGGCTGGTATGTTAGTAATTTTGATTTGCGTTATCGCGGCCATTCTATAAATGTAAATAGTGAAACACCAGATACCTCGGCTGCGGTTAATTTAAAAATTATTGATTTTAATTTGTCTGATTTATTGGCTATTGCAAATACAGATACTTTATTGGCGAACGGCGTTTTAAATGCAAATATTAAATTGCAAAAACCAATTTCAGCGTTGCCAATTGTTGATGGTAACGTTACGATTAAAAATTTAACCTATCAAAATAACGAAATAGGCGATTTAGATTTATCGGCCAATACTGATGCCAGCCAGCAAGTAACATTAAAAGGAGCAGTAACTGGCCACAATTCGCTTACTATCAATGGAACTTATAGCGTACCAAACCAAACAATGGATGTAAATACGGTTTTGCAGCATTTTGATATGGCCACGGCGCAAGCATTTTCGGGAGGTATGTTACAGCGTTCTGCGGGAACAATCCGTGGTAACGTTTATTTAAGCGGCCCAGTTAGCAATATTAAATGGACCGGAGGTCTTGCTTTCGATTCCGTTCATTTTGCGGTTTCTGGTTTAAATTCTTTGTATTCCATCAACAAACAGCAAATTAATTTCGGCTATCCAGATATTTCTTTCGACCACTTTACTATTTCCGATTCCGCAGGCCATACTTTTAAAATTGATGGTAACATCACCGAAAAAACATTACCTGAATTTAAACTGGATCTCAACCTTAAAACCGACAATTTTATTGCCAGCAATTCAAAATCGCCTTCGCCCACCGTTCCTTTTTATGGCACCGCAATTATGAGTGCAGATATGGATATTTCTGGCACTACAAATGCGCCCGACGTTTCTGGAAACGTAACGCTGGAAGATAGAAGCAATATCACGTACACGCTTCCGCAAACCACTTCTTATAAAGACAATGGCGATGGAATTGTACGTTTTGTAGACGCCGATACGCTAGACAATATCACCAGAATGTATACTGCCTTAAATAAGGATACATTGGCCCAGCCTACGTTTCAGGGGTTAAAATATAATCTAAATTTAGAGGTAAAAGATGGTGCCGACATTGCCGTAATCATCGACCCAACAACCGGTGACAATTTAAAAATAAAAGGCGCAGCCGATTTAAATGCAGGGGTTGATGAAAATGGCCGAATGGGCATTACCGGTGTTTACAATTTAAAACAAGGTTCGTACAGCTTCACCTACCAATTTATCAAAAAAGATTTTACACTGAAAGATGGTAGCACTATAACATTTGCTGGCGATCCGATGAATGGCGTGGCCGATGTAACCGCTCAATACGAAGTATTAGCTTCTGCAAAAGATTTATTGGGCAACGAAATAACAGAAACCAGCGGAAATTTAGGCGCAGGTTACAGTGCAAAAATCCCGTTCGATGTGTTGTTGCACATTACCGGACCAATGATGAAGCCAAAAATTGATTTCTCGATCCAATTAAAAGCTGGGGCCGAAGGCGTAAACCAAAACCTTACCGAAGCCATCCAAAATAAACTCGACCAATTAAATGCCGATGAAGCCAGCCGCACCAAACAAGTATTTGCGTTATTAATTATGGGCAGGTTTATTGGTGAAACCAGTAACGATTTCTTTGCCAGCACCGGCAGTAACACAAGCACGGGCGATCAAATTAAAAATAGTGTAAGCGAGTTTTTGGCTCAGGCTGTTCAACAAATTGCTTCGGATTTAATTAAAGGTGTTGATGTAAATATCGACCTAAAAAATACTGAAGCAACAGATGTTACCGGTGCCAGAAGCGATTTAAATGTTGGATTAACCAAACGTTTACTCGATGATAGGCTCAGCGTGTCAGTCGGAAAAAGTTTTAATATCGATGGCGATGATGCCGCCGCTAAAGCCCAAGGTAGCAACGGCCTCGATTTTTTACCAGATATTACCACCAATTATAAGCTGAGTAAAGACGGTAAATACATGATTAAACTTTATCGTAAAAACGCTTACGAAGCAATTCTGGACGGCTATTTTATCGAGACTGGCGTTACGTTTAGCCTCAATTTAGATTACAACAAATTGAAGGAATTATTATCCAAGAAACCAAAGCAATGAGAAAAATTACAGCAATTAGCAGTGAGCAATTAGCAATTAGCAATCAGCGTTTTGCGGTTTGCAAATTGTTTATTGAACCACGTTTATGGCTCACAGCTCACAGCTCACAGCTCATAGCTTTTATAATCTGCGTTCTGCTTTTCTCCTGCGGTGTTCAAAAGCACATACCAAAAGGCGATACGCTTTTTAACGGCACCAAAATAACCGTAAAAACAGATAGCGGCGTAAAAGTATCACCAAAAGCAATGGCCAGTACATTAGCAGGTATCTCTACGCCAAAAAAGAATTCGATGATTTTTGGCTGGGCCTACAAGGTTGGTTTTTGGTATGCCATCGGCGAGCCGAAACGCAATACAGGATTGAAACATTGGCTACGCGAAAAATTTGGTGAACCACCGGTTTTAGGCAGTAATATTAATCTAAAAACAAACATCGATAATATTGAGGGCTATTTATCGAACAACGGTTATTTTAAAAGCACCGCCACAGGCGATACAACCGTAAAAGGATTTAAATCAACCGCCAATTATCAAGTGCATGTTACGCAACCGTATATTATTAAAAGCGTGCAATGGCGATTAGATACCAGCATTTTAAAACGCGACCTTTTAACCGGTAAAAATAGAAGGGCTTATATTAAACCAAACCAACAATATAGCTTGGATAATATTAAAGCCGAAAGGGACCGTTACGATTTAAAACTAAAAAATAAGGGTTATTATTTCTTTAATTCAGATTATATTATTGCGTATTTAGATTCATCAAAACACAACCACACGTTGGATATTTATTTAGGCATTAAAAATATAGCGCCGGAAAAAGCGCAGCATCCTCATACCATGAGCAATATTGTGGTATTCCCTAATTACACATTAATGGCTCCAGCACCAGATACATCTTTACATAATTTAAAATCAGTTGATAATATTTATATCCGCGATACGGTAAATGAATATAAACCGTCTGTTTTTACAAGAGCAATTACTTATAGGCCGGGTAGTTTATATTCTTTAACCCAACAAAACACTACTTTAAATAGGCTCATTAATTTAGGCTCGTTTAAATTCGTTAAAAACCGTTTTGAAAGCGATGGGCATCAAGACAGTTTATGGCGTTTAAAAGTATTTTATTATTTAACGCCACAAAAAAAACAATCCCTGCAAACTGAATTAGGTGGTTTCACTAAATCAAATTCTTTTACCGGCGGGCAATTAAGCGTAAATTACAAAAACAGGAATTATTTACACGGCGCTGAAACCTTTGGTGTGCGTACTTATGGTGCATTTGAAACATCTAGTAACGACACATTAAAAAGCAATAATAATTTTAGGCTTGGTACAGAAGTGTCACTTACCTTTCCGCGTTTTGTAACACCATTTCACATAAAAGAAACTAATTTGTTTCCGCCACGCACAAGACTTTTATTGGGTTACGAATGGTTGCGCCGCAGTGGTTTGTATACAAAAAATTCTTTTCATTTTCAGTATGAATTAGATTGGAAATCAAAAGTAAATACCGAACAGACGCTTGCGCCGATAAGCATTAGTTATAATACTACTGCTGGAGTTACGCCATTGTATGATTCTCAATTAAATATAATTCCATCATTAAGGGTTACTATAAAACCAGAAATTATTTTAGGTTCATTTTATAATTTCACCACTTCCACCACGCAGGCAAGCGCAAGGGATATTTGGTATTTTAATTTCAATACCGAAGTGGCAGGAAACATTGCTGGGCTTATCAATAAAAGCACACAGCCGTATACCAAACAATTATTCGGTGCATATTATTCCCAGTATGCAAAAATTGATGGCGAATTAAGGTATTCCAGAAAATTAACAACGGATGTTTATTTGGCAAACAGGCTGATGATAGGCATCGGATTGCCTTATAATAATTCTTCTTATTTACCTTTTTCAAAGCAATATATTATCGGCGGCTCCAGCAGTTTGCGCGGGTTCAGTCCGCGTACACTTGGCCCCGGAACCACACAAGCTTCTGCGGAAAAACAATTATATTACCCGCAAGTGGGCGGCGATTATAAGCTAGAAGCTAATACAGAGCTACGTTTCCCGCTTATTTCCCGTTTAAAAGGTGCGTTGTTTGTTGATGCTGGAAATATTTGGACAAAGGATACAACATTGTATGGCGCAGGTTCAAAGTTGTCGAATACTTTTCTAAAAGAAATAGCAGTAGACGCTGGTTTCGGTTTAAGGATCGATGTAACTTTATTTGTACTTCGTTTAGATATTGCTGCGCCATTGCGTGAGCCGTTTTTACCCGATGGCCAACGCTGGGTTAAAAATGTTGGGTTTAGAGATTTAGTATTTAATATAGGAATCGGGTATCCATTCTAAAATCATCAACTTGAAAAAAATAATTGGTCTGATCGTATTACTTGCATTATCAGCTGGTGTAATTTGGTGGATTATAAATCGTAAATCAGTTATAAAGAAAAGTATTCAATCAACGATTGAATCCAAAACAGATAGCCTGTATAAAATAACGTACGACAGTAGCCATTTTGATGAATTAAACGGGAATGCTATTTTGTACAATGTAGCAGTAACGGTCGATTCGGCGGTGTTGAAAAAAATTATTTTATACGATACCGTGCCTGGATTGATATTAAATATCCATTTAAAATCAATTGCTATTAAAGGTTTAAAATCATTACAATTATTAGCCGGCACTTCTATTGATGTTGATAAAATAACGCTAGAATCGCCACATGTAATTATTGATAAATTGGCACTGCCTGATACCGCAAAAACAGTAACAAACGATACCGTTGCATTATATAAAATGATACTTGGTCATTTTAGTTTTATCAGGGCCAAATTAATTGAAGTAAATCATGTAAGCTTAACGTTTAATAATAAATGGCAAAATCAAATAATGGGTTTTGCTGATTTATCTGTTTTTATTTCAGATTTTAATGTTGATAAACAACATGATTATAAACAATTGCTAGGCTATTTTGTAAAAAATACAACGCTTAATTTAAAGCAATTTAAAATTACCGATACAGCTTCCAAACCATTATTTGCGCTTGATTCGTTACAATATAATTCGTTTAAAGGTGAATTGTTTTTATACGGCATTCGGCAAAAAAAACAAACAATTAGTTCATTTTCTTTTAATGGCTTAAATACTTCCGATTTTATTTATAAAAAATTATTTAATAGCCGAAACCTTATAATCGGAAATGTTGGTTTAAATATTGATGAAAAACCGTCTTCAAATAATAAAGAAGATTCTGTATCAATTGCGGTGAATACTGTTTTAACTGCCGTAAAAGTGGATACTCTTTTATTAAAAAACGCTTATTTATCCGTAAAAAATAAGGATAAAGAAACAATGAAAATAACGGGTATCAACGCCATGTTGCCCAATATAAAATTCGATTCTGTTTCAATTCCATTAAATCAATTTTTATCAAAAAAAGAAATTGATTTTTCTTGTAAAGACGTATTTATAAACCCTGCAAAAGGCCTGCACCGCATACAATTGTGGAATGTGAATTATAATGGCAAAACAAAAAAACTTACCGTTGACAAATTGCATCTAGAACCGCAATACCAACGCGACGAAGCGATGAAAGTAGAAGGTCATCCCACCGATATATTTTTTGTAGACGCAAAAAATATTGCAATGGCCGATTGTAATGTTTTCGATATGTTTTTAAGTAATACGATTGCCGCGTCCAGCATCAACGCAAGCATGGATTTTAAAGTGTATGAAAATCATACCTTGTATGATCCTTTTGCGCATAAACCAACAGATTATCCGCAAAAGAAAATAGGTGAAGCAAAAATAGATATTGATATCCCTGTTATTAATTTTACAAACAGTTCTATCATTTATGAAGAAAAATCGCACGATACAAAAATGGTAAGTCAAGTGGCATTTTATAATACATCAATCAAAATACAACATGTTCATAACCGCCACAACCTAAGCCAGCCCTTAACTGTAGATGTACGAGCAAAATTTTTAAATGAAGGAGATTTAATGTCACATTGGAGCTTGCCTTATGGCGGACAAAGTTTTAGCATTAGTGGAACAATGGGGCCAATGGACTTAACCGCCGCAAAAGCGGTGGGTAAAGCAATGGGTTCGGTTGATATTAAAAGCGGCAAACTTGATGCATTTTCATTTAATATAAAAGGCGATACCGCATTGGCACATGGCGAAGTGGCCGCACAATACCACGATATAAAAGTTGATTTTTTAAAGACCGATGATAAAACGGGAGATTTGGAAAAAAAGAATTTTGAATCTTTTCTTAGCAGTTTGTTGCTGCACAAAAGCAACAATAATTTAAAACCCAAGACTTATGATTACAAACCACGGGTTGGCGATTCTTTTTTTGGAACTTCTTGGTTAGCTATTTTTACCGGCCTAAAAAAAGTAGCGATGTAATAAAAAATATTGAGTTTATTTGCCTATCCCTATCTTTAAAAAATAATTGATAAACGATGGATCTTGCCAACCTGCACAAATCTCGCGACCTTGCCGTACAAGGAAAGTGGAAAGAAGTAGAACATATTTTCAACAAGTCGGTGCAATTGCAGCACCAAGGAATACAAGTTAGTTTAGCAAGCCCGCTTGAACCGGTAGCTAGAATTGCCGAATTAAAGGATTTTCATACGGGAGGCATTGGTACCACGGCCGCCAATGGCGGAACTATTAGTATGATGGCCGACCTTGCTTTGGGGTTGTTGGGCTTATCATATTTTAAAGATGGATTAACTGCCACTGCCCAATTAACGGTTCATTTTTTAAAACCCATCCATGGCAAACAAGTTATTGCTGTTGCGCATTTACAACAAGTAGTTGGCAACCGTATTTTTGGCATGGTAAATATTTTAAACGATAAAGATGAGATTTGCGCCGTTGGTTATGGTGCATTGGCAAAAGGGATAAGTATGTGACGCCTTCGCGAAATCTAACTGACGGCTGACAGGCTGTGAAAACATAAACATCCCCGATCTCAAGTCTGTCATCCGCCATCTGCCAACTGTCATTTTTGGATAATAACTTTGGTTCCTATTGCAACCATGTTATACAATTCTTCCACATCCTCATTTTTCATACTAATGCAACCCTGCGTCCAAGATTGCAAGTTTTCAACGGCCCATTCTTCGTGCGGCCACGTGCCGTGTATGCCGATGCTGCCGCCAATTTTCGCATTTTGTGGAATTATGCCAGCTGCTTTTCGTTGGTTAAATTTTGCATAATCAGCCTTTGTGGGATAATCAAGTGCCATAAACCTACACCACTTTTGGTGGTAGTTTTTCGACAAAATATGGTAAGTACCAATCGGCGTTTTGCGGTCACCTTCCACCATTTTGTCGCCAAGGTCGGGATTGCCAAAAGTGCAAGGGTATTGCACAATCCAGTCGTGGGAATCATAAACTGTAAGCGTATTGTCGCTCTTGTCGATGATGATATAATATTTGTCGGCCGCGGCTATTGTCCTATCTTTTCGTTTTGCAAACAACAAAATAGGCGCAAAAAGCAGTAGCAACACAATGGTTGGATTACGAAAGGATGGCATTAAAAAGGTTTCTACTGAAACGGTTAAAGTTTGAAAAATATTTTGTTGCGGTCAATCTTAATAAAATTTTATGTTTTTGGATGCAGCAAAAACGAAACTGTGGGGTTGCGGTAATAATACATATTGTATGGTTACAGACTTTACAACTACTTCAAAGATTAATCGATAATTATTTTATGCGTTGGTTTAAGGTAAAATCACCAATTTTAATTTGTTAAAATACCAATTCGCGTTTTGTTGTACTATTTCGTAAAAGCTTGGGTCCGTTTTTCGCTGCCTTTTTTTTGCCGAAAAATTTCTTTCCACAATAAAAAAGGCTTGGCCGAAAAAGGACCGCTTATTTTGGCGGTCAACCATCCAAATTCATTTTTGGATGCCATTTTATTGGGTGCTTTTATGGAGCATCCGGTTTATTTTGTAACCCGTGGCGATGTTTTTAAACCCTGGACAAAAAGAATTTTGGAACATTTAAAGATGATTCCCATTTTTCGTATGCGTGATGGGAAAGATAAGCTGGCACTGAACCAGCAAACTTTTGATGCTACGCAAAATATATTGGCGAACAACGGGATAGTGCTTGTTTTTGTGGAAGGCTTTTGCCGCTACCAAACCGAATTGCAATTGCCTTTAAAGAAAGGTGCACCACGGATGTTGGTTGATTGTTGGGCAAAAAATATCAACGCCAAAATATTGCCGGTTTGGTTGCGGTACGATTCGTTTCACGATTTTGGCAAAATCATCGACATTAATTTAGGTCAGGTTTTCGGTAAAGAAATGTTTGACAACAACCTGACCGACGCCCAATTGATGACTCAAATCAACAAAGCAACCGAGACGCAATTGTTGGCATTGTCGGCCTTGCCAAAAGCATACCTTGCCAAAAAGAAAGGTTGGAAAATTTTGCTTTGGCCTTTTGCCATGCTTGCTTTAGCGTTAAATGCGCCATTTTATTTTCCCATTAAAAAATACATTATTAAAGCCATAAAAGGCAACGAGCATTACGATAGTATTTTGGCGGTTTCGTTGATCATGCTATATCCTTTTTATATGTTGATACTTTCGGCTATTGTTTTTTTGATAACCAAAAGTGGATTTTCTTTCTTAATCATCCCGCTTTTAATTGTCTTGGATCGATTGTATTTAACTTGGAAGAAATAAAAACAGCAGCTTTTGGGAGCCGCTGTTTGGAGTTTAATCTTTTTAGTTATTACCGAATGCCATGCATCATCTTTTTAAGCAATGGGGTAAGCAAAAATAATAATACAGATGCCAAACCGCAAAGAACAACAAACACCATAAAAAATTCAAAGAGATTGTGGATTTCAAATCCCGAGAAATGTGGGTTTGATATACTGATTTTTTTTTCGGTAAGTTTTGATACCTGATCTGCTGTGGGTACAATTTTCTTGTCCAAAATCGCTTGCAAATCAATTCCCATTTTTGAAGCGTCATTAAATTTGTCACCAGTAGCTGGCAATATGGAGCCTAATGTGCCCGCCAATGCGTATCCTGAGGCATTTGACAAAAAGAATACGCCATATAGTAAAGATGCGAATCTTTTTGGGGCAAGTTTACCAACCAATGAAAGCCCGATCGGGGATAAACACAATTCCCCGAAAGTTTGTATCAAATAAAGCAGTATTAACCAATAGACTCCCAGCAATCCGCTATTTCCCAAATTCTTTACATTATGTGCAATAATAAAATAGCTAATTGCAATTAAGGCCAAGCCTATCGCTTGCTTCATAGGCGAAATAGGCTCCTGTCCTTTCGCCCTTAATTTATCCCACAGTAGGCTAAAGGGAATTGCAAGTGCTACAACAAATATTCCATTGAAAATTTGCACCATACTGGGCGGCATTTCCCAGCCTAAAAAATGACGGTCGGTTTGATTGTTTGCAATAAATGTTAAGCTGGAACCGGCTTGTTCAAAGGCCGCCCAAAAAAAGATGATAAAAAACGAAACGATATAAATTACAAAAATTCTATCCCTTTCAACTTTTGTTAAAGAAGTATCAGAAATAATTAAGCCAGCCAATGTAATACCAGCTCCATAAATAACCGAATAAATAACGTTTTGGCCAAATGCATAGTGGAATATAAAGCCAAGCACAACAAAAGCTATTACTGCGGCTACCAAGGCAATGTTAGAAAACTTGGCGGTTTGAGATTCGCCTTCGGCATAATCCTCGGCGGTGTTATTTTTAGGTAAACCACCAATAGGCCTACCTTCTGGCGTTCTTACATACTTATCTTTTAGAAAAAAGAAAGTGGTAGTTCCTATTAACATGGCTAATGAAGCCGCCAAATAGCCCCACTTGAAAGCGTGTATATTTCTTACGCCATTATGTACCACATCGCCCACGATGGGGCAAATTAATTGGCCTAAAAATGCGCCGCAATTAATGCCCATATAAAAAATAGTAAACGCAGTGTCAAGTTTACTCCGCTCAGAGGCAGGATATAAGCTGCCCACCATGCTACTGATATTTGGTTTAAAAAAACCATTTCCCAAAATGATTATTCCTAAAGCAACATATAAAAGCGTTCTGGCTAGTTCCAAGTTTGAACCAAAAATACTTGCACTGAAAAAAAGTAATAATTGCCCCATGGCCATCATTAAGCCTCCAAATAATATACAATATCTGTTGCCTAAAAAACGATCAGCAATAAAGCCACCAAGCATTGGTGTTAAATAGCATAAACCTAAAAAACCACCATAAATTAAAGAAGATTGTTCCTCGCTCATCATCAGCGAATTCACGATAAACAATGTTAGGATAGTCCTCATTCCATAAAAATTGAACCGTTCCCACATCTCTGTACCAAATAACACCCATAATCCTTTCGGGTGCCTGTTTGTGGAAACGACCGATGCCACCGGCACATCAAGCGTAACAGCCTTTTCTAATTCCTCTTCATGTTGATTTGCCATAATAGCATTATATTTTAATGAATGATTTGCGAAAGATAAATTAAAAATCGAAAACAGATGAAAATGGCGTAGGAAATATTGCATTTCATTTGCTAAGGCTAATTTGTTAAGATTTTCGTTCACTAATAATGCAGGTAACCAGCTTATTTTCGCATCGCAAAATTCAAATAACAGATGAACATTCTTTTGCTAGGAAGTGGTGGCCGCGAACATGCGTTGGCTTGGAAAATGGCACAAAGCCAGTATTGTAAGCAACTTTTTATTGCGCCCGGCAACGGCGGCACCGGCGAATTTGGTATAAACGTGCCGATTGATGTAAATGATTTCCTTGCCCTGAACACATTTTGCGTAGCAGAAAATATCGAAATGATAGTGGTTGGGCCGGAAGACCCGCTCGTAAACGGCATCTATGATTATTTTAAAACCAACAACCCCGAAATGATGGTGATCGGGCCGTCGGAATTTGCGGCGCAGTTGGAAGGAAGCAAAGCTTTCGCCAAAGAATTTATGGCCAGGCAAAATATTCCAACAGCCGCTTATCGCGAATTTTCATCCGAAAATTTTGAAGACGGCAAAGCCTATTTGCGACAACACGGTTTGCCGATTGTGTTAAAGGCCGATGGTTTAGCTGCAGGAAAAGGCGTAGTGATTTGCCAAACAAACGAAGAAGCATTACAGGTTTTTGAAGAAATGATTATCGGCCGTCAGTTTGGCGAAGCTTCCAGTAAAGTGGTGGTGGAGCAATTTTTGGACGGCATCGAAGTCTCTGTTTTTGCGCTAACAGATGGAACGGCTTATAAAATTATTGGCCATGCAAAAGACTATAAACGCATTGGCGTTGGCGATACCGGACTAAATACAGGCGGTATGGGCGCTGTTACGCCGGTTCCTTTCGTGGATGAAGCATTTATGGAAAAGGTTGAAAAACGGATCATTCAACCCACCATCGATGGATTTGCAAAAGAAGGATTTGTGTACGAAGGCTTTGTGTTTTTCGGTCTCATTAATATAAAAGGCGAGCCTTTTGTGATTGAGTATAATTGCCGCATGGGCGATCCCGAAACCGAAGTAGTAATGCCAAGGTTGAAAAATGACGTGGTCGATCTTTTCTTGAACACACATCGCCACATGCTGCACGAAGTAGAAATTGAATATGACGATCGTTCGGTGGCGACGGTTGTGGCCGTTAGCGGCGGTTATCCGGGAAGTTACAAAAAAAATATCCCAATTAAAATTGATGATGCTTTACTACCAACCGCCATCCATCAACCGCCAACTAATTATTTATTATTTCATGCAGGAACAAAAATAACTGACGATGGAAATTTGGTAACCAATGGCGGCCGGGTGCTGGCGCTGACAGCCTTTGGCAAAAACATTGCCGAAGCGGCCAGTTTGGCAAAATCGCAAATGGCCAATATCCAGTTTGAGGGCAGTTATTTCCGTTCTGATATCGGATATGAGTTTGAATAACAATTATTTGCGTTTTTCAAAACAATAACAGTTTGCACTAGTCTTTGGCATAGTCATTGGTTGCAATAGAACAATCAATCATATTTTAACGTTTAATACAACATGGTAGAAAAACAAGGCAAAAGTTATCAAAATCAAATTATCACAAATAATATTTTAATAAAACACTTTCAATCGCTGCTTTTGCGTTTGTAAGTTTGTAGTGTGGAAACTTTCCTACAATTTTGCCGACATTTCAAAACATAATTTTTCCAACTCTTTATAAATGGGACTTTTTAATTTTTTTACGCAAGAAATTGCGATGGACTTAGGCACAGCCAACACCCTCATCATACACAACGACGAAGTAGTAGTAAATGAACCAAGTATTATTGCCTTGAACCGCAACAATATGAAGGAAGTGTTGGCAGTGGGTAAAAAGGCATTGATGATGCACGAAAAAACCCATGAAAGCATCCGTACTATTCGTCCTTTGAAAGATGGGGTAATTGCCGATTTTAATGCGGCCGAGTTGATGATCAGGGAAATGATCAAGATGATTTATGCAAAAAAACCGCTATTTCCCCCAAGTTGGCGGATGATGATCTGTATTCCTTCGAGCATTACCGAAGTAGAAAAACGTGCGGTTCGCGATAGTGCCGAACAAGCTGGTGCCAAAGAAGTGTATTTATTGCACGAGCCGATGGCTGCCGCATTGGGTATTGGTATTGATGTAGAGGAACCCGTTGGTAACATGATTATTGATATTGGCGGTGGTACAACCGGCATTACCGTAATTGCCCTGGCTGGCATTGTTTGCGACCAAAGTATCCGTATTGCGGGTGATGAATTTACCGCCGATATTATGGAAGCGCTTCGCCGCTACCACAGCTTGTTGATTGGTGAACGAACCGCAGAACAGATAAAAATACAGATTGGCGCTGCCATGAAAGATTTGGATAACCCGCCCGATGATCTTCCGGTAAATGGTCGTGACTTGGTAACCGGTATTCCGAAGCAAATTATGGTGAGCTATACAGAAGTGGCCGAAGCGTTGGACAAAAGTATTTTTAAGATTGAAGAAGCTATTTTAAAAGCATTGGAAACCACGCCCCCAGAATTGGCTGCCGATATTTATCGCCGTGGGCTTTATTTAACTGGCGGTGGTGCATTGTTACGCGGCTTGGAAAAAAGGTTGGCCAACAAAATAAAACTACCGGTGCATATTGCTGACGATCCATTGAAGAGTGTGGTTCGCGGAACCGGCATTGCACTGAAACATTATAACAAGTATCCTTTTATTATGCGTTAAATAGGATGGCAGATGTTGGATGGCGGATGGCAGATCGATTTGATAGAGACTTTCCGCCAACTGCCAACTGCCAACCGCCAACCTTCACATGCGTAACCTTTTTATTTTCATCCGTCGTTATTCCAACTTACTGCTTTTTTTAGTACTGCAGTTGTTGGCTTTATCGTTATTGGTCAATTTCAATAAAAGCCATCAGGCTGCTTATTTGGAAATGAGTTACGGCATTACGGGAAAAATAAACAAGAAGGCCAATCAAATACAAAGTTATTTTGCCTTGGCAGAAAACAACAGGAAACTGGCTGCCGAAAATGAAGCCCTAAAAAATGGGTTGTACGCCAATTTTATTGATGCAGACAGTTCTGGACGGGTGGTGATTGATTCGGTAAAAAGGGATACCTCAGGCAAACAAAGAAAATATTTTTACCGTACAGCTGCTGTGGTGAACAATTCTGTTTCCCAACAAGAAAATTTTATTCAATTGCAACGTGGCAGCAACGAAGGCGTGCAAAAAGATATGGCAGTAACCAGCGCCGGCGGTATTGTTGGCGTTGTAACCAGCGTTAGCGCTAATTATGCCGAAGTGCTTAGTTTGCTAAACCGCAGCAGCCATGTTAGCGTAATGACGAAGAAAGATCACAGTATCGGAACATTGGAATGGGATGGAAAGAACCCTAGTTTATTGCAAATGAACAAGTTGCCCAAAAGCACAAAAATAGCGGTAGGCGATACTATTTTAACCAGCAATAGTTCCTTTAATTTTCCTCCGGGTTTAATGGTGGGAACCATTGCCAAAGTTGAACTGGAACAAGGCGGTAACAATTACATATTGCAAATAAAACCAGGCGCTAATTTCTTTACGTTACAATACGTGGACGTAATTGAAAATATTTTTTATAAGGAACAGAAAGAGTTGGACGCAAAAATGAAGAAACCGTAACGTGAATCATCGGTCGTGAATTCGTGAGTTCGATGACAGTTCAATTTCGGCAATTTGATAGTAGCATTTAGTATGTAGATAACAGTCGATTTTTTTAATTTTAAATAGATAACCAGCAATTTCAGGTTGTGGATATTCACGATTCACGCCTCACGATTCACGAACATGAGTAACCCTGTCAAACAAATATTCCGTTTCATTATTTTCATCTTGCTGCAAGCAGTGGTGCTAAATCATGTGCCGCCTTTGCACAGGTTTGTAACACCTTATTTGTATTTTCTTTTTTTGCTGTGGTTGCCGTTTAATACCAATAAAAGCTGGTTGTTGATTGTAGGTTTTATCACCGGTTTTACATTAGATTTATTTTTACAAACACCTGGCTTACATGCAGCACCATGCGTATTGGTGGCATATTTGCGGCCGTTTATGGTTACGCTGCTGGTGCCCCGCGAAACAAAAGAATTAGGTTTTGGCAGTCCAAGTGTACGCACCATGGGTTTTGCACCTTATGCTTTATTTGTTACGGTACTTACCTTTTTTCATACCATTTTATTGGTATTGTTAGAATGGATGCAATTTGCCAATTTTACTTATTTTTTAGGAAAAATATTGTTTACAACGATTACCAGTTTAGTGTTGATCACCATTACAGAATTGTTGTTTAATAAGCGTGGGAGAATTAATAGGACGTTTTAATAGACCAATGGTGAATGGTGAATAGTCAGTAAGTTTTTGATGCCTAATTTGTCAAACTAATTCCAAAAAATACTCAAAAAACCTTTCAGTTAAATCTGTGAATCTGTGGCAATTAATTTGTGACAATAAAAATAATTGAAAAAATTTTATAAAAATCCCATTTTCTGCACAGACATTTGCAGTGGGTATTCCCATTAATTTTTCATTCCCTTTTTTACGTGTCCGATTTCCATTACATCCGCAGCCGCATCGTCCGTATTATTTTTGGCGTTGCTTTTCTTATTATTATAGCACAGTTGTTTAACTTACAAGTGCTTAGCAGTAAATATGGCGAACTAGCCGACCAACAGTCCATTTACCGGAAAATTATTTACCCAAGCCGTGGTTTGGTGTATGATAGAAAAGGGAAAGTGATATTGGACAACACTGTTTTGTACGATTTGATTGTGATACCGTCGCAATTAAAAGGGGTGGATACAAACGCCGTTTGCACCATTTTGGGGATCGATACAGCAGAGTTTAAAAAACGTGTGTTAAATGCCGTCATTAAAAACGGCCGTTATCAGCCCTCCGTTTTCGAAGGTTTGTTGGACAATAATTTATACGCCAAGCTTGATGAAAATTTGTACAAAATCCAACCAGGTTTTGATTTGGTTGAACGCCCTATCCGTAAATATCCTTTTGATGCGGGTGGTTCAGTTTTAGGTTATGTTGGCGAAGTGGATACCGGTTATTTACGCCGCCATCCCGAACGCGGATATGTACGAGGTGATTATTTTGGTGTAGCTGGTATAGAAAGCAGTTATGAACAAGCATTAATGGGGCAACGTGGTATTGAATATTGGCAACGTGACAACAAAAACCGCCCTACCCAACATTTAAACAACCGCAAAAACGATACGGCTGCAATTGCTGGAAGTAATTTACACTCCAGTATCGACATTGAATTACAAGAATTGGGTGAAAAATTAATGACGAATAAATTGGGATCTATTGTAGCCGTTGATCCCAAAACAGGCGGTATTTTGGCGATGGTAAGTGGCCCTGGTTACAAACCTGAACTGCTGACAGGAGCTAGCAGGCGCAAAAATTTTGGTCTATTATTGAATGATCCAAAAAAGCCGTTACTAAACCGTGCTGTTTCTGCCACGTACTCACCTGGCTCTACCTTTAAAACATTACAGGCATTAATTGGGTTACAGGAAAACGTTATCAATACTCATTTTAAAGTTACTTGTACCGGTGCTTTTTATGGCTGCGGAAGCGGAAAACCCATGAAATGTTTAGATTTTGGCACCTTCGATTTACGTGGTGCTATCACAAAATCAGACAATACCTATTTTGCAACAGTTATGCAGCGGGTAATTGATAATCCAAAAATGCCAAGTTTAGACAGCAGCTTAAATGTTTGGGCGCATTACATGCACGCATTTGGCCTCGGCCATAAATTGGGGGTTGATGTGCCTGCGGAAAAGCGTGGCTTAATTCCGGATGCAGCTTATTACAACAAAACATATGGTAATGGCCACTGGAACTATTGCACTTTCCGCTCGGTAAGCATTGGCCAAGGCGAAGTAAATGTAACGCCCATGCAAGTGGCCAATGAGATGGCATACATCGCTAACAAAGGCTGGTACATCACCCCACACGTGGTTGATAGCATTGAAGGGGGAGATACTCATGGATTGTTGGATAAATTTAAAGAAAAACATCAATCGGTTGAGGTTGGTGACAGTGTTTTTGAAGCAGTGCACGATGGCATGCAAGGCGTGGTAAGCCCAGGCGGAACCGGTGCCATCGCCATTATAAAAGGAATTACCATTTGCGGCAAAACAGGTACGGTAGAAAACTACCTACACGGAGTAAAAGAAAAAAATCACTCTTTCTTTGCTGCTTTTGCACCTAGGGAAAATCCTAAAATTGCTATTATGTGCGTGGTAGAAAATTCAGGTTTCGGGGCAACTTATGCTGCGCCAATTGTAAGTTTGATGATAGAAAAATATTTGAAAGATTCCATTACCGACAAAAGCAGGTTGGCCAAAATAGACCAACTTGAAAAAACGAACTTAATACCTCCTTTTATTTATGCCGAATTTAAACATCAGGATTCTTTAAATCATTCGAAGGATAGTGCTTATTTATTGCGCAAAGGATATATTAAAATGATGCGGGATACATTGGAATTAGAAGACGATCCTGATTTGGACGTTAAGGACAGCAGCAACGGTAATCCAATAGCGCCAAAAAAAGACGATAAAAAAGGTAAAGATTCAACCAGCAACATTTTTGACATGCTGAATCCAACCGATAATAAAAAAAGATCCGACAACCATAAAAAAGATACCACCCGATAACCATGGCCAATCAACAAGCAATTATTTCAAAAGGGGTTAACTGGATTTTGGTGTGGCTATACATTGTCTTGGTGGCCGTCGGTTTTATAGCCATTTTTTCGGTTGAACACAGGGCTAGCGAGCAGGTGATGGACACCATTTTGCACCTGAAAACCAACTATGCAAGGCAATTGATGTTTATTGCTATTTTTTTGGTATTAGGTGTTTTTATTTTACTTACTGACAGTAAGTTTTTTACCGCCACGGCTAACCTTTCCTATGCATTCGGCATTTTTTTAATGCTGATAACGTTTGTGATAGGCAAGAATGTAAATGGCTCAAGAAGCTGGTTGCCATTGGGTTTTGTCAGCATCCAACCAGCGGAGCTGTGCAAAGTTTTTGTGTCGCTGGCGTTGGCGAAATATCTTTCCCGAACAGAAACCGATTTTACAAAACCACAAAGCCAATTGATTGCGGCAACCTTGTGTTTGGCACCTGCGGCGCTCTCCATCTTACAAAATGAAACGGGCTTGGCACTAGTTTATTTTTCATTTATTATCGTTTTATACCGCGAAGGGTTGCCGCCTTGGTATTTAATCACCGGTTTTTATTTGGCCGTTTTAGCTGTGGCCAGTTTAGTGCTCGACCCAAATTTATTGGCTAAAATCTTGATCGGATTGGCAATTGTAACGGGATATTTTTTGAAAAGAAGGATAAAACGCGACAAAAAAGTACTGGTGTTGATTGTTATAGTATTAGCAATAAGCGTTGGTATTGAACGCTTTGCGATGCCGTATGTATTAAACAACGTGTTTCAATGTTACCAAAGCGAACGTATTATGAGTTTGGTAGGGCAGGAGTACGACTGTGCCAAAAACAAACATTTTAATGCGCCTATCGACCCCACCAAAAAGCCACATAAGGCATCTGACGATTATAACGTAAAGCAATCGAAAATTGCCATTGGTTCAGGCGGTTTATTGGGCAAAGGATTTTTGAAAGGTTCGGTTACGCAGGGCGATTTTGTGCCGGAACAACACACTGATTTTATTTTTACAGCCATCGGCGAAAGTTTTGGCTTTTGGGGCACGGCACTTTTATTAAGCATTTATTTTTTATTGTTGATGATAATTGTATCGGTAGCCGAGCGGCAACGCAGCACTTTTAGCAGGGTGTATGCGTATTGCGTGGCCTCCATCATGTTTTTTCATATTATGGTAAATGTTTGTATGACGGTTGGTTTAGCGCCGGTTATTGGCATTCCGCTGCCAATGATTAGTTATGGTGGATCATCGTTATTAACTTTTACTGTCTTAATTTTTATTTTGATACGGCTTGATGCTGATAGGCAAATGGTGTTAAGGTAATCTGACAGTGATTTGTTTGATTGTGCCTTGGTTTCTTAACGCTTGATTTTTACTTTTTACTTTTGATTTTTTTACTTTTATTATGCAAATAATCCCAATTTCCGAAGGTTCGTTTACCATAGATAAAACAAAAATTTTTGTTCCGTTTGATGTTGAAAATGATGATTTACAAAAGCGGCCAATTGGAAGTTTGTTGGTAGAAGTACAACCTTTTTGCATTGTAACGCCAACCGATATTTTATTGATTGATACTGGTTTAGGATTTAAAAAAGACGGCGATATGCAAATCCACGGCATCTTAAAAAGTAATGGAATAGACCCTTCAACAATAACAAAAGTTTTGATGAGCCACTTGCATAAAGACCATGCCGGTGGCGTAAGTTTCGCCGACAGGCTTGGTAATCATCATCTTACATTTCCCAACGCTACTTATTTTGTACAACGTCGCGAATACGATTTTGCTATGGAAACCGGTTATCCATCGTACATGACGGACGAATTTGAACTGCTCGATAATCACCCCAATGTAACTTGGCTGCACAATGATGAAGGAACGATTGATGGTTATATTAAATATTCAGTAACGCAGGGCCACAGCCCATTCCATCAAGTTTTTTGGATTGAGGTAGATGGCAAAACCATATTTTTTGGTGGTGATGATGCACCGCAGTATAACCAAATGACGAACAAATTTATAGCCAAATACGACTTTAACGGCAGGCGTTGCATGGAACTCCGCCAAATTTGGTGGGAGCAAGGCAAAAAAGAAAACTGGACTTTTTTATTTTACCATGATATTAAGGTGCCGGTATTTGGAGCGTAAAAATTTAAATTAAACTCAAATAAAATATTGCTCAAATAAAGCTATTTGTATCTTCCTTTAATTTCGTCAAAAGATTCTTGAAAGACGTTTAAAAATGGATTGCTTCTTTTGGTTATAAACGAAAAAAATAATGTCGGTTCAAAATTAAAATCAAATTTTACGTAGTTCGAAGTGTTGTAATTTAAATACCAGACATCAAAAAGTTTTTTTCTAATTGATTGCCTATCATCCGATTGGTCACATACATACCCTAGAATATTTTGCTCATCTTCTAAAAACTCAACTATATGAAACATTATTGTTTCTGCAATTCTCTTTGAATGTATTTTGGAGTTAATTGGTGGTAATTGCCTAAACCCAATAATTTTCACAAAAAAAGCAAATGGATAACCTTCAAAATATCCATCTCCATCAGAAAAATAGATTTCGTATTTATTGCCAATTTCAGTTTCAAATACGATTTCTCCATCGTTGGAATTACTTGGGTACGGATTGAGGAACGAAAAATTTAATGCCATTTTCTTTTGCTGCTCTTTTAACGCCTTTCTCTTCTATTATTTTTTTATCCTCGGCAATTTTTATGACGATTTTTTTTAATTTTTCGTATTTTTCTTGCTCCATCATATTTATGCATTTCTTCAAAAATAAGTTTTTTTAATGAATGCTGTCTTTTTACAACTTCCCGTACCGTTTTTGCACCATTGTAATTTTCTTGCTAAAAAAACTTTTAATCGTTACTACAAACAAGTTGGAATAATCATCCTCCGCAATTTTTTCCATAGTTGGGTGCAGGCCAATATGGCGAAGCATAGCTGGCACCGTAGTGTTGTGGCCAACAACTAAAAAGTTTTTGTTTTTTAGCTTTAATAAGCGAGTCGATAAACTGGTTGGAGTCATCTGCCACATATCTGCGAAGTGAAATGTGTTGGTCAATAGCCGTGGGTTCTGCCGTTTGAAAAGTTCGCTTGTATTGCGTAGCAAAAGCCACTGCAATATGTTTATTATGGAGCGAATCACGCAAGGCATCGGCCCTCATTCGGCCGGCTGGCGTAAGATCCGGGTCGCTGGCAGAAGTTACAATGCCATCAGCTGAAACCTGGCGTTCAGCATGTCTGGTCATATAAATAGTTGTGGTTGAACAGGAAGCAAACATGGTTGCAACAGCAAGCAAAAAGAATGTACGCATAACAAAATTTGGATAAAAATAATATCTTTAGCCGAAAATCCACACGTTATGCAAACACGTTCCAACGTTTTTCGCTCTTTTAGGCCCATTTGGCTCGCCGCACCTATGCTGCGTTTGCTTGTGCCGTTGATGTTAGGTATTGGTTTTCAATGGTATTTTCCAGTTTCAATTAATGCAATTTGCATTTTTGCTACGGTCTTTTTAATTGCCGCCGTCGTTTTTTCATCCCTTAAAAAATTTTCTTTTACCACTTATGTTGGTGCTTGTTTACAAGCTATTCTAATATGTGTGGGCATGTTATTGACTATTGCAAATGATGGCAGTAAACAGCCAGATTTTATCGGTAAAAAATATAAGGATAATTCGGTTTTGATTGCCACTTTGCAGGAGCCGCTAAACGAAAAAGCAAAATCGTACAAGGCTGAAGCTTCCATTGAAATGTTGAATGGAAACCAGCTTGAAAAATTAACCGGAAACGTGATACTTTATTTTCAAAAAGATAGCTTAAAACCTTTACCAGCATTAAATTATGGCAGTCAAGTTGTTTTTAAAAAGCCGTTGCAAATAATAATAAATGCTGGTAATCCTGGTGGGTTCGATTACCAACGGTATTGTGCTTTCCACAACCTGTATTTTCAAGTTTTTTTAAAGGATGACGAGTACGATGTAGGCCATCAAAAAATTATCCACCCATTTTGGCAAGATTTATTTTCACTTCGTGATTGGTCGCTTTCAGTCTTCAAAAAATATATTCCCAGCAGTACCGAAGCGGGCATGGCCGAAGCATTGTTAATCGGTTATCGCAACGATTTGGACAGGGAAATTGTTCAGCAATATACCAACACTGGCGTGGTGCATATTATTGCCATTAGCGGCATGCACCTTGGGTTGATTTATGGGTTGGTACTGTTGTTGTTCAGGCCATTTGCCAACCGAAAACGGATAAAAATAGTTAGGGGACTTACCGTTATTATAGTGCTTTGGGGTTTTAGTTTACTTACCGGCGCCGCACCTTCTATTACACGAAGTGCCATTATGTTCACTTTTTTGGTGCTTGGCGAAATTGGTGATAAGAAAGCAGGTATTTATAATAGCCTTGCGTGTGCTGCTTTTTTATTGTTGCTGTACGATCCGTTTACGTTGTGGGATGTTGGCTTCCAGCTTAGTTTTTCGGCTTTGCTCAGCATCGCGGTTTTTGCAAAACCAATTGAGCAATTATTGTATTTCAGTAAAAAATGGAAACAAAAATTATGGCAATTAAATGCGGTTACCATCTCGGCCCAAATTCTTACTTTTCCCATTGTGGTGTTTCATTTCCACCAGTTCCCAAATTTGTTTTTGCTTACCAATTTACTTGCTGTGCCGCTTAGTAGTTTAATTATTTATGCGCTGATAGCTTTACTGGCACTAAGTTGGGTACCTTTTCTAAACACTTTTTTGGGGCAGATTTGTAAATGGTTGATTTGGACAATGGATAAATTTATTGAACTCGTCAATAACATTCCCTTCGCGTTAACCGACAATATTTATTTCACTTTTACGCAATCGGTAATGTTGGTTTTTATCATTGCCGCCTTTGCTTTTTGGTGGCTGAATAAATCAAGAACAGCGTTTGTTACGGGCTTGTTTGCTGTTTTTGTTTTTATGGTGTTGGAATGTTTCCAATTTGTAGATGCCGAAAAACAAAAGCAATTGATTGTTTACAACGTGCCCCAACATGCCGCCATTGATGTAATTGATGGCGAAAAATATACATTTTATGGTGATAGTATTTTGTTGGAAGATGGGTTTCTACAAAATTTTCATTTGAAACCTTCAAGGGTGGAACATCAGATAACAAAAATTGATTCGCTGGAAAATGTTTTAGAAAAAGAACGTTGCCTACAATTTGGTAACAAAAAATTAATATGGGTAGATGAAAATTATCAAACTGCCGATTCTGCAAAAATTATAACAGATGTTGCCATTATTACCGGCAACCCAAAATTAAAATTATACGAATTGATAGAAAACGTCCGTCCAACAATTATCGTAGCCGACGGAACCAATAGCCATTATAAAATTGCCCAATGGCAAAAACAGGCCGACAGCTTACATTTGCGCTTCCATTCCGTAGCTGAAAAAGGGGCTTTTGTAATGGATTGGTCGGAAAAATAAAGAATGATAAATTTAAAATAAGGAATAAGAAAGACAAGGATTAAGAAATCAAGGAACAAGAAAAAATAAAAGCAAGTCAAAAAATCCTGAAAATAAAGCCCATCAATTTTCAAAACAAATAAGTTTGATGATCCTATCAAAATACAAACTGCAAAACTTCAATTCTCTTTAATCATTTTAATCCTCATTAATCCAGGTTCAGAAAGATGCAAAAAAAAATCAAATCGGCGCTTATTTCCGTTTTTTATAAAGACGGGTTAGAAAACATTGTGCAATTAATGCACGAAAAAGGAATTACCATTTATTCAACCGGCGGCACGCAAACTTTTATCGAAAAATTAGACGTACCGTGTGTTCCGGTTGAAAGCATCACCAGCTATCCTTCTATTTTGGGCGGCCGTGTTAAAACGCTGCACCCTATTATATTTGGTGGCATTTTAGGCAAAAGAAATGACGAGCAACATATAATGGAAATGCACCAATACAATATACCCGAAATTGATTTGGTAATTGTTGATTTGTATCCTTTTGAAGAAACACTGAAAGACGAACGGGCTAAGGCTGAAAAAGCAGGCGGCGGTTTTGATGAATCTGTTATAATTGAAAAAATTGATATTGGCGGCCCATCCATGATCCGTGCGGCTGCAAAAAACCATCGTGATTTGGTGGTGCTGGCTTCAAAAGACGATTACCCAAAATTGGAAGCTATTTTGCAACAGCCGGAAGTGATTACCAGCATTGACGAACGACGTGCTTTTGCTGCCCGTGCTTTTGAAATTGTGGCGCATTATGATGTAGCTATTGCCCAATATTTTAATCCAGAAAACGCACCACAATTTTTGGCTTCGGTTGCTTTTCCACATGCCATGCGCTACGGTGAAAATCCGCACCAAGCTGCTGTTTTCTATGGAAAAACTGATGAACTGTTCAATCAGTTGAATGGTAAAGAATTGAGTTACAACAATTTAGTAGATGTAGATGCAGCCATGCAACTCATTAACGAATTTTCTGGCACCCCTTCAGGGGATGGGGGTAAAATTTTCGCCATCATCAAACACACCAATGTTTGCGGCATTGCAGAAAGGCCAACCGTAAAAGAGGCATGGGATGCAGCCTTAGCCGGCGATCCGGAAAGTGCATTTGGTGGCGTGTTGGTTTGCAACGGAACAATTGATAAAGAAACGGCTTCTGCCATCAACGAAATTTTCTTTGAAGTGTTGATTGCGCCTGCTTTTGATGCCGATGCGTTAGCCGTGTTGAAATCAAAAAAGAATCGGATTTTGCTGGAATTGAAAGCGCAACCGACGGTCAGCAATCAATACAAATCGTTGTTGAACGGTGTGTTAGTGCAAGCTACCGATAAGGGTAATTTTGAAAAATGGGATGAATTGGGCGGCCGAACTTCAACCGAAGACGAACACGCCAATTTGGTTTTTGCCAATTTGGTTTGCAAACATTTAAAAAGTAACGCCATTGCATTGGTAAAAAATAAACAATTGGTGGGTAAAGGCTGCGGACAAACAAGTAGAGTTGATGCTTTGCGCCACGCCATTGAAAAAGCCAAACAATTTAATTTTGATTTAACCGATGCGGTTTTGGCTAGCGACGCATTTTTCCCGTTTGATGATTGTGTGAAAATGGCGCACGAAGCTGGCATTTCTGCATTTATTCAACCCGGCGGAAGCATCCGCGATAAAGATTCCATTGCTTATTGTGTTGAAAATAAATTGCCTATGGTGATAACAGGCATGCGGCATTTTAGGCATTAAAAAAGTCAATAAATCATTGAGTCAATAAGCCATTAAAAAAATCTGATTGAACAGAATTAGAAATCCTCATATTTTTTTATCGATTGTTATCCTTTTTGCTTGCAATCAAAAAAAGCAAAAGGATAATGATTTTGAGGGATATGTGGATTATGATGTAAAAAAGCAGTTATTTGATTCATCACAAAAAACAATAACAATTGCTGACCTATATGGAGCAACGATGCGTTGCTACTTTAAGGATGGCAACATGCTGAAAATATTTTATGATTCTAATAACTTGGAGTGTTTCAGGTATTTATATAACCGGCAAAGCAATAAATTTATATATTCATTTGCTAAAAATGATCGCTTTAATTGGTTTGAATATGGAGATAAATCTAACAAGGATTGCGAAGATATCCGCATCGATTCCATGAAACCAATAGCAGTGCTTAATCAAGTATGCCCAAGTGTAATGTTGTCTTTTAAGCAAAAAGAAAGAGGAGAAACTGTTGCATATCATCTCACATTAAATTACAGTACATCGATGCCTTTTGGCAGCGAAGAAAAATTAGGGAAGATTACACACCTCAATCTAAACCTCATCAATAAAAGATATCCTTTTGTTTCAATACGAATGACAGAGGAGAGTGTTGGTAAATATTTGATCGTTTATAAAGCAAATAAAATTGTACATCACTTGATCCCTGACACCTATTTTGATGTTCCTACTGATAAAACTTTAAAAGAACTGTAATTTGAGACAGCTTCTAAGTCGTACATTTCCACCCAACTTCTTAATCCCATTATTTCTTTATTTAATAATAGGCACAACTTTTGTGCAATCTGATATGTTATTAAATTCGCATCCTCAACAAATATTTTTTCATTCTATAAATTTTAATTGTTATGGCTTTTACGCTTCCCCCGCTTCCTTATGCATCTAATGCTTTGGAACCGTATTTCGATCAAGCTACAATGGAAATCCACCACGGAAAGCACCACCAAGCTTACGTTACCAATTTAAATAACGCTATTGCCGGTACGCCAAACGAAGGCAAAACCATCGAAGAATTGGTGGCCGCGGCAGGAACTTTACCGCCTGCGGTTCGCAATAACGGTGGTGGCCATTGGAACCACAGTTTTTTCTGGGAACAATTGCATCAAACGGGCAGTTCGTCACCAACTGGCAAATTGGCGGATGCCATTACTTCCGATTTGGGCGGTTTTGACAAATTTAAAGAAGACTTCAAAAAAGCTGCCATCGGTCGTTTTGGTAGCGGTTGGGCTTGGCTAATTGTTAAAGATGGCAAATTGACCATTTCATCAACCCCAAATCAAGACAATCCTTTGATGGATGTTGCCGAAGTAAAAGGCACACCAATTTTGGGTTTGGATGTTTGGGAACATGCCTATTATTTAAAATATCAAAACAAACGTCCTGATTTTGTCGATGCTTTTTGGAGCGTTGTTAATTGGGAAAAAGTAACTGAGCGTTTTGATAAAGCCGCCGTATAATCACTGATTTTCAATACAATACGAAAGGCCTCCAAAATTTGGAGGCTTTTTTGTATTGTATTGTGATGTTTATGGTTAAGGGGTATCTACATTTTTTCACTAAAGAATCTTTCAAGTGCTTTCGTTTTCAATAAACCAATCTTGCTAAAAAATAGTTTTACTTTGCGGCTATGCAGTTTCCAAACGTCATTGGCCAGCAAACCATTCAAGAACAGTTGTTGAATTTGGTAAAAGATAACCGCCTGAGCCATGCTATTTTATTTATTGGCAAAGAAGGTTGTGGTGCATTGCCTTTAGCCATGGGCTTTGCGGCTTATTTGGCAGGTAGTTTGCCTGCCCCAAAAACGGAGAAATCTAGCACAGCTATTTCGTTATTTGGCAATGATGAACCGATTGAAATGCCCACCGTTAGCCAAACATTTTCTGAAAAAGCATTGCAATTAATTCACCCCGACGTGCATTATGCCTATCCAGTTGTTACAAAAAAAGCTGGCGAAAAACCTGTAAGCACTGATTTTATTACCGAATGGAGGGAATTTTATAAACAAATGCCCTACGGAAATGTGTATGATTGGCTGCAATTTATAAAGGCAGATAATAAACAAGGCAATATTACCGCCGACGAATGCAACGATATTATTAGGAAACTAAGTCTTAAAAGCTTTGAAAGCGAGTATAAAATATTGGTGATGTGGATGCCCGAATATTTGGGCAAAGAAGGCAATAAACTATTGAAACTGATTGAAGAACCGCCAGCCAATACCATTTTTTTATTAGTGGCCGAAAATGAAGATGCCATTTTGGCGACTATTTTAAGCCGTTGCCAAACCATCCGCATACCATTGTTAGAAGATGGGGATATTGAAAAAGCGTTAATGGAGCGAAGTCAATTGCCACAATTCCAGGCTAGGCAAATTGCTGTTGTGGCCGAAGGCAATTATCGCGAAGCCATACAAGTGGCGCAGCATAACGAAACCGACTGGGAAGCTATTTTGCGGGATTGGTTGAACGCAGCCATCAAAGGCACGCCCAAAAAGCAATTAGATTGGATAAACGAAATGGCCGATCAGGGTCGAGAAAAACAAAAACAGTTCCTAAAATATTTTATTAACCTGTTGGAGCAAAGCCTGCGCCTGCGCATTCTTGGTGCTACACACATGAATTTGCCCGATAAGGAGCTCGATTTTGCACAACGTATCAATAAAATTGCGGGTATTGCCCAGCAAGAAGCATTGGCCGACGAATTGGGCAAAGCCATTTATTATATTGAACGCAATGCGCATGGCAAAATGCTGTTTCAGGCCTTAACGCTAAAACTACGTGCCATTGTGTTGGAGAAAACGGTATTTTTGACGAATTGAGGAAGAAAGTAGTTAGATGTTAGTATTTAGTAGTTAGACAGATAACAGTTTTGGGAATAAGGATAAGGATGGGTGGAAAGTTCATTTTGTTGGGATTTGGGATTTTTTTTTGGAATTTGATTAGCAGGGATTGTTTTTTGGGGACGGACAATTGGAAGAATAGCAACATTGGCAGCTTCCGCTTAGGCGGATCAACAGTGTGAATACTTTTGGGCAGTTTTACAATTTCAGTTTCCCTCAAGTTTTAGGGAGTTTAATATAATGGTTAGAAGGTTGTTTTTTGCTGAATAATGTACAAATTGTACAAGAGTGTACTTCGATTTCTTCAGTATAAACTTGCCGCCGAAGTCCAATAGTAGCATTCCTGCTTATTTCCAAAACATTTTCCTAATTATTTCGTTTTTAAACAGCAAAGATTGGTTAATTTGTTTGAGCTGTTGGGTTAGGCAAAAGGGTATCCATAAAGAACAATTTTATAAACCAAGGATATTAGGATTAAGAATTTTCTTTTTTGGAATTGTAAGGTGGAATTTTATTTGTTTTATTTTTTTGAAATCTAGGATATGGGTTGTGGAAGTAGTTGTGGAACGGGCAAACCCGGTGGCTGCCAAAGCCATGGCAGTTGTAGCACCGGTGGTTGTAACCGTATGAACGTGCATGATTGGCTAGCCAATTTGCCGTTTGCCGACCCCGAAAGTGATTGCAGGGTGGTTGAAGTAAGCTTTAACCAAGGCAGCCGAAAAGAATTTTATAGAAATGCAACCTTGCAATATTTTGGTAAAGGCGAGCTGATTGCCGTTGAAGGAACCAACGGTTTTGATGTGGGCGAGGTAAGCCTTACTGGCGAATTGGTTCGCTTACAATTGAAAAAACGTGGGGTTGCTGAAACAAATGCTGATATAAAACGGATACTTCGGTTGGCAAACGAATCGGATATTACAAAATGGAAAGAAAGCAAGAGCCGCGAAAAAGATGTTATGATCCGCAGCCGTGCCATTGCAAAGCAACTAAACCTAAACATGAAAATAGGCGAGGTAGAATTGCAGGCCGATGGCAAAAAATGTACTTTTTTTTACATTGCCGATGATCGGGTTGATTTTCGTGAATTAATCCGTGTTTATGCCAGCGAATTTAAAGTGAAGGTGGAAATGCGCCAGATTGGTGCCAGGCAAGAAGCTGGAAAAGTTGGCGGTATTGGCAGTTGTGGCAGGGAACTTTGCTGTAGCACTTGGCTTACCGATTTTAAAAGTGTGAATACGCAAGCTGCTCGTTATCAAAACCTTAGCATTAACCAAACCAAACTCAGCGGCCAATGCGGTCGTTTAAAATGCTGCCTTAATTACGAATTGGATACTTACATGGATGCGTTACAATTTTTCCCTGAAAACGCGGAAGAATTGCAAACCACCAAAGGCCGGGCATTTTTGGTAAAAAAGGATATTTTTAAGAATTTGATGTGGTACACCATGCCAAATAGTACCAATCATTATCCATTATCGCTAGAAAGGGTGCGTGAAATAAAGGAACTAAACGCCAAAGGAACCGCGGTTGATGAACTGCATCCAGTGGATTTGGTAACCAAAAAAGAAGTGGAAAAAGAACCTGAATTTGTAGACGTGGTTGGGCATATCACATTGCGCAGTCTTGAAAAAAATAATCGGACTAGCAATAGCAATAACCGCAATCAAGGTGGAAACCGTGGTGGGCAACCAGAAGCTCGTGGCGGACAAAATCGTGGGCCTCAACAACAAAAGTCGCAGCAGCCAAAACCACAGCAGCCAGACAATAAAAACGTGTCGCAAAAACCGCCGATACAGCCTATTCGTCAGCCTGCGCAAAAGGTGCAAGTAACACCGGTAGGTGCCAAAGCTGTACAACCTCAGCCGCCTCAACAGCAACCTAATAAACAACCACCACCACAAAATAGACCGCCGCAACAAAAAAACACGCAGCCGCAGAAACCACCACAACAGCCTAATAACCAAGGAAATAAGGGGTCTCAACCTCAAAGAAGCCAACAACCACAACAAAGGCCACCACAACAAAAAAGCCAACAACCGCAGCGGCCACCCCAGCAACAAAGGCCACCGCAACAACAACGGCCAAATCCAAACCAGCCTAATAAACCGCCGATGACGGACAATAAACCCTCCCCACCGGAAGTAAAAGATTAAAACGGTATGATTTAATGTTCACTAGATTTTCAACGATATTTTGTTGTTGATTTTTCTGAACCGTTAAAAACTTTATAAAAACCGCCTTATATTTGCGGCATTAAAAATTGGACAAACATGGAACAAGCAGAAAAAAACTTGGGTAGATATTGGTTGTATTTCTTTGTGTTTTTAGCCATCATGATAGCCATGTTGGCTGGTTATGGAACCCGTCCATTTTTTTGGACTGTTCTGCCTTTTGTTTGCACCAATTTTGCCAGGGCAATGGATTTGTTGTAAATTAATTCTTATAAATAATTAAAAAAGCCATTCTCAACTTAGGGAATGGCTTTTTCATGTATAGGTTATTAAGATTTTGCAGGCTATTTCAATTTTAGCATCCAAATAAATAAAAATATTTTTCTAATTATATGATTATCAATCAGTCGGTCTTATTTTTTGTCTCAATACTCAATACTAAATACTAAATACTCAATACTAAATACTCAATACTCAATACTAAATACTAAGTACTAAGTACCAACTACCAACTACTTCAACAATTCCTGCACATCCTTATCGTCATCCAAATTGTTCATTTGTTTTAAAATCCAGGGATAGCGTTTAGCCACTTGCTTGCTCATAGGCTTAATGGTGTACACCTTGGGGTTGGGCAAAGTGGCGGCAATCATAGCCGCTTCTGGCTTCGACAAGTCTTTTGCATGCTTGCCAAAATTGTGCATGGCAGCGGCTTCAACCCCAAAAATGCCGTCGCCCATTTCAGAAACGTTTAGGTATAGTTCTAAAATGCGGCGTTTGCTATACAAGTGCTCGATCATGAAAGTAAAATACATTTCAAGCCCTTTCCTGAAATAACCGCCATGTTGCCATAAAAAAACATTTTTGGCCACTTGTTGGCTAATGGTACTGCCACCACGTTTCCGCTTATGGGTTTTGTTCCATTCGGCGGCTTTTTCCATGCTTTCCCAATCAAAACCTTCATGTTCCATGTACACTTGGTCTTCGCCGCAAACCACGGCCAGCCTTGCATTTGGGCTAATATCTTTTAAACTTACATAATCTCTGTGCAAACCATGGCCGGTTATTAAACTTACTGTTTGTGTAATGGTAATGGGTGGATTAAAAACCCAACAAAACAATATATAAACCAATTGCAAAACAAAGAGAATGATGAATGTTTTTTTAAGGATTCGCCAAATCTTTCTTTTAGGTTTCTTTTTTGTGGCCATGGCGCAAAAATAATGCGTAGTGGCTAGCCAAATGTCAATTGTGAATAGTGAATTGTGAATAATGGGCTAGGTAATTTGTTTTGAAAATTGGAGAAAAGTTTTGTTGGATACCTTTATTTTATCATTCGCTATTGCCAATTCGTTCTCCGCTTAATTTTCTTAAAAAAAGTTTTGTATTCAATCCACCCTTAACTTGTGTTGAAACCCCTCAAATTTTATGCGTTGGAGAAAATTTAATGGTGAGACCATTCAACTCAAAATTAAAGATGCAGTGGAAGAAGCGATTGTTAGGGAAACGGCGACTGGCGTAAAATTGAAAGTTTGCATTGGCACCGATAGCCAAGTAAAAGGTGCCGACACAGAATTTGCAACCGTAATTGTTTTTTTGAGGGAAGGCCGTGGCGGCTTTATGTTTATCCACAACGAAAAAACAACCCGCCGTTACAGCATCAAAGAGCGGATGCTGGTAGAAGTAGCCAAAAGCATCGAAATTGCTTACGAACTATGCGATTTGTTTACGCTGTACGATGTGGATATGGAAGTGCATGCCGACATTAACACTAATCCATCGTTCAAAAGCAATGAGGCGCTTCGCGAAGCAATGGGTTATATTTTGGGGATGGGCTTTGCGTTTAAAGCCAAACCCGAAGCTTTTGCCAGTAGTAGCTGCGCCAATAAAATTGTGAATTAGTGAGTGGTGAGTAGTGAGTGGTGAATAAGTTTGCTAATTTAATTCTTCTGGTTTACAATTGAATTTCGTCGATCTTCAAATCTACGAAAAGGCTTTTTGCACCTTTTATCTTATTGATTTGCAAACAATTGGAAAATGTTTCAATGTTCGTGAACCACTATCGATTGACGATTACGTCTCACGTTAAGGTTTGTCTCTGCCAATAAACCGTTCTTTTTCCAATAAAAAATTGATTGCCTTCAACACATTTTTATTGACGCTTTCTATTGTCTTTAAATGAGAAATATATCTTACAATTTCAAGTTGTAACGATGGTCTTAAATTATCAAAAATATTTTTAGCTGCAATATTTTGCTCAAAAGCTTCCGCCAATTTCGGGTGCATTGGAATAATGCGTTCGCCGGGATCAAATTCAATTTCGAAGGTTGCCGTATCACCAACATCTTTTTGAGCGGCTTTTCGCATGGGCGTATTTAGGTATAATCGCCATTCCCCGCTATATTTAATTAATGTTTGGATGAATTCATGGCCATCAATTTTCATCTTGACTGGAATTTTCCCTTTGTTTTTTGCTGCTTGTTTAAAAATGGCCTGCAATGTTTTTTCAGGTAAAAAAACAAAGGGGTTTATGCCGATGATTTGTATGGTGGCGGAGAACTTTGGCATTAGAAACCCTAATTATTAAATATGCATTGATTGTACCGCAAACATTAAAAAGCCTAGATGGAAAGCCAAATTACAACTATCAATTTTGATAGTTCTACTTTTAAATCATTCGATACAAAAATATGACCAGAATATTTCCAGATTTTATTGATTAATGATATCCTCACTTTCCATCCACTTCTTTCACCCCTTCGTTCAATTCATCAATCAATCCCAAAATCGCATCGCGGCCGGTTTTCTTTTCGGCGCTAGTTACAAAATGCCTGGGCAAAAACTGCCATGTTTTGCGCATGGTATCCAAAAACGATTTTACGTTTTGCGCCACCACTTTTTGCGATTCTTTGTCGCTTTTGGTGAACACCAAACTAAATGGGATTTCCCAACGGCCTAACTGGTTTACAAAATCAAGGTCGTTTTTTTGAGGCGCATGGCGGCTGTCGATCAGCACAAAAACCTGCATCAAATTTTCTCTTTTTCGCAGGTAATGTTCAATCATCTTTTCAAAATTGTTACGCATCGATTGGCTTACTTTGGCATAGCCATAACCAGGCAAATCCACCAAATACCATTTGCTATAATCTCGGCTGTCGGGCTTTGGGGCACTGCTCACCACAAAATGGTTAATCATTTGCGTTTTACCAGGACTGGCCGAAGTTTTAGCCAGTTTTTGTTTGTTGGTAAGCATATTAATAAGGCTGCTTTTGCCCACATTGCTTCGCCCAATAAAAGCATATTCTGGTTTGTCGGCCACAGGGCATTTGGTGTAATCAGGACTTGAAATCAGGTAAACAGCATCAACAATATTCATCACAAAAAATTTTGCTTGCGCAAACAGCGCAATATTGGTGCAAACTTAAACTGCTTGCTTCACAAATAATCGGAATTATGCAGAATGCAACCTTTGCTTGATTTTTTGTGCAAAGTGGCATTTTAAAATTTGTTAACGGCTAGCTATATTTTAGATAGCTATTAATGTTGTAACATTAATAAATTTATTTTCCGTAGATTTGCGTTTCAAATAATAAAAAACTCATTTTATGGCCTTATTAGATAGTTTACAATGGCGGTATGCCGCTAAAAGAATGACTGGCGAAAAAGTATCTGAACAAGATTTGAATACTATTTTGGATGCCACGCATTTGTCTGCATCATCAGCAGGTTTACAGCCGTACACAATTATAGTGGTGAGCAATCCTGAAGTTAGGAAAGAATTGCAGGCCGCCGCTTATGGCCAACCACAGTTAGTAGAATGTTCTGATTTGCTTGTTTTTTGTGCCTGGGAGAAAATTACTACAGAAAGCATAACTGACTTTATCAATAATATAACCACCAAACGCGGTCTTCCAGCAGGGTCGTTGGATGGTTATAAGGCAATGGTACAGGGGAATGTTGATAATAAAACACAGCAGCAGCAACAGGAATGGAGCGCTAGACAAGCTTATATTGCTTTGGGAACAGCCTTGGCTGCCGCTTCAGATTTGCATATAGACAGTTGCCCGATGGAAGGTTTTAATCCTCAAAAATTTGAAGAGATATTGGGTTCGAAAGAAAAGGGTTTAAAGCCAGTCGTGCTTTTGGCACTTGGTTATCGGTCGCCAGAAGACCAACTTGCGGGGGCTTTAAAGGTGCGTAAAGATAAAAGCGATATGTTCCAATTTGTTGATTAATAATTGGATGGGTTATTATAAAACAGCTTCCAATTTTTGGAAGCTGTTTTTATTTAATCAAAACAAAAAATCCCTTGGCCTACACCAAGGGATTTTTTGTTTCGATCAAAAATTTATAATTATTCGATAATTACCTTTTTTGTAATTGTTGTGTTATTGTCAACATATTTTATAAAATACATGCCTTTTGCAAATGTTGAAGTATTAATGAGTAGGTGTTGTTCGCTCGAATCGAAGTTTTTCAACAACTTTCCATTAGTATCGGTCAATTGAATGTGGTAAGTTTCATTGCTTGCGTTTGATACATATAAATTAATATAATCGTGCGCAGGGTTTGGACTTACGGATAATTGGAAACGACTAGCAAATAACACGCTACGCGTTGCAGAATAAGTTGCTTTTCCATCCAAATCTACTTCCTTCAACCTGTAATAGTTAATGCCATCCAAGGGGCTATTATCATAAAAAATATAATCTGTTGGTTTTGAAGTGTTTCCAGCAGCAGCTTGCGTGCCGATGTTGGTCCAACTGTTACCATCGACTGATCTTTCAATTACGAAACTACCACTGTTGGTTTCCTGGGCAGTTGTCCAACTCAGTTTAACGCTGCTATTTGATTTTTGAGCGGTAAAAGCACTAAGCGAAACTGGCAAAACCACTACGGAGGCAGCATCGTTACGAGTGTACCAAATGGGCGAAGTGATAATATGTGCAGTGCCATTTGTAATATCAGCATAATAATAGCCGGTGGCCAAATTTGCTAAATTATTGTCGGTAAAGGTTAAACTTGAGCCGATTACAGAATCAATTTTAGCCGCAATTATTCCGCTGCCGGGTACACCGTACATAATTTTAATAATGGCCGAAGAAGTATTGGTTGTAGCGTCAGACAGGTTTACATTAATAATTGGCGCATATCTGTCGGTAACAATTGAGCCCATCATATTTGTGTTGATGGTAAAATCAACTTTGCTGTCACAATCTTGCGTAGCATAAAAGTGCATGTTGCGATAGCCCTTTAAAATTTCTGTTTTTGTTAATGCTGGTGCAACTACCGCCGTCCTTGAATAAGTGGTATGGCCAAAAGTGGTGTTGTGGTTATCATGGTCGATGGTTGGGCCAAGGTGGTAGCCTTTGGCCAACAGTGTTTGAAAATAAGGAAGGTAAGAAAGCGAAGTACCTGGATTTGTATACGTAGTGTTGGTAGAAGTTGCCGGGCCGCTTTCAACTGCTGCGCCTGAAATGGCACTGTCTGCACTGGCGTCGTAAGCAATACCAGCCAAATTATTATAATCGGTTTGGTTTGGATGCGCCAATGTTCCAAATGTATTGGTCGCAATATTATCGTTGATCGTTTTGAATAAACCTGTTGGGCCTGTGTAAACACTTTTCGGAACGTACACATCATAGTTGTCGCTGTTTCCCCAGCCGCCGCTGCCGCTTTCCCATCCAAATAATTGGTTCATGCCATCGCCATACACCACTACATGGCCACCGCCAGAAATAACGCCCCACTCCATGCCATACATGGCTAGAAAATTAGGATTTTTTACGGTAAACGAATCCGCTTGTAAAATGCCCAAACGATAAGTGGAAATTTTGTTTCCCGGATCGCCGCCAGAATAATGGTTGTGCTCAGAAATGCCTAAGAAGTCCATACATTGTGCTGTTTTAGCATACGTATAATCATTGGCCGGCGTGTAACCGGGATTATCTTTATTGCCATCAGAATAATCAGAATGCGAATGGATATTGCCAAAATAATAATTGTTTGCCAATACATTTGTGGTAGTGGTATTATTTGTTAACGGACTGGTTGTTAGGTATTTAGTGCCGCCGTCACAAATTTTATTGGCCGCAAATACGTAAAAATAGTATTGTGTTCCTGCTGCTAAACTTTTAACCATAAAACTGTTGGACGAGCTATTGGCCACTACAGAACCACCGCCCAAATTATCGCCAATGTTGTAATCGGTACCATTTATAGGTATTGGGTTTATTGCACTTAAACTCATCACCACTAAATAATCATCGGCACTAGCACTTGGTGTAAACGCCCCTGAAATAGCACTGTTAGAAGCAGTGAAAGTAAGTTGTGTTGGTTGCGCAGCTGGCGCACTACAAGTTGGTAAAGGATTGGTGGTTTGTGCGCCCGATGAAAGCGGTGAAACAACGTTATAAGCTGGCCCATTTACACAAGCCTGCGTATTAGAGCCAAAAATGTAAAAATAATATGTGGTACTTGCTGCTAAGCCCGAAGCATTGAAAGTAGTAGCATTACTTCTTTGAACTACGGTTGCATTGCCTACTACATCGCCGTTGCTATATAATTGGCCATTGTTTATTGTTCCGCTGAATGTAGATGAAGTACTTACCAATACCAAATATTCATCGGCAGTTGTAGCGGTGAACGAACCCGATAAAGTATTTGTTCCAGTGGTTACGGCTTGGTATGCGGTTGGCTGCGTAGCAGGTGCTGCACATGTTGGTAACCCAGCAACGGTAGAGGCTTGGCCGGTTAAAAAAGTGGTTGAATAATACAACGGACCTCCTGTGCAAATACTATTCATTGGGAAAACAAAGAAATAGTATTGTGTGCTGGCAGTTAATCCGCTGGCAACAAAACTGGTAGAACTACCTTTTGCCACTACTGTTCCATCGCCCAAATTATCGCCTAAATTATAAATCTGTCCATCATCCGGATTTTTGGTCAGGCTGCTATTGGTACTTGCTACCACTACATAACTATCGGTTGTTGTACCTGCGGCTGTAAAGCTTCCTGCAATTGTGGTATCGGTAATGGCACCAAAAGATAAGTTTGTTGCAGGTGCGGTTGGGCTAACACAAGGAGTGGTGGCAACAGCGGTAACGGTTAAATTATCGATGCTAATTTTTGGCCTTGAACCAGTGGTTCCGCCTGTTCCATTGTAAACATAGAATCTTAATCTTGCTGTGGCACTATTGTTGAAAGATGCTGGTAAAGGAATATTTGCCTTCGTGTCGTTGGTAGGGCTATTGTTAGTGAAATTTAAAACACTGGCATTTTTCAATGTGTCAAAATTTACACCATCTGTAGAAGTGTAAACTCTTAACGACGAGTTGCGGTTGCCTGTTGAGTTATTTATTGATGCCCAATCGAAACTTAAGGTTCCGGCATTCAAACCGGTAAAATCCATATAAAAGTCAATGGCGGTGGTAGTGGTATTATCGCTGGTGCCGGTTGCCAACAATACAATAGATTGCGTAGCCGGAGATTGATCGGTGCCACGCTGAACCCCACCCGACGATCCAAAAGTTGCCCCTTGAAATGAACCGGAAGACAACGTTATTGTTTTACCATCTGGTATGGCACCAACGGTAACGGTTGATAAACCATTGAAATGATTGGCACCAACACCAGAAGTAAAGAAGTTGCTCCAGTTAGCAATGTCGGCAAAATTCTCTGTGTAGCTATAACCCGGTTGGTCTGACATTTTTACCGGCAAGGTTGAATCAATAAATGATTGCTGTGCGCCATAAGTTGTAGCCCCGCCGCTTACTGCATACGCTTTATAATAATATTTTGTATTGGCAGAAAGCCCTGAAATAGTAATGCTGTAATTGCCCGAACTTAAATTATTGCTTATGATTTGGGTTCCTGTGCCGTTTGCAAAACCACTATTGGGGCTATATTCAATACCATATTCTGTTACAGGGTTACATCCATTTGCAGTTAATGTGGCAGCAACAGTAGCAGTAGTGGCGCTAACAGATGTGGCAGTGCTAGTAGTAATGGTTGGTGGTGTATTTACCCCGCTACCAGTAGCTGCAACATTATAATTGGTAATGCCGCCACCACTAAGCACTATATTGCCATCGTATGGTTGAATAGCAGTAGGATTGAATTCCACATAAATTGTTTTCCCTGTAAAACTGTTGCCAGTGTATGAAAAACTAAGTGTGGTGCTATAAGTTCCACCTAAAGTTTCAGAATAACTAAATCCGGGCAATGCACCTATTGAAATATTGCTACCGTCTAAATTATTTCCGTCAATAACAAATGAATTAGCCGCGGTTGTAGTATTGATACACACGTTGCCAAAGCTTGCTAACGAGCTGGTTGCGGTTACTGCAGCTACCCCTGCTGCTGCACGGGTTACTATAACAGTATATGTTTTAGTTGTGCCATCTTGAGCGGTAACCGTTGTGGTTATTGTATTATCGCCTACATTTAATGGAATAGCGGCTGAAGGAGAACTCGATACAACGGTATTGGAATTTACGGTGATTGAAGCATGTGATTCAGCTGAAGTTGGTGTAATTGTTATTGAATTAATACCGTTGGCCACTGATGCCGTATATGAAGTTGCACTTCCAAATGCAGGAGCAAGCACTCCGGCACTTAATACTAAATTTGAAAGGTCGGCATTGGATGAGACTGGCGTTACGCTAAAATCGTCGATAGCTAAACCGAGGCTGTTTGAGCCAGTTTTCGACCATCGAAGCCATAATTCTTGGCCATCTGCCAGCGGCGTTACTAAGGTTAACGTGCCAGAAATGCTGGTATTATTACCCGTAGCGGTACCGTCTAGCAACCCAGCTGCACCTATTTTTGGGGAAACAAAATCAAAATTTGTATTAGCAACCCAAGTTCCGGTTGTTAATGTTGTGGCCAAAGCCTGATATTGAAAAGCCAGCGTTTGCGCTGCGGTTTGTTGTCTCCATTCTTCACCCGTAAATGAGATGTTGAATTTAGAAATTGACCCACCGGTGTTATTTTTTAATCTTACCCCAAAATAAACTGTTGGCGTACCACCTGAGGTAAGCGCCCCAAGTGCCCTATTACTGCTACTGGTTGCGCCAAAACTATACAAACCTCCAGTGGTTCCAGAGCCTGTGCCACTAATATATATTGTTTGATTGCTGTACCAGCCAAAAATTGTGGTATTGTCCGTCCAAGTGTTGCTGGAACCAGTTTGGGCAAGGGAATTAAAATTTTGGGTGTAGGCCGTGCCAGCCGTTACCAAACTTATTTGCCCAAAAGTATTTGATTTTAATGCCATCAATAAAACCAATAAAACCAATTTTGGTATAAACCATTTTTTCATAAGAACCTTTCCTTTTTGGATTTAAAACAATAAAAAACTACCCTGCGGCAAAGCCGAGACGTAATTAAGACAATAAATAAAAATGATGTGTTTTTTTGAAGAAGTTGGTATTGACAATTTTGATTGAAGAAGGCGCAAGATAGGGGCATATCTGCAAAAACTTCATTTTTTATCTAAATTTTCTCTATTTTTTTTATTTTTATATTTAATTCACCTTAAATTGAATGATAATTATAAGTTAATAAACACGTTTTTTTGAAGCCCTATTTTTGCACATTGTGTCACATTATTTAGTGAACAACGCATTCGGTTTTGTTACATTTCTTTTTTAATTTATTATTGATAAAAGATTATATTCATTCTCCTAAAAAATTACAAGCCCCCAAATCCGCGTTACGTTATTTTATGTTATTGAATGTTATATTAAATTAAAAATTGTCATTATTTTTACCCAAATTCTACATTTTTTTTAATTGTTAAACCCAATTCCTATGATTCGCTTTTTTACGCGGCTATTCGTATTTTTTGTCGTTACAGCCTGTGTTTTCCCAACGGCGGGTTTTTCACAGGTTACGCTTGGCGCATCGCCTTATACAGAAACCTTTGACAATATCGGTTCTGGCCTTCCAACAGGGTTCAGTATTTATTCAGCTGCAACGGCCACCTCTTTGGTTACGCCTGCCACATTAACCACCGCAGCCACTGCATGGAGCAACGTTACCGGTGCATTCAAAAATTTTGCTTCTGCGGATGGATTGTTTTACAACTCCACTTCTACTGCTCAAAGTGCCTCTACTGATAGGGCGTTAGGCGTTAGACAAACAGCTGCGGTGGGTGATCCTGGTGCAGCATTTGTTTTTCAGGCAGCCAATACTACAGGCAAAACAGGTTTTAAATTAGCATTCAAATTACAATCACTCGATTCAACTAGTCCTAGATTAGCCACTTGGATTGTTCAGTATGGCTTTGGCACTAGTCCTTCTGTGTATACTACTGTGCCAGTTGGCAGTATTACCGGTACATTAACCACAGGGGGCGGCCATTTTACCAATTATGCTGATACCGCAGATTTTGGTAGTGCGTTAGACAACCAATCACAGGTAATTACTATTAGAATAGTTACATTAACGGCAACGTCAGGCTCAGGCAACAGGCCGTCTTCCGCCATCGACGATTTTTCATTAATATGGGGTACCGGCACTTCAGTTACACCAACTATTATTCTTAACAATAATGGTGCAACAGCCATTCAATTTCCTTCAACTGCGGTTAGTTCAACTTCAATTGCACAAACATATACGGTAAACGCAACAAATTTAACTGCGCCACTGTCTATTTCTACTGCTGCTCCGTTCATGGTTTCTAGCAATAATACCGCGTTTTTTACTTCGTTATCGTTAACGCCAGATGTAAATGGAACGGTTGCTTCTACTATTTACACCAATTTTACACCTTCAGCTGTTGGGGTGGTAAATGGAACCATCTTAAATAGTAGCACCGGCGCCACCTCAAAATCAGTTACGCTGTCTGGGGAAGGAATAGACCCTAACGCACTTTCATTCAATTTTAATACCTGTACCAATTTAGGCGTTCCGGGCAGTGGGTTTTACGCTTACAATGTAACAGGTCCCCAAGTTTGGACTTGTACCAGTTTTGGTAATAACAGCACCAATGGCGTAAATATGAACGGCTACTTAACTACGGCCGTTAACAACGAAGATTGGTTGATTTCGCCACCATTAAAAATTGGCGGTTTGGCAACCCCTGTGTTAAGTTTTTATAGCAAAGGAGAATACAGTGGCCCAATATTGCAATTATTGGCGTCTACCAATTACGATGGTATTAGCAATCCAGATTCAAGCAAATTTGTTTGGACGCCTTTGAACGGGAACTTTTTAACCCCTTCGGGCGGAACATTAAGCACTTTCAACTTTTCTGATAATATCAATTTATCCGCATATAAATCTGCTCCCAATCTTTATTTGGCATTTAAATATGTATCTGATACCATTCAAGGTGCCGCACGTTGGACATTGGATGATATTAACATCAGTGACCGTTCCACATTGTTCAGTGTAAGCCCAATACAATTGGTTTTTGGCGAAACGCCTGCTGCTCCCTTTAGTTATTATTATGGCTCTGCCCCGCAAACTGTCTTTTTACAGTCGCTTGGTCATAAAGATGTAACTATAACTGCCCCAGCTGAATTTCAGGTTTCGTTGGATGCCAGTAATTATAGCTCCGCTATTTTGATAGATTCGGTTACCGCAAAAGTTGGAAGGAACTTTTATGTAAGGTTTTCGCCAACCATAAAAGCGATAAAAGAAACCGGGCTGTTGCATTTTACGGCAACTGGCTTAGATACAAGTTTTGTGGCACTATCTGGCTCATCTTATCCAAAATCTGAAACCATGGATATTGCCTGCTACAACATGAGTTTCTTTGGTAGCAACGATAACAACGATGCCACGCCAGCTTCTACCAATCTTAAAAAGACGAATATCGAAACCGTTTATCAACATTTAAACGCCGATATTATTGGAGTGGAAGAAGTTTCAAATGATAGTGTTTTTAATAAGTTTATAAGCGATATGCCAGGTTATGCTGGTTTCCTTTCACCACGCTGGTCATATTTTTTCCAACCTTTCAACGAATCGTTAGACACAGCTGGTTATCCGCCGCAAAAAACAGGTTTTGTATACAATACCAAAACGGTTAAGTTTATTGATAGCCACGTTATTGATGGCGCACAATACGATAGCGTACGGGCTGGAACCTTGCATATTTGGACCGATTATCCAACTGGTGATCCAACCAGTTTCTACAGTTCTGGCAGGATGCCTTTGTTAGCAACATTTGACGTAACCATAGGCGGCATCACCAAAAGAATTAGGATGGTAGATATTCATGCAAAAGCTTTGGGCGATGCAACTAGTTATGCCAGAAGGGTTTATGATGCCAAGGTTTTGAAAGATACATTGGATAAATATTACGCAAACGACAATGTTATAATAGTGGGCGACTTTAACGATCGACTGGTTACATCTATTTATTTAGGCACGACTGTTTCGCCTTACACACCGTTTGTTACAGATAAAGCCGACTACAAAGCGTTGACTTACTCGTTGGATTCTGCCGGCAAATCAAGCTTTCCGGGCGATGTAGGTATGATTGACCAAATTATCTGCTCAAACGAATTGATACCAAGCTATATTCCTAATTCAACTGATATTGAACCTGCTAATACATATATTCCCAATTATGGCGTAAATACCGCATCCGACCACTTACCGGTGTTTGCAAGGTTTGCATTTGAGTCTCCCAGTGCATTCACCGGATGCCCTAATACCAATCTGGCAATCGCGAGGCCAGGCTACAACACCTATAATGGTGAGCCGCTTAACATTTATATGGTAGATACCGCAACCGGCGCAACTACGCTATTGCCCGGCGGGCCATTGAAAAATCCTTACTCCAACAATAATGTAGATGTGAACGGGTTTGGCCTTAACAATCAAGATGGTTATTTATATGGAATAATAGATTCGATTTCATCAAACAACTATCTTAGTATTCCGATGCCTGTTCCAATATTCGTTCGTGTAGGCAGCAATTATGGCATTCAATCATTGGGTACGCTTCCAGAGCCTCCTAATGGTGTTAACTATTATGGTGTAAATATTGCCGCGGGGTGTAATGATGACCAAGGGAATTATTATTTCACAGCCATGACGGCGGCTCATGCGCCTTTCCCAAATAGTTCCGCCTTCGTGCTAACTGGTTTTTATCTTGGCAAAGTTTCAAATGTTCAATCGCTTGCAATTAATTCCTTGACTGTAGGTGCTACATGGACGGCCATGGATTTTAGCGGCGCCAATTGTAGCGATTTTTATTCCAATGTAACATCGCCCCTCGCTTTAAACTCCAATTTTTTTGCTGGTACCAAAGCGGCTGGATTATCGGATTTTACTTACAGCAAAATTGATAATAAGATTTATGCTTATGTAGCGTTTGAATCGCCGGTAGGTTCGGGCGTATATAAAGGGCAATTGTTGAGTGTAGATCCAACTACGGGCAAGGTTAATTGTTACCCAGAAACATCACCTTTGCCTTTTGCGGGAAGCAATACCGAGGTGGCTGGCATTTATACCACCGCCAATGGCAGCCTTGAGATTTTATTTACCAATGGAGATATTTACAAAACAGTCATGAGTTCGTTGGGTACTTATACCGGTGCCATTACAAAAGTTGGATCATCTGGCATATCGCCGCTAGGCGTTACTGGTAGCATCCGTGGCGATTTAGCAAGTTGCGGCTTTGGTCATTCTGTTGCTCCTCCACAGGTTATCAATCCTTCTTTGCCGCAAGGCGTTATTGCTTATCCAAACCCTGCACGTGGTATGGCAACCATTTCTACAACCAATATACTAAGTAACGCAACGGTTAGTTTAATTGGTCTTGCAGGAAATATTATTTCGCAAACATCAGGTGTATCCGGCAATACTTTTCAACTTAATCTAACCAACACCGCAAGCGGTGTGTATGTAGTGGAAATCAACCAGAACGGAAATATTTCAAGGGTAAAAATCGTGAAAGAATAAGGTTAATTTAATCCCCAAAAGTCTTTTAAACTTCGAAAGAGAGAGGCCGGTGCACTTGCATCGGCCTTTTTGCTTAAGAGAAAAATAAATTTGGAAATAAAATACCAATCGGTATATATTTGCATAGCAATCTATACAAAACCATGTCGAAAGCGGAACAGACAAAAGCATTAATCATCGAAAAAACGGCACCCATCTTTAACACGAAGGGTTACGAAGGCACGTCGCTGGCTGATATGACGAATGCCACCGGCTTAACCAAAGGCAGCATTTACGGCAATTTTGCCAATAAAGATGAAGTTGCATTGGCAGTTTTCGATTTCAACGTACAAAAACTTACCAATATTATCAGCTCGGAAATGAGCAAGCAATCAACCGCAAAAGACAAATTATTGGTGTATGTAAAAGTGTATGACAATTTTTTAAGCCATCCGTTTCCGGTTGGCGGATGCCCAATTTTAAACACTGCTACTGAATGCGATGACACACATCCTGCATTAAAAAGCAAGGCTTCAACTGCAATAATTAATTGGAAAGACAAAATTGTAAAACTGATAAAACAAGGCATATCCAATAAAGAATTTT
>CAWJTH010000056.1:0-7770 GCA_963845495.1 uncultured Chitinophagaceae bacterium
GCGGAGAAAAACGGCATCACCGTGCAAATGGAATTGCTGAACAGTAAGGTTAACCATAAAGATTATATGTGCGATAAAAGCGTTTGGGGCGTGGAATTGTGCAAAAGACTTGGTTCTCCCAACTTTAAATTGCTCTATGATATTTACCACATGCAAATCGATGAGGGCGATGTGATACGCACTATTACCGATAACCATCAATATTTTGGCCATTACCACACAGGCGGCGTGCCTGGCCGTCATGAAATCGATGACACACAAGAACTGTATTATCCCGCCATTATGAAAGCTATTGTGGCAACGGGTTTCAAGGGTTACGTAGCGCAAGAATTTATACCTATAAAAGATGATAAAGCAAAATCGCTTCGAGATGCAATCATTACTTGCGATGTGTAACGGTCATTTAGGTTTGGCTTTTGTCTAACTACGAAGTACTAACATCTAACTACTTTAATATTATCATTGTAAAACAGCGCCGGTTTATCCGGAGCCATAAAAATTAAACGAAATGCCAGATAATTATGATGCCATTGTAATCGGCTCCGGAATTAGTGGTGGATGGGCCGCAAAAGAATTGACCGAAAAAGGTTTAAAGGTGTTGATGTTGGAACGTGGTCGCAACATTGAGCACATTAAAGACTATGTAAATGCCAACAAAGAAGCTTGGGATTTTCCGCACCGTAGGGTAGCCACCCAACAAATGAAAGCCGATTACCCTGTACTAAAACGGGACTATCCACTAAACGAAAGCAACCTTGATTATTGGACGAATGAAAAGGAATCGCCTTACACAGAAATCAAACGTTTTGATTGGTTCCGGGGTTATCACATGGGTGGTCGTTCGCTAATGTGGGGGCGTCAAAGTTACCGCATGAGCGACCTTGACTTTGAAGCCAATTTAAAAGATGGCCATGGCGTGGATTGGCCCGTTCGCTATAAAGACATTGCCCCTTGGTACGATTATGCCGAAAAATTTGCCGGTATCAGCGGTAATAGGGATGGCTTGTCACAATTGCCTGATGGTCAATATATGCCCGCTATGCCTATGACGGTGGTGGAAAAAGATGTTGCGGCTAGGATAAAAGCTCATTACAAAGAAGCACGTACTGTAATTATCGGCCGTACGGCCAATATTACGCAAGACCACGAAGGCCGTACCCAATGCCAGTTTCGAAATAAATGTTGGTTAGGTTGTCCGTTTGGTGCATATTTTAGTACGCAATCTTCTACTTTGCCTGCTGCAGTTAAAACAGGTAATCTTACCGTTCGTCCGTGGAGCATCGTGACCAAAATTTTGTACGACAAGGACAAGAAAAAAGCCTCGGGTGTAGAAGTATTAGATGCTGAAACGAACAAGACGTATGTTTTCAATGCCAAAATAATTTTTGTAAATGCTTCAGCATTAAATAGTGCTTGGGTATTAATGAATTCAGCTACAGATATTTGGCCCGATGGGTTGGGCAGCAGTAGCGGTGAATTGGGTCACAACGTTATGGACCATCACCTAGGTGTGGGTGCGGGTGGCATTATGGAAGGTTATGAAGATAAATATACATTTGGGCGTAGGGCAAATGGCATTTATATCCCTCGTTATCAAAACTTTATGAATGATAAGCGAGATTATGTACGTGGTTTTGGTTATCAAGGTGGCGGCCAGCGTGATGGTTGGAGCCGTTCGGCTGAAGAATTATCGATAGGTGTTGGATTGAAAGAAGCGTTGACAGAGCCAGGCCAATGGACCATGCACATTGGTGGTTTTGGCGAAACATTGCCTTATCATGAAAACCGTATTTATTTGGACAAGGCGACTTACTCAGATAAAATGGAGCCGTATATTGACCCAATATCAGGCAAAGATTTAGGCATGCGCCCAGTACCAGATAAAAACGGCAAACAACGCTTGGATAAATGGGGACTTCCAATTTTAGCGATGGATATTGAATACAAGGACAACGAGAAAAAGATGCGGGTTGATATGCAAAAAGATGCCGTTGAAATGTTGGAAGCCGCGGGAGTAAAGAATGTAAAAGGCTACGAAGGCGATGGCACTTTGGGCCGCGGCATCCACGAAATGGGCTCTGCACGCATGGGTCGTGATCCAAAAACATCGGTATTGAACAGCAACAACCAAGTGTGGGATGCGCTGAATGTTTTTGTAACCGACGGTGCTTTTATGACTTCGGCTTCTTGCGTAAACCCATCGCTCAGTTACATGGCGTTCACCGCCCGTGCAGCAGCATTTGCGGTTGATGAATTGAAAAAAGGAAACCTCTAAATTAGTAATTATGTACTTAAGTAAATCAGTAATTGGGTAAAGAAAAATATAAATTACCCAATTGCTCAATTACCCAATTACTGATTTTAAACTCATCATTTTTTAAAGTAACAAATGCCCGATTCGCTCCATATCAACAACAAGGCTGTTACCCAAAATACTTACGATGCCATCGTGATTGGTTCTGGCATTAGCGGAGGTTGGGCTGCCAAAGAATTGACCGGAAAGGGGTTGAAAGTGTTGATGCTGGAACGTGGCCGTGATTTGGAACACGTAAAAGATTATAAATCAGCCAGTAAAAACCCTTGGGAACTTGAACATAGGGGTAAAACAACGGAACAACAACGGAAAGATTATCCCGTGATTCATCGTGGTTGGGCGGCTTATGAACCAATCATGGATTATTGGGCGAATGAAAAAGATTGTCCTTACACAGAAGTAAAACCGTTTACTTGGTGGCGTAGTTATCAAATGGGCGGCCGCTCTATTTTATGGGGCAGGCAAAGCTATCGCTGGAGTGATTTTGATTTTGAAGCAAATGCAAAAGATGGTCATGGGGTGGACTGGCCAATCCGTTATAAAGATGTAGCGCCTTGGTACGACTACGTCGAAAAATTTGCTGGTATCAGCGGCTCTTTGGAGGGCTTGCAACATTTACCGGATGGCCAATTTTTGCCACCGATGGATTTGAATATTGTAGAAAAAGATGTAGCGGCAAGAATAAAAAAGCAATACAATGGAAACCGACACATGATTATTGGCCGCATAGCAAATTTAACCGCACCATTACAAAGCAGAACACAATGCCAGTATAGAAACCGGTGCTGGGAAGGATGCCCTTTTGGTGGCTATTTTAGTACACAATCGTCAACTTTGCCAGCGGCTAAAGCCACCAACAATTTAACGGTTCGGCCGTTTTCCATCGTTACAAAAATATTGTACGATAAAAATACCCAGAAGGCAAAAGGTGTAGAGGTGTTGGACGCAGAAACAAATAAAACTTACGAATTTTATAGCAAAATTGTTTTTCTGAACGCATCGGCATTAAATTCCGCTTGGGTGTTGATGAATTCTGCAACAGACGTTTTTCCGGATGGATTGGGTAGCAGTAGCGGCGAATTAGGTCACAATGTTATGGATCATCATTACAATTTAGGTGCATCAGGAATGGTGGAAGGTTTTGAAGATAAATATGTGTATGGCCGCAGGGCCAACGGTTTTTACATTACCCGTTTTGCAAACTTGTATGGCGATAAAAGGGATTTTTTGCGTGGATATGGGTATCAAGGCCAGGCCAGCCGCGAAGGTTGGAGTAGAAATGTGGCAGAATTAAATATTGGAGCAGCATTTAAAGAAGCATTAACGGAGCCTGGAAGTTGGACAATTGGTGCCACTGGCTTTGGTGAAACTTTACCTTACCACGAAAACAAAATTATCCTCGACAAAACCGTAAAAGATAAATGGGGGCTACCGGTTTTATCGATGGATGCTGAATTAAAAGACAACGAGAAAACGATGCGAAAAGCCATTGTTTCAGATTTGGTAGCCATGTTTGAAGCTGCCGGTGTTCAAAAAATCCACACATACGATCAAGGCCACGCAATGGGGCATGGCATACATGAAATGGGTACGGCACGCATGGGAAAAGATCCAAAAACATCGGTATTAAATGCCCACAATCAAGTATGGGATGCAAAAAATGTTTTTGTAACAGATGGTGCTTGTATGGCTTCATCGGCATGTCAAAACCCTTCGCTTACCTATATGGCTTTAACAGCAAGGGCAGCGGATTTTGCCGTCAATGAATTGAAAAAAGGAAACATTTGATAATAGATAATTGAATAATTAGTAATAGATAAATTTTAACTTACAAACATCTTACCCTTGAACTTGTAAACCCTAAACAACTAAACTGTAAACTTTTAAACTATATTAAAATGGATAGGAGAGAACTGTTAAAAATGATAGCCGTTGTTACCGGCGGGGCTTTTATTGGTGGCGAAGCGTTGTTAACTGGTTGCAAAACAGGCCCATCCATTGGTGGTGCTACTTTTACTGAAGCCGATATTGCTTTTTTGGATGAAGTAGCCGAAACCATTTTGCCTGCTACCAAAACGCCGGGTGCCAAAGCAGCAAAAGTTGGCCAGTTTATGACCGTTTTTGTAAACGATACCTACGATGACAAAGACCAGAAAATATTTCATGAGGGTATTGGAAAATTGGATGATGCCAGCAAAAAGACGAACAATAAGTCTTTTATGGAATCAACGCCTGAACAAAGAACCAGTTTGTTAACAGCATTGGACAAAGATGCAACTGCTTATCAAAAAAGTAAAAAGGCCGATGACCCGATGCATTATTTTACTTTAATGAAACAACTGACCATCTTCAGTTATTTTACCTCAAAAGAAGGCGCCACACAAGACCTACGTTACATAGCAGTGCCAGGTAAATTTGATGGTGATTACCCTTATAAAAAAGGTGATAAAGCTTGGGCTACGACTTAAAAAGTAAAAAGAAAAAGTAAAAAATTAAAAAAGCAGTCGAGATTTTTTTCTTGACTGCTTTTCTTGTCTTATTTTTTATAATTGGTTTATTTTTATAACCTGCTACGTCTGCATTATCTGCGGGAAATAATATTCTATTTCAAAATTTCCCTGCTAATAACCATTTTTTGTATTTCACTAGTGCCTTCGCCAATAGTGCAAAGCTTACTATCACGATAAAATTTTTCCACTGGAAAATCTTTGGTATAACCATAGCCGCCAAATATTTGCACGGCGTCGGTACTAACTTTTACGGCCGTTTCGCTGGCATAATATTTAGCCATGGCACCGGCTTTTGACACAGGTTCGTGTCTTTCTTTTAAATCGCAAGCACTTGCAATCAGCAATTCCGATGCTGCGATTTCAGTAGCCATATCGGCCAGTTTAAAACTAATGCCTTGGAAATTGGAAATGGGTTGATCAAATTGATGGCGTTCTTTTGAATATTGTAAAGCGGCTTCGTAAGCACCTTTGGCAATACCCAATGCCAGCGCTGCAATACTAATGCGGCCGCCGTCTAAAATAGTAAGCGCCTGATAAAAACCAGATCCAACTTTCCCCAATCTATTTTCATCGGGAATAATACAATTGTCAAAAATCATCTCTGCGGTTTCGCTGGCCCTCATCCCTAATTTGTTTTCTTTTTTGCCACCACTAAACCCTGGCGTGCCGCGTTCTACAATAAAAGCGGTTGCATTTCCGCTAACCCGTGGTTCGCCAGTGCGGCAAATCACAACAGCTACGTCACCCGATTTGCCGTGCGTAATCCAGTTTTTGGTACCGTTTAAAACCCAATTGTCACCATTTTTTACCGCCGTTGTTTTCATGTTGGCCGCATCGCTACCAGTATTTGGCTCGGTTAATCCCCAAGCGCCAATAAATTCAGCGGTAGCTAATTTTGGTAAATATTTTTGTTTTTGCGCATCGTTACCAAATGTTAGGATATGGTTGGTGCAAAGCGAATTATGAGCTGCCAAACTAAGCCCAATGGAACCGCAAACTTTTGAGATTTCTACAATAATGGCTACATATTCAAAATAGCCCAAACCTGCGCCACCAAAGGCTTCTGGCACTAAAACACCCATCAATCCCAATTGACCCATTTGCTTAAAAACATCTATCGGAAAAATTTGGGCCTCGTCCCATTCCATTACATGTGGGCGAATATATTGGTTGGCAAAATCACGGGCTGCGGCGGCTACTTGTACTGTTATTTCACTTGGCAAAAAATCCATGCTTCTTGGTTGTTTTTAGGCTATCAATCGTTTGTATACTCAAATGTAGTGAAGAAGAGCCATGATTTCTTTGATTTCAAACGATTAAATAGAAATTATCCCAAACCATAGTTTGCTTATTTAAACAATATGATAGTGGATTGGATTTTTTTATGTAATCCAAATTAACATCTCCACTAATCGTGATTCTATTACTGCACCGTTAAATAAGGGCTTATTTTATTAAAAGTTTGTTCGTCAATCAGCATTATTTTTTTCAAATCAGCCACAGAATTATAATTGCCATGTTGCTGTTTATATTGAAAAATGGCGTTTGCTATATTCCAACGGATATATGGATTTACCTTTAGTGTTGCCGCATCTGCCGTGTTGATATTGATTTGTTTTACAATTGGATTGCTCAAAACCAATCTCGGTTTTAGCTTTTGAAAAACAGAATCTGCAATGCCATAGGTTTCGCCCAATTGCTCGATTTTATAAAAACCACCAAGTTTATCCCGATAATTTACAATACGGTTGGCCAGTTTTGAACCAATGCCCGGCAAAGAAATAAAAGCGGTGGTATCAGCAGTATTTATATCTATTTGTTTGGGCTGAAACGTAGGCTTGGTATAGGTTTCAGCATACGGTTTATTTGGATATTTGGTCGCGTTTTTATCAACAAAAGCATTGTTTTCAACAGACTTAATTTTTACAAACGGCACCAATCTTTCGGCTTGGTCGGGAAAAATGCCGTATACTTTTTTAATGTCTTCCGGCTTTCGAAATTTACCTCCTTTTTCAAGGTAATGCTGGATAGTTGCAACGGTTTTATCTTTTATGCCCAATCGTTTCCATTCATCAGCCGTGGCTGTATTTGGATCAAAATCAAATAATTCACCCTTGTTATTATTATATTCTTTTTTTTCGTAAGGCTTGTTGTAATCGGCTTCGTCGCTATAATTATTGTTTTTTTTATAAGATGAATAATGGCTGGGATAACGGTTTGTATCCGGTTTTAGTGCGGCTACCTGTTTGAAAAAACTTGAATCGACAGGCACTGTTTTTTCGGCAATAAAATAATGGTAAGAAAATCGGAAAGCAAGGCTGCAAGCAATCAGCCCTAAAGCAACAAAAATAGCATTACGCTGCTTTTTTGAAAAAGTAAAATAGTCGGCAACCACACTGCGTTTGTGTTTCATGTGTGAGAGGATTTTTGTTTAAGGCGGCAATATAAGTTAATCTTGAATACAAAAACAATTACTTCGCTATTTTACTTTTCTTTGGACAAATTTACTGTCAAATACCCTTCTGTTGGAAAAAAAGTTCCCCAAATATGTCCCATTGAGCCAATTTGATGCTCAAATATGGTGGTTCCGATCAATATTTTATCTGAATAAACATTTGCTTTCATTGGCCAATTCCTAAAACTTCAACCGCATACCGTCCCAAGCCAGTTCCATATTCGCCGGCAAAATTTTGTTTACATCTTCGTGTTTTCCCAATTGGTGGCTTATATGGGTAAAATAAGTTTGCTGCGGCTTAACCATTTCTGAAACTTCAATAGCTTCTTTTAAAGTATAATGCGATAGATGCGGTTCGTGGCGTAAAGCATTTAAAACCAATGTTTTAGAGCCTCTTATTTTATCGAGTTCAGTATCTTCTATTTTGTTGGCATCGGTTATATAAGTAAAATCACTAAAACGAAAACCATATACGGCTAGTCTAAAATGCC
>CAWJTH010000057.1:0-10204 GCA_963845495.1 uncultured Chitinophagaceae bacterium
TACCATTTGCCCTTCCAAATGCATGATTGCATTTAGAAATGAAATGAGAATAACTGTTTTCTTTTCATCGCCGAAAATTTTATGAAAAGCCACATCATTTTTTACATCAACAAATTGCATTGGGTTAAGGGAATTTGCACAAAGGTAATGTACAAACCCGTTAGGTATTTTGGACTTGTGGCTTTAAAACTTGCGACTTGCTGCTTTAAGTTTTTAGCTTAGGTTTTCAGCTTTCTTAAAACCCAATCGAATTGCCACCGTCAACCGGCAAAATAACACCTGTAATATATTTTGCGCCGTCAGAAGCCAAAAATGCAGCGGCTGCACCAATGTCTTCAGTTCCGCCTAAGTAACCAAGCGGTGTTCTATCCAATGCTTTGTATTTGCGTTCGGGGTCGCTATCTAGTGCTTTTGCACTCATTTCAGTGCCAATAAAACCTGGCGCAATGGCATTTACCCGGATACCTTCCGGCGACAATTCAACTGCCATCGCTCTTGTCATGCCGTCGATGGCTGTTTTGGATGCGGAATAAGCAATCACTTTTGGGATACCGTATTGCGCCGCCATGGAACTGATATTTATGATGCAACCTTTTTTATTCGGCAACATTGTTTTTACCACTTCTCTTGAAATAGTAAAAATTGAAGAAACATTGGTTAGCATAATCCGCTGGAAATCTTCATCGGTTACTTCGGTAAATATTTTCTTTTGATTAATACCCGCATTATTTACCAAAATATCGATGTTACCGAATTCTTTAGTTACATCTGCAATTAATTGTGGGATAGATTTTAAATCAGTAAGGTCAAAAGAAATGACGGAGCATTTATCGCCGAACTGATCCTTTGCAACGGCCAGTTTATTTTCATCGCGGCCAATGATGATGGTAAAAATATCGGCTTGTACAAATGCCTCGGCAATGGCAAAGCCGATACCTGAAGCGCCGCCGGTAACGATGGCAATTTTTTGATTATTTTCTGTCATGTTTAGTTATAAATTATAAGTTATGAGTTGCTATAAATTGTATGTTAAGTAGCATTACAAATAAAGCTCAATTATTTTTTAATTTTTATTTAATTCTTTAACAACTTTCCAATATGCTTTTTTGGGCCGTGCATTTGCATCGAACAATAACGGATAATTTTTTCTGCCCGGCACGGGATAATCTTCCAGCCAAGAATGCTTATCTGTAACATTCCAAAACGTAACACCAGTAATGCTTTGCTTATATTTTCTAAATATGTCAAACACCATTTTATATTGGGCCATTTGTTTTTGTTCCCGTTCAGGCGTATAAACTTCATCTTCATTTGGGCGTTTGGCCCGCTTGTTTTTTTCCCAAGGATAAACGCTCATATCCAATTCCGTTATTTGTATTTTTAAGCCAAGTGAAGCAAATTTTTGAATCGTATTTTCTAATTCATTTTTGGAAGGTTCATAAATACTCCAGTGCGCCTGCAAACCAACGGCATTAATTGGCACTTTTGCATCAACCAATTGTTTTAATAATTTATAAACCCGAAGCATTTTTTCGGGTCGTTCGGTGTTATAATCATTATAAAATAAAACAGCTTTTGGGTCGGCGGCATGGGCGTATTCAAATGCTTTTATTATAAACTCATCACCACATATTTGGTACCATTTTGAATTTCGGAGAAACTTTGTACTGTCATCATCAATGGCTTCGTTTACCACGTCCCAAGCGTAAATTTTTCCTTTGTAACGATTTACGACTGTTGTAATATGTTGTTTTAAACGTTTTAATAAAACCTTTTTTGATACATGATTTCCAAGTGAATCTTTAAACCACCAATCGGGGTTTTGTTCGTGCCAGCATAGGTTGTGGCCTCTTACACGCATGTGGTTTCGCTGTGCAAAATCAACAATGGCATCTGCATCCTTCCAATTATAAACGTTTTCTTTAGGATGTATCGGGCCAACCTTCATCGCATTTTCCGGCGTAAGGCTATTAAATTGTTGGATTATTAAAGCAGTATCCGCATTGTGTAAAGATTGCGGCGAAACAGCTACACCAATCGGGAAATAATTGGTGTAATAATCTTTTAAGCCTTTGTTGTTTTCTTTTTGCGCTTTGGCAGCGATAAAGAAAATAATAAATGGAATTAAAATAGCCATTTTTATGTTTAAATATTTATACATACTAATTAATGCTTGAATTAAAAAGACTTTATTTAATTTTATATTATTTGATTTCTATTTCTTTTTGTCTTTTATTTCTTTATTCCATATTTCACATTTCTTATTCCTTATTCTTATAACACCGTTACATTACCTGAAACAACATTACTTGTGGTAATATTTTTTATATCCGGTTGCCCACCGCCAACGCTGATAATTACTTTATCAGTTGGTTGATAGAATTTGCCGTTGTCGTTTACCAACGATAATTGTTCGGCGGTGATATTAAATTGAACAGTTTTACTTTCTCCTTTTTTTAAGGAAATTCTTTTAAAGCCTTTTAAAGCCCTGATGGGCGCTTTTGATGTTTGGTTTTGGTGCGATACATATAATTGCACCACTTCTTCGCCATCCATTTTTCCGGTATTGGTTACCCTTGCTTGCACCAGGATATTTTTACCTTTTTGAATAGTTGCTGGCGCTTTCAACATATCGTATTTAAAAGTAGAATAACTTAATCCGTACCCAAACGGATACAACGCTTCACCTTTAAAATAACGGTATGTTCTGCCTTCCATTGAATAATCGGAAAAGCTTGGTAAATCATTATCGCTTTTATAAAATGTAACTGGCAAACGGCCAGCGGGGTTATAATCGCCAAACAACACATCGGCCATGGCGGTTCCGGCGCTTTGACCGCCATACCATCCGTTTACAATGGCTGGGATATGTTCGCTTTCCCAAGGCGTAGCAACGGCACTGCCCGTCATCATAACAAAAACAACTGGCTTGCCAATAGTATTTAATGTTTTCAATAACTCCGTTTGCACAGCAGGCAGCATAATGGAAGTTCTATCCCCGCCTTTAAAACCGGGAATAGCAACCGGCATTTCTTCGCCTTCTAATTGCGGTGAAATGCCGCCGACAAAAACAATAGCATCGGCATCTTTTATTCTTTCTTTTAAAGCATTAAAATCCGTTTTTACATAATGGCCTGCCTTTAAACGGATAGCCGCATTGCCATCGAATTGGTAAAATTCTACTTTAATTCTATATTGATTATTTTGTTGAACCGGGAATTTAAATTGCTTTACGCCCCGGTTATTTTTTTTCCAAGCATCCACAATCAACGAATCGTTGATAAAAATGCGATAACCATCATCCGCTTCGCTTTCAAAATTTATTACCTCACTTTTCGGAGCAGTAAATGTGGTGGTGTAACGGCCAGAATATTCAATAGTGCCAATGTTTTGCGCCGGCGTTTGGCCTTCTGCCCAATAATGGTCAATGTCTTTTTCTAGACCAACAAAATCCGGTTTACCTTCTAATTTTTGATTGTTGAAATATTCTGCCAGCACGCCTTTTTTACCATTAAAAGTATAATTGGCGGCAATGTCGTCGTATTGAATTAATGTATCGTTGGTGTAATTGATGGCCTTTTCGTACACCACTTCTACATCTTTCCCAACTTTTCTTTTTATACCCTCCAGCATGGTCACCACTTCAGATGGCGTACCATTGTAATTACCCAAAATAGCAATTTTATTGTCGGCATTTGGCCCGATGACCGCTATTTTTTTAATTGATTTTTTTAGCGGCAAAGTCTGGTTTTCATTCTTCAGCAACACAATAGATTGCTGTGCCATTTTTAATGCCAGTGCTTTGTGTTCGGGTGCTTCCAAAGTAGAAGCTGGCGTTTGCGCATATTTCACTTTTCCTACGGGATCGAACATGCCCAAGCGGAAACGGATCATAAACAATCTTTTCAACGACACATCCAATTGCGATTGTTTTAATGAGCCTGATTTTACGGAACTTACCAACGTTGTGTAAACGGAGTTGCCACATTCCACATCAGTGCCGTGTATCAACGCGTCAATGCCCGAAGACGTTGCATCTTTATGCGTTTTATGGTATCTAAAAAAATCATCCAATCCACCGCAATCGCTGGTTACATACCCGGTAAAATTCCATTGGTTGCGCAAAATATCCGTCATCAACAAATCGCTGCCGCAGCAAGGTTGTGAGTTGATGGCGTTGTATGCGCACATTACACCAGCAACATTTGCCTTAGTTACTAATTCCCTAAACGCAGGCAAATAGGTGTCCCATAAATCATAAGTTGAAGGAGAAACATTGTCTACATGTCTTGTTGGCTCTGGCCCGCTATGCACGGCAAAATGTTTGGCACAAGCAGCGGCTTTTAAATAAATTGGGTCGTCGCCCTGCAAACCTCGTACAAACGCTTTACCGAGCATGGCGGTTAAAAAAGGGTCTTCACCATAAGTTTCTTGTCCACGGCCCCAGCGTGGGTCACGAAAAATATTTATGTTAGGTGTCCAATAAGTTAATCCCAAATAGCGTTCATTTGTCCGGCCCAACTGAATAGCTTTATTATTGATGGCCCGTCCTTCCAGCGCCGAAAAATCAGCCATTTGATGCAACGAATTGGTATCCCAAGTGGCCGCCATGCCAATGGCCTGCGGATAAGAAGTAACATGGTACGGCGTTCTGGCTACACCATGCAAAGTTTCGTTCCACCAATCGTACGCAGGGATGCCCAACCTGGGAATGGCAGGCGTGGAATTAATCATTTGAGCCGCCTTTTCTTCCAAGGTTAAACGACTTACTACATCATTTACCCGTTGTTCCATCGGTAATTTATCATTCCAAAAAGGCAATTGTTTATAATCCTGCGCAAAACATTTTAATGCACTGCACGCAATTAGGCAAATAAGTATTTTTTTCAAATTAATTTTTTTTAATCAAGCATTAATATTTAATCGGAACTTACTCTTTAATTAATTCTTAATTTATCTTCATTTAAATCATTCATAATTCATAACTTTTAATTGATAACTCATTTATAAGCATTAATTGTTTGAATAGTTCCATCGGGATTATATTTTAATTCTGTCACTTTAACATTGCGTAAATGCGTTTTACCGCTTAATTGAATATCATGATAAAACAAATACCATTTGCCTTTAAATTCAACAATCGATTGGTGATTCGTCCAACCTAAAACTGGTTTTAAAACAATCCCTTTGTAAGTAAATGGGCCGTAAGGATTATCGCCCATGGCGTAGCAAATATTATGCGTATCGCCGGTTGAATAAGAAAAATAATATTTGCCATTGTAATAATGCATCCACGATGCTTCAAAGAAACGTTTGTCGTTATTCGATTCTAAAAAAAGATTGCCTTTTTCGTCCACAATTTTTATTTCGCGTGGTGTTTCGGCAAAGCTTTTCATATCTGGATTTAATTTTACCACCCTTGGTAAAATGCCCAATTCGTTCGGTTTGCGAAGCGGCGCATTGGCTACATATTTATTGGTCGTCCAATCTTGTAATTGGCCGCCCCAAATGCCACCAAAATACATGTAAAAACTGCCGTCTTTATCTTTAAAAACCGCGGGGTCGATACTAAAACTTCCTTTAATGGGATTAGGTTCTGGCTTAAAAGGACCAACCGAACTTTTGCTGGTGGCTACACCAATCCTGAAAATATCTTGTTTATCTTTTACTGGGAAATACAGATAATAAATACCGTTTTTAAAAGCTGCATCGGGTGCCCATAATTGCCGGCCTGCCCAAGGAATATCTTTTATACTTAAAGCAACGCCGTGGTCTGTTACTTTTCCACCAACGGCATCCATTGAAAGGATATGATAATCCATCATGTTAAAGTGGTCGCCGTTGTCATTTTCAGGCGTTCCCGTGGCGGTATCATGCGAAGGATAAATGTAAATTTTTCCGTTAAATACATGAGCTGATGGATCGGCTGTGTAAATGTGGGAAACCAATGGCTGCGAGATGGGCGTTTTACCTTCCTGCGCAAAAGTTTTATTTGCAATTATGCTAATTGCAATGATAAAACTTGATTGAATGATTCTTTTCATGTAGCAATTGTTTATTTTAATTGATTTATTTGTTTGTCGATGGTCATTACCCAACGCTTTTAGATGTCGTCCCTTTTGGACTTTTTATATTATTATAATTTTTTTGCCCTAACTTCCGATTCATGGCTTCTTGAATCTTGAATTCTTGTCTTCTTTTCTTCTGTATTCTAGCTTCTTGCCCAATTATTTATTCAAAGTTTCCGCCGGACCTAAATAGCTTGGTTTTAATCCGCCAAAATCAATTACTAATTTCTGCAAAACAATGCCACCGTCAACCATCCAGTATTTTAATGTGTGTTTACCCGATTTAATTAAATTATGGTTGGATGTTTTAATGATAATATTATCAGCCACCCATTTACGCCAAACCGTTTCTTCTTTTCCTTCGTGCATGTTGATTATTTGCGGTGTTTCATCGTCAATTGAAACAGCAAACCGCAACCCATCGTTATGGAAATTTAAAGTGGGAGATAAATAAGTATCCACGGTAATTTTTCCGCTATCGTAACAGTTAAATTCGTATTCTAAATGCGGTGTATTTTTATTTAATGCTGATGAAGATACAGTTACAGGAAATGTGGTAACACCATCACCGGTTTTTCCAATATCTGGAATTATTTTCCACGTAATTGAATTATTGTTTATAGCATTTGTAAAATGCGAAGCTTCCATAGAAACGAAGTTTCCATTTTCATAAAACCCTTTTGTTCTTATTTGGGGAAATTTGCTTACTTGTATTTTAGGCGCAACAATTGGTTTCATAAAACTTGAATCAAGATATTTAATTTCCGGTATCTTATTAAATGGTGGTTGTTGCCAATAGGTGTATCCAATATGCGTTTGGTCCATCATGTGGTTCCATTTGCCATTAGCCAAAACATGGTTATAATAATTACTGATCATGGAATCTTTTAAATAAAATTCTTTTACTTTATTGGCAAATAAATTTGCTGTCACGCTCTGACGGTCAAAAGCCAGTTTATTTTTATAAGCGTTTACATACAACTCGCTTAAATTGGTAAATGCTTCAATTGGATGTAATACCAATTCATAATACGCGTCTTTATATTCGCTCGGCAATGCCGCATTTATTTCTTGTGCCTTTTTTCTTAACTGAAAATATTGTGCAATAACATTATCTGCAGCCCAAGTATCATTATATGTTTCAGCATCAATTAATTCCGGCTTTCTTCTCGCTACATACTGTGAATATTTTTTTATTAATTCACCAATTTCAACTGCATGTTCTTTTCCAAATTGTTGCGTTGCCCAATTGGTATAATAATTATTTAAATTATCGGGATTTATTTTATCAGGATTCCATGCATAATCCAAAAAGAAAGAAATGGGAAATTCCATCGGTTTTAAATCGCCCACATTTACGATCCAAATTTTATCTACACCATATTCATACGCTAAATGCATTTGCTCCCAAACTCGGGCAATATTGTTGCTATTTATCCATTTATAATTCCGCGGATCGCCCACATAATCAAAGTGATAATAAATGCCGTAACCGCCTGTTCTTGGTTTGTCGGTTAATTTAGGAAGCTTTCGGATATTGCCCCAATTATCATCGCACAACAATAAAGTTACATCATCCGGCACCCGCATCCCTTTGTCATAATAATCCTGCACTTCTTTGTACAATGCCCATAATTGCGGTGTTTGCGCCGCAGGTTTATGTGTTACATCGGCCAATATTTTCCGCTGATCGGCTACAATTTTTTCCAACAAAGCAGTCGCAGTTCCAGCAGTCATGGGTTCATCGCCGTCACCCCGCATCCCAATGGTGACAATGCTTTCATGCGTTCCCATGTGTTCAATCCCTTTGCGCCAAAAGGCACGAAGCGTTGAATCGTTTTTGGTGTAATCCCATGCGCCGTGGCCGTATCTTTTCCATTCCTGTTGTGCACGTAACATTGGCTCGTGGTGGCTGGTGCCCATCACAATGCCATATTTATCTGCCAAAATTGGGTTTAACGTATCGTCATCATTAAAAGCATTTCCCCACATGGCGGGCCATAAATAATTGGCTTTTAATCGGAGCAACAATTCAAACATTTTCTCGTACACCAAATGATTTACGCCACCGAATTTTTCTCTTGTCCAACCGCTAAATGCAGGCGCTTCATCATTAATAAAAATGCCGCGGTATTTAACTTTTGGCGAATCGAATGTATAAGAGCCAGCTTTTACAAATACTTCTTTTTTTGTTTTAACCGGCACATCAGCCCACCAATACCATGGAGAAATACCCATTTGTTTAGATAATTCAAATGTGCCGTAAGCCGCTCCTCTTTTATCGCTCCCGATAATTAATAAAGCTTTTTCAACCCCCGCAAACGGCTGATTAATTACAGCAATTTTATAAGCCTCCCATTTATTTTTGATATCAGCAATATTTATTTTCTTATCCTTTATTAATTGTTGGATAAATAAAGATTGTAACGTACCGATGATTATAATATTTCCGTTTTTATCAACCGGGTTTATTTCGCTTTTTTTACCTGTTACTTTTTCAATATCACTTTGTAAAAAAGTTGCTGATTTTTGAATTAGCCAATCATCGTTTTTATCTGTAAAAATACCAGCAGTTATATTATTAGCAACAATTGGGAAAGCCCCCGATGAAGTTTGTTCGCTAATTAAATCTTGGGCAGATAGTTTTATAGCCATTAAAAAAATACAGCTTAAAAACATCAACTTAAATTTCATCATACGCAGCAATTTTATTTAATAATTTTTAATTTTAAGCGACGAACCGCGAATCAGTAATTCAGACTTTAATAGAATAGTATCCGTATTATTTATATTCGATAAACCATCTAAATGATGGATTAAATTTCTAGCGGCCACTTCGCCCATTTCATAAGCCGGATAATTAATGGTTGTTAGGTTGGGTTGAATAATCCTTGAAATCGGATCATTATTAAATCCAGCAAATGCAATGTCCTCAGGTATATTGATTCCATTTTCCATCAATTTTATCATACAGCTCACTGCGGAACTATCGTTGGCTGCAAAAACCGCATCTGGCTTTATTTTCATTTTTAGTATTTTTTCTGCTGCTGCTAATTCCATCTGCTTCGCTTAAATTATTTACAATTAAATTTTTTGTTTCTTTAAAGGGTAAATTAAATTCTGCCAAAGCATTTTTAAAGCCAGTTAACCGCTCTTGATAAACGCCAAGTTTTGTATCGGCGGTTATATGAATGATATTTTTACAGCCCTGTTCAATTAAATGTTTGGTTATTTCGTAAGCCGCTTTTGTATTGTCAATTAAAATGGAGGCACAATCCGAACTATCAAAAACACGGTCGAAAAACACAACAGGGATTTTCTTATTTATATATGGCATGATATGTTCAATATGTGTCGTATCGTACGCAAAGGAAATAAGTAAACCATCCACCCTGCTATTAAAAAAGGTATTGGCATTTGCCTTTTCTTTTTTAAATGTTTCCAGCGATTGGCTGATAATTAAATTATAACCAGCATTTTGTACCACATTTTCCATCCCCGCCAAAACGCCCGACATAAAATAACTATTTAACCTTGGCACAATTACACCAATTGTGTTAGAGCGTTTGGTACGCAGGTTACTGGCAAAACTATTAGACCGATAACCCATTTCTTTGGCCGTATCATGTATGCGTTTTTTTGTGTCCTTATTAATATGGTGGAAATTTTTTAATCCCCTGCTTACCGTTGCGGGGGATAAGTTTAAACGGGTCGCAATATCATAAATAGTAACCTCTTTTTCTTCGCCCATACAATCGTTTTAGGTGGTATCAAGTGCAAGTTAAAGAAATTTTAAAATATTTCTGCAATCGGTTGCACAATTCAAAAATATTTCCCCATTTTTACAAAAAATTAGTCAACGCGATTTTTTTTAATCCAATAAACGATTGTCGTATGAAATTAACGATTGAAAGCCAACAATTTGGATGTGATATAACAGAGAGTGAGATTTTGCCAATATGTAGTCATTTTCTACGAAACAAGATATTTTGCGAAAAATAGAAGGATATTTTTTATAAAGACTGCAATCAGTTGTTGAAAGTTTTTTGGAAAAATAAAAAGATTGATTGTTTTAAAGTGACCGCAAACAATAGCTATCTAAAATTGCTACACCAATATGAAAAGAAAATTGTCGA
>CAWJTH010000058.1:0-61774 GCA_963845495.1 uncultured Chitinophagaceae bacterium
GAACGTTTTGTGCCATTAAACCCAAGATATGATCAAGTTGGTAGTTTGGTCAAGCTTAACGGCAAAAAATATTTAAGTATACAACCGCAAGGCTTAAAACTCACGTTAAAATAATTAAGATTGAAACTAAATTTTGATTCCAACCTTACTATTTTCGTGAGATGGATAACATAACTATACGCCCGATACAATTATCCGACAATGCTGAGCTAGCAAAAATAATCCGCGGTGCTTTGGAAGAATTTGGTGCCAACCACCTCGGAACGGTTTATTTTGATGAAAGCACCGACCGTTTGAGTGATGTTTTTCTGCAACACAAATCGGCTTATTTCGTTGCAGAAAAAGAAGGTAAAATTTTGGGCGGTGGCGGCATTTTTCCAACAGAAGGTTTACCAAATGACACTTGCGAACTGGTTAAACTTTACCTTTCTAATCAGGCCCGTGGCTTAGGCATTGGCAAACAATTGATGCAAGTTTGTTTGGAAACTGCTGTTACATCAGGTTTCAAAAAAGTTTATCTCGAAACAATGCCAGAATTGACCAGCGCCATTCCCATGTACCAAAAATTTGGTTTTAAACATCTTGCCGCGGCAATGGGCAATTCTGGGCACCATGGCTGCAAGGTTTGGATGTTGAAGAATTTATAAGATTACCCGCTTAAAACAAAAACGCCCCGCAAAAAAATTGCAGGGCGTTTTCATCTTATTATTTAATACTAACTACTTAGTACTTGTTGTTTATTCTTCATCATCAAAGCTCATTGCTTCACGAGTAGTTGCCAGCAATTCATATTCTTCCTTGCTACCAACAATCATGTTGTCAAAGTCACGTAAACCGGTACCCGCTGGTATGGCATGGCCTGTAATTACGTTTTCTTTTAACCCAAGCATAAAGTCGGTTTTGCCGTGGATGGCTGCAACGCTTAACACTTTGGTTGTTTCTTGGAACGAAGCTGCTGAAATCCAGCTTTGAACGCCCAATGAGGCTTTTGTGATACCCAACAATACCGGTTTAGACGTAGCAGTTTGTGCATCACGGTATTCCACCAGTTTCTTATCTGCACGGCGAAGGATGGAGTTTTCATCCCTTACTTCACGCAAGCTTATAATTTGTCCTGGTTTCATTTTGGTGCTTTCGCCGCCATCGGTTACCACTTTCTTGTCGTAGATGTAGTCGTTTTCTTCGTTAAATGCTACGCGGTCTTCCAAATCTTCTTCCAAGAATTTAGTATCGCCAGCTTCAACAATTTCAACTTTCTTCATCATTTGGCGAACGATTACTTCGATGTGTTTATCGTTGATTTTCACACCTTGTAAACGATATACCTCTTGGATTTCATTTACCACATATTCCTGAACGGCGAACGGTCCTTTTATACTTAAAATATCGTAAGGTGCTGTTTGACCATCACTCATAGCGGTACCTGCTTTCACAAAGTCGCCATCTTGAACCAAAATTTGTTTAGACAACGGGATCAAGTATTTCTTAACAACACCATCTTTCGCTTCTATAACAATTTCGCGGTTACCACGTTTAATAGCACCAAATGCAACCACACCATCGATTTCGCTTACCACGGCAGGGTTGCCTGGGTTACGTGCTTCGAACAATTCAGTAACACGTGGAAGACCACCGGTAATATCGCGAAGCTTACCAAGGATACGTGGGATTTTCACGATTACTTGGCCTGGCTCAACTGTTTCACCTTCATCTACCACAACGTGGCTACCAACCGGAAGGTTATACATTTTCACCTCTTTACCTTCTACCAAAACCGATGGGTTTTTGGTTTTATCCTTGGTTTCAATTACCACTTTTTCACGGTGACCTGTTTGGTCATCGCTTTCATCGCGGTAAGTAATACCATCTATAATATTTTCAAATTTCACAACACCGTTTTGTTCAGAAACAATAACGTTGTTAAACGGATCCCATGTACAAATCACCTCGCCTTTCTTAATCTTCTGGCCATTTTTGATTAACAAGGTAGAACCATAAGGAATGTTGTTGGTGATGAGCAAACGATCGTTTTTCTCATCCAAAATCCTCATTTCACCAGTACGGCCAATTACTACTTGTACTTTTTCGCCCGTTGGACTAATAGCCGCCACTGTACGAAGGCCATCAAACTGTGCAGTACCATCAAATTTAGCTAGCAAGCTAGATTCAACCGAAGTTGAGCCAGCCACACCACCCACGTGGAAGGTACGCAAGGTAAGCTGTGTACCCGGTTCACCAATTGATTGGGCAGCAATGATACCAACCGCATCACCTTTTTGCGCCAAATAACCAGTTGCCAAGTTTTTACCGTAACATTTAACACACACACCGCGTTTGCTTTCACAAGTCAACACAGAGCGTATCTCAACTGTTTCAATACCAGCTTCTTCAATTGCATGGGCTACGTCTTCTGTGATAGCAGTACCGCCTTCTACAATTACTTCTTCTGTAACAGGATTGAAAACATCGTGAAGTGATGTACGGCCTAAAATACGATCGTACAATGGTTCAACAATATCCTCGTTATCTTTTAACGCACTGGTGGCAATACCACGCAATGTGCCGCAATCTTCTTCCGTAATTACCACATCTTGTGCCACATCCACCAAACGACGGGTTAAGTAACCTGCATCCGCTGTTTTCAAGGCTGTATCCGCCAAACCTTTACGGGCACCGTGGGTAGAGATGAAGTAATCCAATACATTCAAACCGTTTTTAAAGTTTGATAAGATTGGGTTTTCAATAATCTCACTTCCGGTTGAACCGCTTTTACGTGGTTTAGCCATCAACCCCCGCATACCAGCCAACTGTTTTACCTGTTGCTTGCTACCACGGGCACCAGAATCCAACATCATGTAAACTGAATTGAAACCTTGTTTATCGTTCTTCATTTCATAAATCAAAGTTTCAGTAATCTTGGTATCTACACGGCTCCAGATATCAACAATTTGGTTATAACGTTCATTGTTGGTAATCAAGCCCATATTGTAGTTCTCCCAAACTTCTTCTACCTCAACCTTGGCATTTTCTACCAATTCATCCTTAATACTAGGAACAGTTAAGTCGTTGATATTGAACGACAAACCACCTTTGAATGCCATACGGAAACCAAGTGTTTTGATTTCGTCCAAAAACTTAGCTGTTTTTGGAATATCAGAAAACTTGATGATTTCTCCGATGATTTCACGAAGTGATTTTTTGGTTAACAAGGCATTTACATAACCCATTTCCTTTGGCACAAATTGGTTGAACAAAATGCGGCCAACGGTTGTTTCGGTCAATTTCAATTTCAACTCATTGCCTTCGCGAACATTTACCCTTACTTTAATAGCGGCATGAAGATCAACAGCTTTTTCGTTGTAAGCGATGATTACTTCTTCAGGGGAATAAAAACTACGTCCTTCACCTTTTACCTTTTCCGTTTCAGTTGATTTTTTGGGCTTACTGATGTAATAAAGTCCCAAAACCATGTCCTGAGAAGGAAGAGTAATCGGCGTACCGTTTTGAGGGTTCAAAATGTTGTGGCTCGAAAGCATCAACAATTGGGCTTCCAAAATAGATGCATTGCTCAAAGGCACGTGCACCGCCATTTGGTCACCATCAAAGTCGGCGTTGAAAGATGCGGTTACCAACGGGTGAAGCTGGATGGCCTTTCCTTCAATTAATTTAGGTTGGAAAGCCTGAATACTTAACCTGTGCAACGTTGGGGCACGGTTTAGCATAATTGGGTGGCCTTTCAATATATTTTCAAGGATATCCCAAATAACCGCTTCTTTTTTATCTACCAATTTACGGGCAGATTTTACAGTTTTTACGATACCCCTTTCAATTAACTTCCTAATAATGAATGGCTTGAACAATTCCGCAGCCATATCTTTTGGTAAACCGCATTCGTGGATTTTCATTTCCGGTCCTACCACAATTACAGAACGACCAGAATAATCCACACGTTTACCCAACAAGTTTTGACGGAAACGACCTTGTTTACCTTTCAAAATATCGCTCAAAGATTTCAACGCACGGCCACCTTCAGCTTTTACAGCATTTGATTTACGGCTATTATCGAACAATGAGTCGATGGCTTCTTGCAACATCCTTTTTTCATTCCTAAGAATTACTTCAGGCGCTTTAATTTCCATCAATCTTTTCAAACGGTTGTTGCGGATAATTACCCGACGGTACAAATCGTTCAAATCAGAAGAGGCAAAACGGCCACCATCCAAAGGAACCAATGGGCGCAATTCTGGCGGAATAACAGGAATATATTGCATTACCATCCATTCGGGTTGGTTTGCAATACGGGTTTGCGCTTCGCGGAAAGCTTCCACTACGCTCAAACGTTTCAAGGCATCAGCCTTACGTTGTTGCGAAGTTTCATTAGCTGCGGCGTTGCGTAAATCATAGCTTAATTGGTCTAAATCGATACGAGCCAGCAAATCTTGCACGGCTTCGGCACCCATTTTAGCAACAAATTTTTGTGGATCATCATCTGGCAAATATTGATTGTCTTTGGGTAAAGCATCAACCGTGTCCAGATATTCTTCTTCGGTTAAAAGATCACCAGCATTTAGGTTTTCTTTTACACCACCTTGTATTACTACATAGCGTTCGTAGTAAACAATGCTTTCCAGCTTTTTTGAACTAACACCAAGTAAGTAACCAATTTTGTTTGGCAAACTTTTGAAGTACCAAATGTGAACAACAGGCACCACTAATTTAATGTGGCCCATGCGTTCGCGACGTACTTTCTTTTCTGTCACTTCCACGCCGCAACGGTCGCAGACGATACCCTTGTAGCGGATACGCTTGTATTTACCGCAAGCGCATTCGTAATCTTTTACCGGCCCAAAAATTCTTTCGCAGAATAAGCCGTCACGTTCTGGCTTATACGTACGATAGTTGATGGTCTCGGGTTTCAAAACCTCACCAAAGCTCTTCTCCAAAATACTATCTGGGGAAGCAAGGCCGATGGTAATTTTTGAAAAACTTGCTTTCGGACGATTGTCTTTTTTGATGGACATATTTGGTTTACGAATTAAATGTCTTAAAAAAATCCAACTTTTTTACAATACAGCAAAACGTCCTTCTTCCTTCTATTTGAAGGTAACTATTTGATAATCAATAAATAAAGGTAATATTTGCCAAGTATCCTAATTTGGTCGGACGGCAAAGGTAAGAATAAACGAATAAAAAATAAAATAGGGAATTTTATCGAGACTTTTTAACAAAAAATATCAACAATTAAATTTTGTTTTTGAGACATTTTAAAATTACGATCTTCATTGCATCCAATCCTATTTTAATTATGATAAGATTTATTTTAAACTCCTTTTTCTTTTTACAACTACTGTTTTTGGTACCAATAATTGGAAATGCCCAGCAAACAAAAAACGATAAAAAGCTTCAGCAAAAACTGGCAGAATTGACAAAAGATTTTAAAGGGACGGTGGGCGTTTATGTATACAATTTAAAAACTGAAAAAGAGGCAGGCATAAATGCTGATACCATCTTTCCAACAGCTAGCATCGTAAAAATCCCAATTTTGGTGGGCTTATTCGATAAAATTGAAAAAGGTGAATTAAAATACCACCAGCCTATATATTACAGGGATTCTTCAAAATATGGCGGATCGGGGCTGATGCAATATTTTAAAGACAGTACCAAAACAGAATTAAGTGTGCTGGCAGCTTTAATGATTTCTTACAGCGATAATACCACTGCACTCTTAAATCAAAAATTAGCCGGTGGCGGCGCTGCTATTAACCCATTGTTGGAAAGCTATGGTTTTAAAGATACAAGGGTAAATTCAAGAACGGTTGGCCGGGAAAACATGAGAACCTTGTACGGTTGGGGGCAAACCACACCAAAAGAAATGGCGCAACTATTGGTTAAAATAAAACGGGGCGAAATTATTAGCAAAGCCGCTTGCGAAAAAATGTACCGCTTAATGACCAATATTTATTACGATGACTATGCGTTGTCGCAAATTCCGCCATATATTCAAGCTGCCGCCAAACAAGGCATGGTGGATGATTCAAGAAGCGAACTGGTGATGGTAAATGCGCCGCACGGCGATTACGTTTTTTATATTGCTACAAAAAACAATAAAGACCAAAGTTGGAAACCGAACAACGAAGCCTGGGTTTTGGCCCGCAAATTATCCGCTTATCTGTGGAATTACTTTGAGCCAAAATCGGGTTGGAAACCTGCAGAAGGTGTTGAAAAATATGAAGATAATTGATGATTTTTACCGGAAAATCTTTTTGATTTTAACCTTATCGCCTACCAACCAAACTACATCTTCCCATTCAAAAACAGTGTCGGAAACCGGATTTAACATGCGTTCGCCGTTTCTTTCGATGCCTACCACCAAGCCATTTGTTTTCTCACGGATGCCTGATTGGCGGATAGTTTGGCCTTTTAGCCCGTTGTGTTCATCCACCACAATTCTTTCCAACATAATATTTTCCACGCCATCTTCCAAGGTTTTTGCTTCGTTCAGGGTTTGCACTAAATTGGTAAATTGTTGCAATTGTACATCGGTGCCTATCACACCAATTTCATCGTTGGGATATAATTCATCACTTCGTAACGGCGCATAAATTACCCGGTCGCCCCGTTCTATAAAGGCAATATTCAATCCATATTTTTCACGCAAGGCCAATTCTTCCAACGGCTTGCCAATCAACAAAGAATAAGGCTGGATAACAATCCGTGAAAGGTGCGCATCCCAAGGCGTAAGCAAACTGCTTTCTTTATTGGCGTTTTCTTTTTCGTTTAAATTGGTGATGAAACGATGCTCGATGCGATGATAAAAATACTGCAACCTGCGCCTAAAAATCACTAATACCACCAACATTACCACCGCCGTTCCCGCCACCGAAAACCAAAAAGGAAAAAATTGTCGCAACAGCAATCCCACCAATAAAACGGCCACCATATTCCGTACAATTTCTAAAGTAACCAATGGCCCTTTATTATATTTTTTATCCAACCATAACGCTTTGTAAGAGATACCTTTTATTTTTCTGGCCGTTAATGCCCAAATAAAAGGTGCCATGGCAACCAATGTTAGGAAAATAGAAGTCAGTTTTGCCCAAATGCTATTGTCTAACTTGCTGCTGATAAAAGGCCGTAAATAATAATTGCTTAACAAAATAAGTGCGATTACAATTACCGTGTTCAGGAACAGCATTTGCATGTAAGCTTTAAATACAATATTCCAATCGGTTTCGGCCTTTATGGTTTGCGATCCTACGCTATATTTATTGAGTGCTTGCTGCCATTTTGTTGGTAAATTTTTTTCAAAGAAACGATGCAATGGATCAGCCAATTTCATCATATAAGGTGTTGTAAATGTGGTAATTACAGAAACCCCAACTGCAATGGGATATAAATAACTACTGGTAACATGTAGTGTAACGCCAAGCGTGGCGATGATAAAAGAAAACTCGCCGATTTGCGACATGCTTGTACCAGCTTGTATTGCTTGCTTCAATGGTTTACCCGCAATTAATGCGCCAATACTTACATTAATAATTTTACCAACAATCACTAAAACAGTCAACAATAAAACCGGCCCGGCATATTGCAGCAATATTTTTGGATCAATCAACATTCCAACCGATACAAAAAATATAGCCCCGAACAGGTTTTTAACCGGCGTAATAACGTGTTCTATCTTTTCGCCATACACTGTTTCTGCCAAAATAGAACCCATAATAAATGCACCCAATGCCGCTGAAAAACCAACTTGATCGGCTAATACCACCATGCCCAAACAAAGTGCTATGGCCACAATCAACAAGGTTTCGCTGCTTAAAAATTTAGATACTTTTTTAAGGAAACTAGGTAAAATATAAATACCGGTTAAAAACCAAAGACATAAAAAGAAAACCAGCTTCAGCATGGCCACCAACATTTCCTTTCCCGCCGAAGCCTGACTAACCGCCAATGTTGACAATAACACCAATAATAAAACAGCCACCAAATCTTCGATGATTAAAACGCCCATTACCAAGCCGGTAAATTGTCGGGTTTTTAATCCCAACTCTTCAAAAGCACGGAAAATAATGGTGGTAGAAGAAATAGCAATGATGCCGCCCAAAAATAAACAATCCATTTGCGGCCAATGCATCAATTTACCCGCTAAATAACCAATGCCCATCATGCAAACCAATTCAAAAATACCGGTTACAGCCGCAGAAGCCCCAACAGATGCCAGCTTTTTAAAACTAAATTCCAACCCCAAAGCAAATAATAAGAAAATAACACCAATGTCGGCCCAGGTTTGCACGCCGGCCAAATCAGAAATGGTAGGAAACATAGAAACATTTGGCCCAACAATCAATCCCGCAATAATGTAACCCAGCACCATGGGTTGCTTCAATTTCCTGAAAATTAAAGTGGTGATGCCGGCTGCGCCAAGTATCAAGGCAAGGTCAACAATTAATTTGGGAAGATGGCTCATCGTAGCGAATATAACGAATAGAGCGCTTTTACGTAACTATAGAAAACAGGGTTTACTTTAGGTTGTTTTCCAACTTTGTGTAAAATATACACTAATATATTTGTTGAAAATTTCAGAAAAACCATTATTTGAAACAATATTTAAAAAAATTATCCACAATTGATTAAAAATGTGGCAATTATAGTACCAACGTATTTCTTTAGTCCTTATTTTTGAAACCATAAATGTGTATTTTTTACACATTAAATCATAAAACGTTTGCCATGAGAAAAATTTTTACGCTTTTTACAGCGCTTGTATTGTATGGTACTGCCCAAGCCCAGTACACAACAGCTACTGTTGATGGAACCGTCAACACCAACGAGTATGGTACCCAAAATAATTCGGGTAGTTGGAATATTACTTGGGACGCTACCAACCTGTACATTGGTATTACTACTTCCAATATTTCGGAAGCATTTGTATTTTATATTGATAAGAACCCGGTAAATCCAGCAAATGGGGGCACTAATGCAAACGGATCGCTGGTGGGGCAAGCTTACGACAACACGGATCTAACAAGTCTTCCGTTTAGGGCCGATGCTGTTTTGTATGTAAAAAATAATTATCGTGAATACCGTTTAGCTGATGGAAGCAACGGTTGGGGTAGTTCCACTTCGGGCTTTGGCAGCTATGCTGATAATGGAAGCAACACAAGGGAAGTTTCCATTCCCTGGAGCGCAATTGGCGGTATCCCCGCTTCTTTTAATTTTTTGGGATATATCACCAGTCCAGGCGGGTTTGCCTATAGTCCAATACCAACCGGCAACCCTGTAGGCAGTTTTGGTACTTCTGCAACAGCCAACAATTATTATTATGTTTCCACTACTGCCAATGGAGTTACAACCGGGCCATTTGCAACCCAATTAACAGCCGGAACCCTTCTTCCTATTACATTTGGCTCCATCAATGCAACGCAAAAAGAGGCGGGTATAAATGTGGCTTGGCAAATTTTATCGCAAAGCAAAATTGCCAAATACGTGATCCAAAAATCAGGAAACGGTGTTGATTTTACCGATGCTTTTACACAATCAAATACAAATTCACTTTCTTACAACTGGACTGATGTAGCACCAAACGACGGTAATAATTTTTATCGCATTAAAGCTGTAGGCGCCGATGGCGATATTACCTATAGCGCAATTGTAAGATTAAATATTACCAGCATACAATCAAGTTTCAGTGTTTATCCTAACCCGGTTGTAAATAATACCATCCATCTTCAGTTAAACAATTTACCTACCGATACATACAAAGTTAATATTTACAATACCGCAGGGCAAACCGTTTACACCACCAATATTACATACAACGGCGGCAATAGCGCCCAAATTATTACAACTACCAATTTGGCCAAGGGCATTTATCAATTAAATGCAAAGGGAAGCCAATCGAATTACCATGTTGAATTAGTTATACAATAATTTTATAACGCAATTTTAAAACGGCAATCATTTTAGATTGCCGTTTTTATTTCCACGCACCTGTAGGCAATCCAAAAAGCTGTCAAACATTTTACAGCCTTTTATTTTTTGGGAAATTACTCCCAAAAAATCGTAGCAGCACATTATGTACGCAAGTAGTTGTAACCCTCGGTTGGCTGGCTATATATCGGCAAGAAATATCATGCGGCCTAAGTCACTCGGTTGCAAACCTGAAACTGTGATATGCGTAGAAAATAATCGCCTTCAAAAACAAAACGGCAATCCGATAATGGATTGCCGTTATGATGTTAAAGAAGTTTGATATTATAAATCTGTAATCGGTGCATATTTCGGCACCAACAATTTCATAATACACCAAGCGATGACATAAGACAAGGCACAAAGCCCAAACATAATGGAATAAGCCGTTTGCGGATGGGATTTATAATGATCGGTTAATGCGCCGGCGAATTTCTGTACCAGCACCCCACCTACGCCCCCAGCCAATCCACCAATGCCTACAACAGACCCGATTGCTTTTTTGGGAAACATATCAGAAACAGTGGTAAACAAATTGGCGCTCCAAGCTTGGTGTGCCGCTGCACCTATGCAAATCACAATCAATGCATATATATAAGCACGATCCCCAAAAATAGAAATATTACCAAAATACTGCGTACTTAACAAACTAATAGGAAGTAAGGCAATCAAAAACATAGCCGTCATCCTCGCCTTATAAGCTTCCATGCCTTTGTTCATAAAAAACTTAGGGAAGTTCCCGCCCGTAACACTGCCTATAATGGCAATACCATATACAATAAAAAGAGGGATGCTGATGGCGGTACCTTCCATGTGAAATTGGTTGTGCATATAATCGGGCAACCAAAACAATAAGAACCACCAAATACCATCCGTTAAAAACTTACCGGCAAAAAAAGCCCAAGTTTGTTTATAACCCAATAATTTGCCCCAAGGAATTTTTGCTTTGTCTTCCACCAACTGATCGGCTTCAGAAAGCACCACATCATCGCTATGGATATATTCATATTCTTCCTGCGTCAATCTTTTTTGCTTAGAAGGTGGCGCATAAAATATAAACCAAAATATCAACCATAAAAATCCGATGGCACCAGTAATAAGGTAAGCCATTTTCCAACCTTCAATTGCCCCGCCAAACCAAACCTTGTAGGCAATCATCGGCACAAAAAGCGAAGCGATCATGGCACCGATATTGGCACCACTATTAAATATGCCAGTGGCCAAACTCCGTTCTCTTTTCGGGAACCATTCTGCTACTGTTTTAATGGAAGCTGGGAAATTTCCGCCTTCGCCGATGCCAAACAAGCTACGTACCACCGCATGCTGCCAAACAGCACCGCCGCACAAAGCATTCGCCATACCAAAAACCGACCAAATAATAAGAGAAAGTGCAAGGCCTAGCTTAGTACCAATTTTGTCAATAATCCACCCCGCAAAAACGGTTACAACTGCATAAAAACCAGTAAACCAAGAAGTTACCGTGCTATAATCACTACCGTCCCAACCGAGACCGCCTTCTGAAATTGGTTTTGAAAACAATGGTTTTAAATACCCAATTACCTGCCGGTCCATGTAATTAATGGTAGTAGAAAAGAAAAGTAGAGTAACGATGGTCCACCTGTATTTTCCAATGGTTGTTTGGCTCATTATTTTTATTTTAAGCTTAGCTTCTAGCTCTTAGCTGTGAGCTATGAGCAATGAGCTGATTGACTTTGATATGATTTACACGTTATTTCTACTTAGGTCAAAACTTCTTGCCAATAGCTCAAACCTATTTCTTTATGCCTTTGATGATTGCTGAAACCGCTTTTGTATCTTCTGCTATTTTATCAAAATTCTTTGCTTCCATTAGTTCTTTGGTAATCAATTTGCTACCCATCCCAACGGCAACCACGCCCGATTTAAACCATCCTTCCAAATTGGCTTGTGTTGTATCAACACCGCCGGTTGGCATAAACATTACCTTAGGAAATAATTCTTTAATAGCACTTACAAAGGCGGTTCCTAAAATATTGCCTGGGAATAACTTCACGAATTTAGCGCCCAAATTTTCGGCGGCAATAATTTCGCTCGGCGTCATCGCTCCGGGCACCCAAAGCATATCGTTTTTATCTGATATTTCGGCCACTTCCGGTATCAAACCCGGGCTAATAATGTAATCTGCACCAGCATCAATAAATTGCTGTGCTGCTTCGGCAGTTTTAATGGTACCTATGCCCAAATACATATCTTTCATTTCGGCATCGCACAATTTGCGCATTTCTTTAAAATTTACTAATGCTGCTTCGCCTCTGTTGGTGTATTCCACCGTTCTAATGCCAGCCGCATATAAAGCTTTAAGGATGCCCAAAGACGTTTCTACATCTTTATTAAAATACAAAGGCAACATTCCCTGCGCGGGGATAAAACTTAAAATTTCTGCTTTTTTGTCCATACTATTGTTTTATTATAAGTAAATTGGTTGATGAAAATGGAGTTTCAATATGTTCGTAAAATGAAAACATGAATGGGCGAATCGAATTTCTATATAAAACAAGCAAATTAAGCGAATTAGGTTTATAAAAAACCAGCGTTTGAAGGTAAGTAGCTTGACGTTACCGCAATCGTATTCGAAAAAATTTCTGCAATTTATTTTTACGAAAACGTTGCCGAAGGTTTTTACCCCAAATGCTAATTGAATTTTTATATATTTGACCCCCCGACAATAGAATAATAATCATATAAACAATTTCTAAAAACCGATTGACTATGTCAAAAAAGAAAGTGGTAACCTTAGGAGAAATCATGCTCCGCTTATCAACCCCAGACTTTAAAAGATTTGTTCAGGCAGATAGTTTTGATGTGACTTATGGTGGCGGTGAGGCCAACGTAGCTGCAGCTATTTGCAATTATGGTGAAAACGGAACGTTTGTAACCAAAGTTCCCAACAACCCGATTGGTCAATCGGCCATTAACCATTTGCGCCGCTATGGTGTTGATACCCAATTTGTTGCACGTGGCGGCGACCGTTTGGGTATTTACTTTTTAGAAACCGGTGCATCTATGCGTGCATCGCAAGTAGTGTACGACCGTGCTGGCGCATCTATTGCAGATGTTGATGCATCCGAATTTGATTTCGACAAAATTTTTGAAGGTGCCGACTGGTTTCATACCACCGGTATCACGCCAGCCCTTAGCGATAAAGCTGCTGCTTTAACTGAAGCCGCTTTAAAAGCTGCAAAAGCTAAAGGTATCACTACGAGCATCGATCTAAACTTCCGCAAAAAATTGTGGAGCAAAGAAAAAGCCCGTGAGGTAATGAGCAAGCTTTGCCAATATGTGGATGTTTGTATCGGCAATGAAGAAGATGCTGACACAACTTTAGGCTTTAAAGCAAAAGATACCGACGTAACAAAAGGTGAATTAAACCTAGATGGTTTTAAAGATGTTTTCCAACAGATGAAAGCGAAATTTGGCTTTAAATTTATCGCCTCTTCTTTGCGTGAAAGCCATAGTGCCAGCGATAACGGCTGGAGCGCTTTGGTTTATGATGGAAACGAATATTATCATACCAAACAATATAATGTGCGCATTGTGGACCGTGTTGGTAGCGGCGATAGTTTTGCCAGTGGCCTTATTTACGGTTTGGTTACCGGTATGAAAATGGCCGACGCCGCTGAATTTGGCGTAGCAGCTTCTGCATTGAAACATACTATTCCGGGCGATTTGAACCATGCCACTTTAAGCGAAGTGAAAGACTTGGTAAAAGGCGACGGCAGCGGAAGGGTGCAGCGCTAGTTATTTAGCTAATGTGCTGATATGCTAATTTGCTAATGACTAGGATAAACTTCATAATAATTATTGAAACATTGTTATCGACATCAGCACATTAGCTAATTAGCACATCAGCACATTTTCTCAAGTTCTATAAATTATTAACCATGATCATCGACACTTTGGCGAATGCCGAAAAATATGCCAGCTTGCATCCTTTGTTTGCGGCTGCATTTGAATATATCAAAAGCGTTGATTTATTGACAATTGAGCCTGACACTTACCCTGTTAGCGAAGGTTTGAAAGCCATTGTTTCTGACAAAATGGGGAAAACCGCGGCTGAATCAATTGCCAAATTTGAATGCCACAATAAAAATATCGACATCCAATTATGCATAACTGGCAAAGAAACAATTGCTTGGAAACCACGCCAAGACTGTGTTTCACCGGCTGGCGAATACAACGACACGAAAGATGTATTGTTTTATAACGATGCCCCGGATATGTATTTTGATTTAAAAGATAGCCAGTTCGTCATTTTTTATCCGGAAGATGTGCATGCACCGATGATTGGTGATGAAATGATAAAAAAATTGGTGATGAAAGTAAAAATCTAAATCACGTTTTTGTATATTTTTTGTTGAAAAGCCCTTGCGCAATTGTGCAAGGGCTTTTTTGTAAAGTATTTAGTAGTTAGTATTTAGTAGTTAGTAATTAGTATTTAGACAAAACCTGCGATATTTAGATAGCAAACTATTGTAGGTATATTATGATAGCTGTTTAAACTTATACTAAATGAACCCACGCACGACTGACGATTCACCACTCACGATTCACGTCTCACGTCTCAAGATTATATTTGCCATAAATTAACCCTTGAATGAGAAAGGAATACAAATGGTTTTCCTACCTACCCTATTTATTATTTTTAATTTATCTCATCAACGGCATTTTATTAATACCTCAAATTTCTATTACCAACGATGAACAAGATCATTTTAATTATGGCTTGCGGATTTTAAAAGGTCATCCAGAAAAAATAAATATTTGGGATGATGGCAGTGTGATGCCGATTTCTGCATTAAATGTGATACCGCGTGCTGTTGAACAATTGCTTCACCCGAACTTAAAAAAAACAGATTTCGGAAAATCAGACATTACACACGGCCGCTATATTACTTTAATTATTTGTTTATTGATTGGGTTGTTTATATATGTTTGGGCAAAACAATTATATGGTGAAAAAGCAGGTTTGCTCGCTTTGTTTTTATTTACTTTTTGCCCAAATTTAAATGCCCATGCAACGCTGGTAACTACAGATGCATATGCCGCATTATTTACCATCAGCACTTTATTTTTTTTATGGCGATTGCTTAAAACCCAGTCCTGGATTGATTTATTGCTTTTTAGCTTTTCACTTGGAATGGCGCAATTGGCTAAACAATCGCTTGTCCATTTATTAATTATTTGTCCGCTATTTGTTTATTTTTATTGGCTGAGCAAAGGTTCGCTTACAAAAAAATTTGGTAGAAAAGTTTTGTATAAATTGATTTGTATTGTCATTGTTTTTACAATCATCAACATCGGCTTTTTGTTTAATGGCACCGGAAAAACTTTAAACGATTACCATTTTAGAAGTAAATTTTTCAACAAAATCCAATCATCTTCTTCTGTTGTTGGAAATATTCCAATGCCAGTGCCAGCACCATTTGTAGTAGGTTTAGACCTTACAAAAAACATGGATGAAATAGGCCCAGGCCATCCTGATGAAACAGGTAGCAATAATTATATTTTTGGCAAACAAAAAAGCGGTCCGTTTTGGTATTATTATATTACTATTTTATTGTTTAAGCTACCAATCCCAATTTTATTGGCTATAATAACGTTAGGTTTATTTACGCTGTTCAAATTTAAAGTAGCCATTTTTAAAGTTGGAAATCCAATTATTTTTTCGCTGATTTATTTATTGCTATTCTTTAGTTTTTTGGTAAACTTTGAACCAGGGATCCGGCATATTCTTATTTTATTGCCTTTAATTTACGTTGTACTGACAAAACTTGCTACATTAAATTATAATGGCATTTTGTCTAAAATAATTATTGCTGCTGGAATGGTTTATTACATCGGCACATTTTATTTTTATTATCCAAACCTTATTTCTTATACCAATGAATTAATTTGGAATAAAAAAAACGCATACAAAATATTGGCCGATTCTAATATTGATTATGGCCAAGGTAATTATTGGTTACAACAATATTTGGTTGAATATCCTGACTTTAAAAAACCATCTTCAAAACCTGAAGCTGGCAAATTTATTTTAGGGGTAAATGCATTTTTGGATTTAGACCAAAGGCACACTTATGCGTGGTTGAGCAATAATTTTGAACCAGTTGCGCATTTTCATCATTGTTTCTTAATCTTTGATATATCGGAAGCTGCGCTTCGCGAAAAAGCACTAATTAAATAATACTTTTTGAATAATATTTTTGTCATAGTACCATGTTTTAATGAAGCCAATCATATTGTTAGAAAAACAATTACTAGCATTATTGATTTGGGCTATAATGTTGTGGCAATTGATGACGGTTCAACAAATGGGATGGATTTATCGGGCTTGGATATTTTTGTTTTGAAGCATCAAATAAATCTGGGCCAAGGGGCTGCAATACAGACTGGTATTGAGTTTTCAATTAAAAAAGGCGGTAATTATTTTGTAACATTTGATGCTGATGGACAACACGATGCCAATGAAATTGAAGGCATGATCAACCTATTAAAAGCGGGCAAATATGATATGATTTTTGGCTCCCGTTTTTTGCCGGGTGCGTCCACAAATATATCAACCTTAAAAAAAATAATTATTCAGTTGGCTAGAGGCATTAATTTTTGTTTGACCGGTATTTTATTGAGCGATGCCCACAACGGGTTTAGGGCATTTAATTTAAATGCAGCTAAAAAAATTAAATTAAAAGAAAACAAAATGGCACATGCATCTGAATTTTTATTGGAAGTAAAACGCAATCATTTAACATTTATCGAATATCCTGTTACCATCCAATACACGGATTATTCCATTAAAAAAGGGCAAAAAGTTTCCAATAGTGTCCAAATTATTTTTGATTTAATTATTGCTAAAATTTTTGAATAATGACCATTGTACAAATATTATTAACCTGCGGTATCGCATTTATTAGTTTGTATACTTACGTGCGGTTAAAATCTTCGGTATTCGATATTTTATTGATTATTGCCTTTTTTATCGGTGGCATTTTTTTGGTTTTATTTCCAAATTATTCAACAAAGTTGGCGAACTTTGTAGGCATTGGCCGTGGGGTTGATTTAATTATTTATTTAAGTATTTTGATATTGTTGTTTTTAATAGCAAAGCTATTTTCAAGGTTGCGCAAACTGGAACAAAAGCTTACAGAAATAGTTAGAGAAAATAGTATTGCGGAGGCGGAAAAAAAGCAATAGGCCAAGCTACAAGAAACAAGGCACAAGCTACAAGACGCAAGCCTTTCAAAAAGGCATTGAAACTAACTTATAGCTTATAGATTAGTACATTAGAACATCAAACTTGTTTCCTGCTTTTGGCTTGTAACCTGTATCTTGCCTTCTTACATCTTGCCGCTATTTTCCCCAGCGATAAACATTTTGTTGTAAGCCAATTAAATCAATTATCCTATCAACCACTGTTGCGGCTACTTCTTCAATTGTTTTTGGCAAACTGTAAAACGATGGAATGGCCGGACAAATAATGCCGCCAGCTTCGGTTACGGCTTGCATATTTTTAAGGTGGATTAAATTAAACGGTGTATCGCGAACCATTAAAATCAATTTCCTTCTTTCTTTTAAAATAACATCGGCGGCGCGGGTAATTAAATCGTCGGAAATGCCATTTGCAATACGACCCAATGTTCCCATGCTGCAAGGCGCTGCAATCATAACGTTGTATTGCCCTGAACCGGAGGCAAACGGTGCCATAAAATCGTTCTTGCCAAAATATTGTACCTCATAGTTTTTATAATCGTCGTTACCAAGCTCGTGCTGCCAAACAGTTTTGGCGTTATCTGTCATTACCACCGCTAGTGCCTGCCATTGGCTTTTCATCAACATTAATTTATCCAATAAAACTTTGGCATACACCGAACCGCTTGCACCAGTAATAGCCACTACAATTTTTTGCATCATCTTTACATTAGATTTGCAAGATAAGTCGTTGAACAGTATTTAGTAGTAAGTACTTAGTAGTTAGGCTAAAACACGCTTGCCTTATCTAAACTTTAAAAAAATGAAGAAATTAAAATGAAGAAAATCATATCACTTCTAGTTGCAACAGTTTTGGTTGCTTTTTTGTTAGCGTTTCGCTTTAAGAAAACTGTCAAAATGCAATGGCAAAATGTAGAGCAAACCAGTCAACAATATCAAATTGAGAAGAAACCGATCATCATCGATTTATATACCGATTGGTGCCATTATTGCCGTGTAATGGATACCACTATTTATGCTAGCGACTCAGTAAGTAATTATATCAGTCAGCACTTTTATGCTGCCAAATTGAATGCAGAAGATAAAAAGGAACTGGTTTGGATGGGCAAAAAATACAAGTATGTGCCAAAATATAAAGTACACGAACTGGCCATTGAATTAACGAAAGGCAGTTTGGTTTACCCAACTACCATCATTATTCCGCCTACGGGCGAACCATTAATTGTTGGTGGCGCAAGGCCGATGTATGAGTTTGAATCGTATTTAAAATATTATGGAAGCGGTGCTTACCAAACAAAAACATACCAAGAATTTAATAAAATGTTTTCATCAAAATGGTAGTAAGCCTCCAATTGAATGCATTTTTTTCTGTATATTTACCGATTACCTAAAAAAACGGCAGTAATTGGCGTTTTAAATATCAATTTTATATGAAGACAAAACAAGAAATAGTGGACAATTGGCTTCCACGCTACACAGGTGAGAAACTCTCAAACTTCGGCGAGTATATTTTACTTACCAATTTCAGCAACTACGTAACTATGTTTGCCGAATGGAACGATGTTGAAATTGTTGGCCGCGACAGGCCCATGCAATGTGCAACCGCCAATAACATTACCATCATCAATTTTGGAATGGGCAGCCCAGGTGCAGCTACCGTTATGGATTTGCTAGCTGCCATCCACCCAAAAGCTGTTTTATTTTTGGGCAAATGCGGTGGATTGAAAAAAAGAAATAGTATCGGCGATTTGATTTTACCAATCGCTGCCATACGCGGCGAAGGAACTAGCAATGATTATTTTCCGCCCGAAGTGCCAGCATTACCAGCGTTTGCATTACAAAAAGCCATTAGCACCACCATCCGCGATTACAAATGTGATTATTGGACAGGCACTTGCTACACCACCAACAGGCGTGTGTGGGAACACGACGAAGAATTTAAAGAAAGGTTGCAAATAATGCGGGCTTACGCAGTTGATATGGAAACTGCCACCATCTTTATTGTTGGCTTTTATAATAAAATTTCAACCGGTGCTTTATTGCTGGTGAGTGATTCGCCGATGGTTCCTGAAGGTGTAAAAACGGAGGAAAGCGATAAAAAAGTGACTTCGATTTTTGTGGAAAGACATTTAAAAATCGGCATCGATTCGTTGAAACAATTAATGAATAACGGATTGACAGTAAGGCATTTGCAATTTTAAAGTGAATGGTGAATCGTGAGTGGTGAATGGTTAATAACGATTAAACAAACATCTGTCTATTCTAAAATTCGTTTGCGATGGGCGTAGAAATTGAAAAGAAATTTTTGATTGACAAAGAAAAATGGAACCAATTAACGTTGCCAAAAGGAAAACATATCCGGCAAGGTTACCTTGTTAATGAGCCCCAAAAAAACATACGAGTAAGATTAACCGACACTGCTGGATTTTTAACCATCAAGGGAATTTCAGTTGGTGCAAGCAGACCGGAATTTGAATATTACATCCCAAAAGACGAAGCAAAGGAATTGTTGGATAATTTTACAGAAACTGAAATTTCTAAAATTAGATACGATATCAATTACCACGGCAAGCTTTGGGAAGTTGATGTTTTTTTAGATAAAAATGAAGGATTGATTGTTGCTGAAATTGAATTGAACAACGAAAACGAACCATTTGATTTACCCGATTGGGTGGGCAAAGAAGTAACTGGCGATGATAAGTATTATAATTCGAACTTGTCAGTAAATCCCTTTAAAGATTGGCAAAAAAAAGTGGAATAGTGAAAAGTGAATAGTGAACAATTACACTATTCACTTATTCACTTTTTCACTTTTCATTGTTCATTGTTCAATATCCATTATTAATTATACAGTTATCCATTGTCTGATATTCTTTCCATACAAAATCTTATCCGTTTCATTTCGTTCTGGAAATAATCTTAACGCTGCAATCAGCGGAATAAACATTGAAGTGGGCAAAGGCGAATTGGTAGCTGTTGTAGGAGAATCCGGTTCGGGCAAATCGGTTACTTGCATGTCTATTTTACAATTGCTGCCGAAAGAATCAACCATTTATGCCAGTGGAAAAATAATGGCCGACGTTGAAAATTATAGTGGCAATTTGTTGAATATCTCTGGCAATCAGTTGCAAATGATTCGGGGCAACCGAATTGCCATGGTTTTTCAGGAGCCGATGAGCAGTTTAAATCCGGTGATGCAATGTGGCAAACAAGTAGCTGAGGCAATTTTAAGGCATAAAAAAATATCGGCGGCAGAAGCGAAACATCAAACCATTGAATTGTTTGAGAAAGTAAAGCTGCCAAATCCACCAATTATTTATGATCGATATCCGCACCAATTAAGCGGTGGCCAAAAACAACGGGTAATGATTGCCATGGCCATGAGTTGCAATCCTGATTTATTAATTTGCGATGAACCAACCACCGCTTTGGATGCAACCGTTCAACAAAGCATTTTATTGCTGTTGAAACAATTGCAAAAAGAACAACAACTCGGTATTATTTTTATTACCCACGACCTTGGGGTGGTGGCCGAAATAGCCGACCGTGTTGCTGTAATGTACAAAGGCAATATTGTAGAAACCGGAACGATGTTTGAGATTTTTAACCATCCAAAACATCCGTACACCAAAGCGTTGTTGGCTTGTCGACCTACCGAAAAAAGTAAGGGAAAACGGTTGCCGGTTGTGGCGGATTTTATAACTGGCGAAAAGATGGCGGAAAGACCACAGACGACGGACGATGGACGTCAGACAACGGACGTGGGGCAACAAGATGCAAGTAACAAGCAAAAGGCAACAAATTTCACAAATCTGCCATCCGCCATCCACCATCCGCCATCAGTAAAAATTCTTTCCGTTCAAAACCTGAACGTTTGGTACCCCACTACAAAAAATTTACTGGGCAAAACCACTGGTTATTTTAAGGCAGTGAATGGTGTTTCTTTTGATGTTTTTGCTGGAGAAACCTTGGGATTGGTTGGAGAAAGTGGCTGCGGCAAAACCACGCTGGGCCGATGTTTGCTACAATTATTGCCCGCCACCAGCGGCCATATTTTTTATAAAGACAAAGATTTGGCGAAAGCTAATAAAAAAGACTTAATCAACCTGCGGAAAGAAATGCAGGTAATTTTTCAAGATCCGTTTGGGTCATTAAATCCGCGCATTACCGTTGGTGAAGCAATTGCCGAACCATTGAAAGTGCACGGATTAATTTCAACCGAAAAAAAAAGGAAAGAAAAAACGATTGAATGGTTGGAAAAAGTAGGGCTAAAAGCAGAGCATTTTAACCGTTATCCGCATGAATTTAGCGGTGGCCAACGCCAGCGGATTGTAATTGCCAGGGCATTGATTTTAAATCCGTCTTTTGTTGTTTGCGATGAAGCCGTTTCGGCTTTGGACGTAAGCGTGCAAGCGCAAGTGCTGAATTTATTGAACGACTTAAAAAAAGAAATGGGTTTCACCAATATTTTTATCAGTCATAATTTAGCCGTGGTGCATTATGTAAGCGACCGGATTATGGTGATGCAAAAAGGCCAAATCGAAGAAATTGGCAATGCAAATGATGTTTATTTTAACCCAAAATCGGACTATACCAAGAAGTTGATTGCTGCAATTCCGGGCGGAAGGAAGATGGGATAATATTGCTATTTCTTTCTATTTAATTTCTCCAGTTTTTTTGCAGCTATTTCTTCCTTAAAATCAAGGCTCAAATTAACTAACGTATCAAAATTTAAGATTGTAAATAAAACCAAAATACCAAAAGATATTAATTGGAATTGGGGCGTTCCTACTTTAACTCCTCCTATTATAATTCCAAATGAATCTGACATTATTGATGGAGTAAGTGATAATAAATTAAATGTGCCAGCTAGCAAGAAAATACAAGTCGCCATCACAACTTTTTTAAAGCTAGTGAAGAAAAGAAATATTAATTCAAGAAAAATTATCGCTGCAACATAATGCTGAATTACAGCTTCAACATCTGTGGTTAAAATAATTACCCAAGTGTAAATTAAAAAGCCAGCAATTATTAGCAAAGGTATAAGGAGTAGAATTTTTTGTTTGGCCATAATATTGATTAATAATTTGTGTTATTGCTTTTTTTTGTACCAATTCTCGACTTTGATTCCATCCAAACGTTCAAAATCTTTTATTATCCGTCACTAAATCAACTGGTTTTCTACAATTGCGTCAAGTAAATACTGCATTAAAAATTGATTTCTTTCTTCCTAAATTTCCTGCTCGATTTTATTTCTTTTACAATCGTCTTAGCAGGTTTGTTAGAAGCAAATGCGCCAAATGAAGAATAAAATAAATCTTCTTTTATTTTATCGTCATTCTTTAATGATGTTGAAAGACGTTCAATTAATTCAAGTTTATTATGTTTATCAGCGTAATTCATATTGCACTTTTAGTAAAATTAAGATTTAAACACGATAACTTTAAAGCTTAAACAACCAAAATTAGGCAAAAACATCTAAAATATTTAGCATTCCCAATCCCACAGAAGGCTAGTAAAAGTTATATTATATTAAGCAGATTGCAAATATTTATTTAAAATAACTTTTGCACTTTCCAAATGTTCATCCGAAAGACCAATTAAAGAACTCGTCAACAGCAGGTTCTCTTTAAAAAAATCAGGAAGGGCATTTAACGTTTTATCATCGTCAATAATGATAAACGTTTCATGTATTGTATTCAATTTAAACCAATTTAAAATTTCATCTTTTCGATTAAGGTTATTTAAATTGTTGTCAAGCAACTTCAGTTTTTCTACATTAACACCCCGTTTTTTAAAAATCTCTTTCCACTCATTTATCGTATAATTTGATTTATGTGAAGTGGTAAGTATAACAGTAGTATTATCAGAAATCAAACGCTGTAGCACATAGCTCGCCTTTTTACTAAAATCAGGAAAACCATCATTCAATAGCTCAGGAAGCTTCCAACCTTTGGCTGGAACCATTACGCCGTCTATATCTAAAAAAATTAACATTATAGCAAAATTATACCTTATTCCAATAGCCCAACAATTTCTTCATATGACATATTGTTGTAATTGGCATCTTGCTCATTTAACATATTTATTTTAGCTTGCGTATCCCAATCCTCATGCTCAAAAATAACTGATTGCCAATCTATTATAATAGTTGCAGATGTAATAGCAGTCGGAATTGTCTCAATAGCAAAATTTGCTAAAAGAGAAGCTAAATATCTATGATGGCCATCGCAAATCATTTTATTTTCAACTTTTATAGTTGAAAATTTAATACCTGCTAGCATTTTTTTATATATTCTATTTATAATTGGTATACATAGTTTTGCATGTGTTGAACTGAACTCAATCTTATTTTCTAAAATCAAATCCTGAATTTTCGCCTTAATTTTTTCCAATATAATTTTAATCTAAAAACAAATATATTAAAATACTAAAGTAAATGTACACTTCGAATTAAATAAACCAAAAAACTTAGCATTCCCAATCCTTAAATTATTTACTTTCGCTGCATGTTTGCAGTTGTCGATATAGAAACCACGGGCGGCCATGCCGCGGAAAATGGCATTACTGAAATCTGCATCATTTTGCACAATGGTATGGCCGAAGAAGGCCGCTACCATACGCTTATCAACCCGCAAAAACATATCCCAAATTTTATTACCGCACTTACGGGCATCACTAATTTTATGGTGGCTGATGCACCAACTTTCCCCGAAGTGGCCGATAAAATTTTCAATTTGTTGAATGGACGGATTTTTGTGGCGCACAACGTCAACTTCGATTTTTCTTTTATCGCCCACCATTTAAAACAAGCTGGTTTTGAATGGAATGCAAAGAAATTATGCACGGTTAGATATTCTCGAAAAGTAAAACCTGGACATTTATCTTACAGTTTAGGTAAAATTTGCCAAGATTTAGATATCCAAATCGACAGCCGCCACAGGGCACATGGCGATGCCGCCGCTACTGTTGAATTACTAGAAAAGATGATGGCGATGGATGAAAACCACGCCATTTTGCAACAAATGACCAAGGGCAGAAACGCCGAAAGTTATTTGCCCATGCACGTACCTCGCGAACAATTGGAAGCATTGCCATATTGCCCAGGTGTGTATTATTTTAAGAACCAACAAGGCAAAATTGTGTATGTCGGCAAGGCGGTGAATCTAAAATACAGAGTCCGTAGCCATTTTAGCAACAATGCGGCTAATAAAAGAAAGCAGGATTTTATTCGGGATATTTATGCAATTGAATTTAAAACCTGTATCACCGAACTGCATGCGTTGGTATTGGAAGCCATTGAAATTAAACGGATTTGGCCGTTGTACAACCGAAGCCAAAAGCGGTTTGAACAGCAATACGGATTGTACACTTTGGAAGATCAAAACGGTTTGTTACGGTTGGCCGTTGAAAAAAAACGCAAACATTTGCCCGCCCTATATTCTTTTGCCAGAAAAGACGAAGGCTTGGCGTTGGCCAGAAAAATGTTACAACAGTTTTCATTGAACGAAACGTATTCTTTTGCTTTTTCTAATGCTCCAACGCTGGACAAACTTGAAATTGAACAGCATAACTCCAGCTTAAAATCTGCTATTACTTATTTGGATGAACACTTGCCGAATCTGGCCATTTTACAAGATGGCGAAGATATGACCGGCCGACCCTGTACTATTTGTTATGTAGTAGAAAAAGGGAAATTTACCGGCATGGCCTGCATTGAAAAAAATACTGTTTTGGCCGATTGGGAAACTTGCAAAAAAGCAGTAACGCCTTATCCAGATTACGATTTTATCCGTACTGCTTTACTGAATTATGCGGAGCATAACCCAAAAAATGTAAGACAGTTTTAATTCTACAAAAGAAGAAAATTGTTTTTGCCTAGGAGACGGAAATTGTTTTCTGTCTTTCGGGCCATATAAAATTAAACGTCTAAAAGCCTGCGGTGATAATTTATTTGGCCCAGATGATAATTCAAATGCGTTGCCAAATGCACTAACATATATTCTGTTGATGTTTTCGCTTCGAAAATTAATAATGGATATTCACTTTTTAATTGCGCTTCGGTTAAATTATTTAATGTCTCGTCAACTACAATTATTGTTTCCTCAATTTTTTTTATTAATTCTGCTTTAGGGATATCTTTTAATGAAAATTCTAAATCACGATGTCGGATATAATTTGTTTTGCCTAATTCTGCACCGATATACGTATTTAAATTACCAATTAAATGCAAGCACAAATTACCGGCTGAATTAGCAATTTCTTTTTCGATATACCATATTTTGGTTTCATTTTTAAATAATTCAATCTCCGTTTTTAATTTAGTTAAATCGCGTTTAAATAGTTTTGTCAGTATCTCAATCAGCATAAATATTTATTTATAAGTTTAAAAATAACACATGATGATTTCTATTTTGAAGGCGTTTAGTTAGCAAAGGCATGATATTCAAAACGTTGTAAAATAACGCATAACTTTTATATTTGCCGGATGAAAATGAATATTTTTTACTTGTTTTTTTTAGGCATCATTGCATGCAACACAAACCCTGGAACGGTTACCACTACTGATACAACCATGGTGAACCCAGCTTCCAAAATCGATTTAACCCGCGACAATCCAAAATCGGACGCAGTTGCCAGTTATGAACAAATTGTGCCAAACGATTTGAACAAATGGTTTTTTAAGGTTAATTTATATGAAACAAAACAACGCTTTACTTATAAAATGAAGTTGGAATACGAAGAAATCCATGGGGATGATTCCATTATCTTTCCAAACCTTGGCGAAGATCCAAAACCAGCTATAAAAAAAGGATCAAAAGACATGGAATGCATCATCGGTTTTTTGAATACCGATGGCAAATTTATGCCGTACAAAAAAGTTGCTATTGTAAACGACAACATGAAAGTTACTGTTGTTGCTAGTTATGCGGTGACAGTGAAGCAATAAAAACCAGTAATTAGGTAAATAAGTAACTGAGTAATTTTCAAATCTCATTTTGGCCTAATTACCCATTTACCTAATTACTCAATTACCATAAATTATGACAAAATTATCAGTAAACATCAACAAAATAGCCACTCTTCGTAATAGCCGTGGTGGAAATAACCCCGACGTAATTAAAGCTGCGCTTGATATTGAAAGCTTTGGTGCCGATGGAATTACTGTTCATCCGCGACCCGATGAACGCCATATTCGTTACAGCGATGTTCGGGAATTAAAAAAAGTAATTGCTACTGAATTAAATATTGAAGGCAATTGCGAAGAAGAAAAATTTGTGCAATTGGTGCTGGAAACCAAGCCTGCACAAGTTACGTTGGTACCCGATGTGTTGGGGCAAATTACCAGCAACCATGGTTGGGATACCATTGCTAACAAAGATTATTTAATTAAAATGATTACTGTTTTTAAAAATGCCGGAATTAGAACCAGCATTTTTGTTGACCCTGTAATTGAAATGGTGGAAGGCGCCGCCGCCACCGGAACAGACAGGATTGAATTGTATACGGAAAGTTACGCAAAACAGTTTGCGGCGCTTGGCCCACATACAACAGGCGACAGACGACAATTGGTTATAGCTCCTTATCTGATAGCGGCTACCAAAGCGCATGAACTTGGCTTGGGCATTAATGCAGGGCACGATTTGGATTTGGATAACCTACAATTTTTTGCGCAGCAAATTCCTTTTTTGGATGAAGTTTCTATTGGACATGCGCTTATTTCGGATGCGCTTTATTTAGGATTGGAAAATACGGTGCAATTGTATAAAAGGAAATTGATGAAATAGGTGTTATATCGACAGTAAATGTTTGAGACCAGTTTCGACACAAAAATCCCCTGATATTTTATTTCAATACCGAAATACTATCAGGGGATTTTTTCTAAACCAAGCGGAGCTTGGTGCTACACCAGCGCTAAATCCAATACTTGCTGCATGGTTTTTACATAATGGAATTGCATCCCCTTTATAAATCTTGGATCAATTTCGTTCACATCTTTTTCGTTTTGCCAGCACATAATAATTTCTTTTAAACCAGCACGTTTGGCGGCCAATACTTTTTCCTTAATTCCCCCTACCGGCAATACTTGTCCGCGAAGGGTTATTTCGCCAGTCATGGCTAGATAAGGCTTTAATTTTCTACCGGTAAATGCCGATGTAAGTGCCGACAACATCGTAATCCCAGCACTTGGGCCATCTTTCGGTGTTGCGCCTTCTGGTACGTGTACATGAATATTTTTCTTGGAAAACAATTCGTTGTCAACACCTATTTTTTTAGCATTTGCTTTTAAATAAGTTAAAGCGGTGCTAGCACTTTCTTTCATTACTTGGCCAAGGTTCCCAGTCAATTGCAATTCGCCCTTGCCATCGCTTAGGCTGGTTTCAATAAATAAAATATCACCTCCAACATAAGTCCAAGCTAGGCCAACAGCAACACCAGGCATGTTTGCTGTTTTATATAAATCATTGGAATATTTCTGGTTGCCCAAAATTTTAACTACTTCTTGTTGACTAAGCGTCGATTTAATTTTTTCTTTCAAAGCATATTCCTTTGCTTCAAAACGCATAATGCTGGCCAATTGCCGGTCAAGTTCACGCACACCACTTTCCCGGGTATAATTTTCAATCACTTTTTCCAACACCGAATCCGCAATCCCAAATTTTACCTTTGCCAAACCATGCGCCTCTTTTTGTTTGGGTAATAAATGGCGTTTGGCAATTTCCACTTTTTCTTCAACGGCATAACCGCTCAAATCAATTATTTCCAGCCTGTCGCGAAGCGCCGGTTGAATATTATTGATATTGTTGGCCGTTGCAATAAATAACACTTTGCTTAAATCATATTCCAATTCAAGATAATTATCGTAAAAAGTATTGTTTTGCTCAGGATCCAACACTTCTAGCAAAGCGCTGCTGGGATCTGCGCGGTGGTCGGCACCAACTTTATCAATCTCATCCAAAATCATTACCGGGTTGCTGCTTTTAACTTTGCGGATGCTTTGTAAAATGCGGCCAGGCATAGCGCCAATATAGGTTTTACGATGCCCACGAATTTCACTTTCATCGTGCAAACCGCCCAAACTTAGGCGTGTATATTTCCGCCCGATGGCATGCGCTATACTTTTTCCCAAGGAAGTTTTACCAATTCCCGGAGGGCCGACAAAACAAAGAATCGGGCTTTTCATATCCCCCTTTAATTTTAAAACGGCTAAATATTCAAGTATTCGTTCCTTTATTTTGTTCATGCCATAGTGCTCATCATCCAACACTTTTTTGGCTTTTTTCAAATCATATAAATCAATGGTGTGTTCATCCCAAGGCAACTCGAGCATTAAATCCAAGTGATTGTACACGACGCTATAATCGGGCGTGCTTGGGTGCATCCGCTCCAATTTTTCGACGCCGGTTTTAAACATGGCTTTTGCAGCTTCGGGCCATTTTTTTTCGTCGGCCTTCTTTTGCATTTGTTTCACTTCGGCCACATTGTCGCTGCCCAGTTCTTCCTTAATGCTTTTTAATTGTTGCTGTAAAAAATAATCACGCTGTTGCTTATCTAGCTCGGTACGTGTTTTATTGGTTACTTGGTTTTTAAGCTCTGCAAACTGTAGTTCGCGTTGTAATAATTTCATTAATTCCTCCGCACGTTTGCGAATGTCTAAGGTTTCAAGCAAAGCTTGTTTTTCTTTTAATTCGCAATTAAGATTGCCGGAAACAAAATGAATAAGAAATGACGGGTTTTCAATATTCTTTAAAACAATTGACGCTTCGCTTGGAATATTGGGTGATAATTGGATGATTTGGGTAGCCAATTCTTTGATATTGCTTACATAAGCATCAAAATCTTGGTCAACGGGCAACACATCTTCTTTAATATAAGTCACCCTGGCCTTAAAAAAAGGGTCGTCGGTGCTAAGGCTCATCACCTCAAATTTTCTTTTACCTTGAATAATGATGGTTGTGCCACCATCTGGCATTTTTATTAGTTTAATAATTTTCGCAACTGTTCCAATTTGTTCAAGATCAGATACTTGCGGTTCTTCAATGCCGCTATCTTTTTGCGCTAAAACACCAACCAATTTAGCTTCGGTTTTATATGCTTCGTTTACAGCTTTTATACTTTTATCTCTACCTACGGTAATTGGGATAACAACACCTGGAAAAAGCACGGTATTGCGGAGCGGCAAAAGTGGCAGTTCTTCGGGATAAGAAAGGTCTTTATCTTGATCTTCACCTTCATTCATTGGAATGATTGGCATAAAATCCAGTTCTTCTTCTTGTTGGAACATTTGTCCTATTTTAAAATCCATGCAAAATATTTACTTGGTCACAGAATAGCCTAATCGGCAAATGAACAAACGACAATGATAGTGCCATTTGGAACGCTTAGACATATAGACATAATCTATTATAATTTTATGACTATCTGTCTTGTTGGTCTGTAAAAAAATCCTTGGCCTTGGCCAAGGATTTTTTGCATTGAATTGGAAATCATTAAAAATTTACTAAATAACTTACTCGCTGATTTTCATTTCCACCCTGCGGTTTTTTGCACGGCCAGCAGGCGTTGCGTTGGTGTCAATTGGCATGGTTTGTCCAAATCCTTTTGCCACCAAACGGTCGGCGCTAATACCTTTTGATGCAAAATATTTCACAACCGCATTTGCACGATTTTCACTTAAAGTTTGGTTGGCGGCAGGCTTACCAACATTGTCGGTATGTCCATCAATTTCAATTTTTACCGTTTCATTTTCTTTCATAATGGCTATTACCGCATCCAATTTAGGGAATGATTTGGGCAACAAAATAGCTTTGCCAGTTTCAAAATAAATTTCTTTGGCTGCCATTTCCACTTTCTTGGTCATTTCTTCGGTTACCACTTTTACAGGGCAGCCATTATTACTGGCCGGGCCGGGAACGGTTGGGCATTTATCCACTTCGTCATTTACACCATCGCCATCGGTATCAGGAATAGGGCAACCTTGGTAACGGGCCACACCAGGTATGGTTGGGCATCTGTCTTCTTCATCATTAATACCATCTTTGTCGGTATCAGGAATTGGGCAGCCTTGGTATTTGGCTACGCCAGGCACGGTTGGGCATTTATCCAAACTATCAACAATGCCATCGCCATCGGTATCTACAACTACTGGTTTTACAACTACCGGCTCTTGAACAGGTGCAACTGGTAAAGGTTTTGGTTCCGCTTTTTCTTTTTTTGCTACGGGAATACCAACTCCTAGGTTATAAAAAAAATTATAATTGGCCTCTTCCGTAACCGGTACACGGTATTGTGCATTTATAAAAACAAAAGCCTTATCATTTATATTTATTTGAAAACCAGCGCCTAAGGGCATATAAGCCCCGAACTTACCCGAATAACTATAACCACCAATGCCAGCGCTTAGATAAGGAACCACCGCATATCTATCACTCAACAGTTTAATATTTACACCTGCATCGGCAGAAAGAAGTAAATGCCTAGTTCTATTAGGATGGGCACTTTCAGTACGAAAAGGATAATAAACATAAGTCCCGTTCAACGAACTAACAAAATCTATATTATTGGTAATACCTTGCAAAAATGAAATGCCTACCCCAGACCACGCATTTTTTAAAGTAAAATCTTTGTTGTTTATTGCAGATGTCAAAGATGTACTTCTAAGGGCTGCTGCCGATTTAAAATCGGTGAGCGAATAATTTACAACCAGTGTGGCGGGTTTTATATAATCTTTATCTTGAGCTACCGCAACCATAAAAGTTCCAAATGCTAGCAAAGAGCATAAAACTTTCCTCATAAGTTTCGTTTTAATTTAAAGCAAATGTAGTGCGACAGTTGCTAATTTAATAAATTTAAAATTCGGTTTAAATACGTAATGAAGATATTTCTTTTTCTTAACTGAGTAATATTAAGTCAATCCACTTTTATAGAAAACGATTGTTTTAATAGAAAAATCCCCAGGCTTTGTGCTGGGGATTTTACAGATATGCTTTAATTATTCGCTGATTTTCATTTCTACACGGCGGTTTTTGGCACGTCCGGCAGCGGTTTTGTTGGTATCAATCGGCATGGTTTGCCCAAAACCTTTTGCAATCAAACGATCGGCTCCAATACCTTTCGATGCAAAATATTTGACAACTGCACCGGCACGATTTTCACTCAGTGCTTGGTTAGCAGCGGCTTTACCGGTGTTATCGGTATGACCATCGATTTCCATTTTTACTGTAGGGTTGGCGGTCATTATTGCCACTACGTCATCCAGTTTAGGGAAGGATTTTTTTAACAAAATTGCCTTGCCAGTTTCAAAATAAATATCCTTGGCAGCCATTTCCACTTTTTTGGTCATCTCCTCGGTTACCACGGGAAGCGGGCAGCCGTTGTTGCTAGCAGGGCCAGGCACATTCGGGCATTTGTCCACTTCATCATTTACCCCGTCACCGTCTGTATCTGGTATTGGGCAGCCTTGGTAACGTGCCACTCCCGGAACATTCGGGCATTTATCTTGTTCATCGTTAATGCCGTCTTTATCTGTATCAGGTATAGGGCAGCCCTGATATCTCGCAACACCTGGAATAGTTGGGCATTTATCCAAACTGTCGATAATCCCATCCCCATCTGTATCAATAGGTTTCACCACAACTGGCTGCTCAACAACTGGTGGTTCTGGCAGTGGTTTTGGTTCTGCTTGCTTTTTTTCGGCTATCGGGCCACCAATTCCAATATTAAAGAAAAAATGATAATTGGCTTCTTCAGTAACCGGAACACGGTATTGAGCATTGGTCATAATATAAGCTTCATCAAATAAGTTAAACTGAATACCAACGCCCAGCGGAATATACGCCCCAAAAGTGCTGGCGTAATGATAAGCACCAATTCCGCCCGATAAATATGGTACCACTACATATTTATCGCTTAACAACTTAATATTGGCGCCGGCATCCAGCGATAGAAAGAATTTGTTGTCAGAAGAAACACCCCTGCCCCGAAAAGGATAATTCAAAAAAGTTCCATTCAATGAACTTACAAAATCGATGTTATTGGTAATGCCTTTCAAATATGTTACCCCCAAACCCGGCGACATGTCTCCCAAACCGGAAAATTGCTTATTGTTGATAACAGATGATAACGACGTGCTTCGGATGGCCGCTGCGGATTTAAAATCGGTCATTGAAAAATTAATCAATAATGTAGCCGGCTTTTTATAATCATCGTCTTGGGCCTTTGCACTTACTATTGCTGCCAGTGCAAACAATGAACATAAAATTTTTCTCATATAGTTTATTTTAATTTTAAAGCAAATGTAATAGCGACGATCTTATTTAATGCTTTTAACTACCATTTTTAGTTATTTGTGCCTTATATTAAGTTTGAAATCAATTATTTATTCACTGTCATGTGGTTTTGTCATACCAAGGCTTTCAATTTTAACCCTTGCAAAACCTTTTCCTATAATTCCTATTTCAACCGCGGCAGCCCGGGTAAGATCAATTATTTTACGAGGATGTGACGCCATGCGGTCATTTACCCTTACCACCACAAATTTTTTGGTCGCTAAGTTTTCCACACGCAGCCAAGTCCCTATTTTAAATTTATTGGTGGCACAGGTTAGTTTTTTTTGGCTGAATGTTTCACCGCTAGACGTTTTGCGCCCATTGAACTTATTACTGTACCAAGTAGCCGTTCCTATAATGGTACGTTCTTTCTCTTTTTTTGTGCCGAAATTGTTGTTACAGCCAAAATAACTAGCGTAAAAACGTACATTGACACCTTATAAAAGTGATTAACACATGGCATTGGCAAAATTTAAGGACAGCAAAATAGGGGAAAATTTCATATTAGCAATTTTTGTATGCATTTCTATGATGTTAACGAGTAGCTGCGCACCACAAGCAAATAGCGTTCCAACTAACCGATACGGGTTGAAAGTGATAAAATGGAAACGCACATATATGGCACTAACAAGTATGGACAGCAGCAAAAAAATGGTGTTGGTGAGCCGCTTTGTATCACCCTTGCAAACCGAGTGGTTTTATGCTACCACGCATAATTTCACCCATCAGGTGTTGTACAAACATCCCCAAGCATATTTACGCCTGCCGGCTGCTTTAGCCTTAAAAAAAGTGGCGGATACTTTAAAAACCATTGGCTATGGCATTAAACTGTTTGATGCTTATCGGCCTTATAGCGTTACGCAAAAAATGTGGACAATTGTGCCAGACGATAATTACGCCGCCGACCCCGCAAAAGGCAGTGGCCATAACAGGGGTATTGCGGTCGATTTAACTTTAATTGATTTGAAAACAGGACAAGAACTGGCCATGCCAACGCCGTTTGATAATTTCAGCGATACAGCTCACCACAGCTTTATGAACCTTAGCAAAACTGTTTTACAAAATAGGGCGCTGCTGAAAAATACGATGGAACAGTATGGCTTTATAGCTTTGCCAACCGAATGGTGGCATTATAGTTTGCCCAATTCGAAAGAGTATGATTTATTGGATTTGGATTTTAGGGAATTATCTGGACTATGATTTTTTGATTTAATTGATTGTATGTGATAAAGCAACAGCCAAAAACGGACATGTTGCGATCTGTCGCTTTGTCGTCAATATTTTTAATCTCAAAATCATGCACATCATTTTAATCACAAAAATCATAGTTCAGACCAACTACACACTTGCCAATTGTAACACTTTACTGGTATGCTCCCTCAACTCTTCGGCAAGCGCTTCGTTTTTGCTAAGCGATTCGCCGTAACCGGGAATCATTTCTTTTAATTTGGCTTGCCATTCAGGCGTTGCGGTTTTGTCTGCGAAGCAACGTTTCAATAAATCGAGCATAATGGAGACCGCGGTTGATGCGCCTGGAGATGCGCCGAGCAATGCGGCCACGCTGCCGTCTTGGGCGGTTACCACTTCGGTACCAAACTCCAACACGCCGCCTTCTTCTTCATCTTTTTTAATTACTTGCACCCGCTGGCCTGCCATTTCTAATTCCCAATCTTCCTTTTTGGCTTCGGGAAAATATTCTCGTAATGCATCTACCCTATCGTCTGGAGATTGCCTTACTTGATCGATCAAATATTTGGTAAGCGACAAATTGTGCATGCCAGCCGCCAACATAGGTCGGATGTTGGCCAATTTAATAGAACCGGGTAAATCTAAGAAAGACCCATTTTTTAGAAATTTGGTAGAGAACCCCGCGTACGGACCAAACAATAATGCTTTTTTTCCATCGATCATACGGGTATCCAAATGCGGAACACTCATAGGCGGCGCACCTACAGAAGCTTTACCGTACACTTTAGCGTTGTGTTTTTCAATTATTTCGGGATTAACACATTTCAACCATTGGCCGCTTACGGGGAAACCACCAAAACCTTTGCTTTCAGGAATGCCGGTTTTTAACAGCAATGGCAACGAACCGCCGCCAGCACCGATAAATACAAATTTGGCATCTATCTCTTTTTTGGCTCCTGTCTTTTCGTTTTTTAATTTAATATGCCAACTGCCGTTGTCGTTCCGGTCGATATCGCTTACATCTTGGTTAAAGTGCATGTACACACCGGGCATGGATTTTAATTGGTTGAACATGGTGCGGGTCAGCGAACCAAAATTCACGTCGGTCCCGATTTCCATCCGTGTAGCCGCCACTTTTTCTTGTGGATCACGGCCTTCCATTACCAATGGCATCCATTCTTTCAATTGATTAAAATCTTCTGAATATTCCATGCCTTTAAATAAATGGCAGGCGGTAAGGTTGGTATGTCTTGTTTTTAGGTATTGTACATTTTTAACGCCCCACACAAAACTCATGTGCGGTATACTGCGGATAAAATCTTTTGGCGAACCTAATAACCCTTTTTCAACCAAATAAGCCCAAAACACACGGGATTGTTCAAACGACTCTGCAATTTTAATGGCTTTGGAAACATCCACGGTACCATCTTCTTTTTGAGGCGTGTAATTTAGTTCGCAAAAAGCGGAGTGGCCAGTGCCGGCGTTGTTCCAAGCGTCGGAGCTTTCGGCGGCGGCCACATCTAAGCGTTCAAAAATCCTGATGTTGATGTCGGGCTGCAATTCTTTTAGCATAATGCCGAGTGTGGCGCTCATAATGCCGGCGCCTATCAATACCACGTCCGTTACTTTTGGTTGTTTTTCCATACTATCGGTTTTTGTTTTGAAAGATGTAGCCTGCTAATCGTTGAAAACCAATTACGCCCGCAATTTTAGTGCCGTACCGCATTGATTTTTGTTTGCACTGCAAAGAAAACGAAGTATGGTTAAAAATGGATGGAGGATTTAGGAGAATTTCCATCTAAATCTCTTTTATCTTTTCCAGTTTTGATTTGTAACCTTGAAATGTATGAACCTAGATTAATTGGGATTAATTAGATCAATGTGATAATTGCCATGCTTTAAAATTATCTGAACGGGGATTTTTGGAGATTAGTGAATTAGGAAGAATCGTCATATTTCTTCTAACATCATAAAAAATCATTTCAATCATCTAAATCATAGTTCAGACAAATACACACAGACCGCCCCAAAGATTACCAAGAGTGCCTTCGACAAGCTCAGGCTGACAAAGCCAAAGCTCCTAACAAATGTTGTTCTCTGCTTAATAAATACAGCTGCTTAGATGACAACAGACAACTTTGTTATCGGCTTAACAAACGGAGTAAATCAGATAACAACGGAAGTAAACCAGTTAATAGATTTTGTTCTCAGGTTAACAAACGAAGTAAACAGGATAACAAGCGAAGTAAACCAGTTAACAAACTTTGTTCTCGGGTTAACAAACGGAGTAATCTTGGTTAACAACAGAAGTAAACCAAATAACAAACTTTGTTCTCAAGTTTACAAACAGAGTAAACCAGATAACAACAGAAGTAAACCGGTTTACAAACTTTGTTCTCGGGTTAACAAACGGAGTAATCTTGGTTAACAACAGAAGTAAACCAGTTTACAAACTTTGTTCTCAAGTTTACAAACGGAGTAAACCAGATAACAACAGAAGTAAACCAGTTTACAAACTTTGTTCTCGGGTTAACAAATGGAGTAAACCGGATAACAAGCGAAGTAAACCAGATAACAAACTTTGTTCTCGGCTTAACAAACGGAGTAAACCAGATTACAACGGAAGTATACAATTGGTTTGTTGTTTTTTGTCAATCTTCATCCGCCATTTATTTCAGTCTATTGGCAAACAATATATATTTACACCCTACAAAAAACATCAAATTGAAACGCTATTGTTTTACGCTTGATTTAATAAACGATCCGCAATTAATTGCCGAATACGAACATTGGCATAAAAAAGAAAATGCCTGGCCGGAAATTATGAATAGCATTAAAGATGCAGGCATAACCAACATGGAAATTTACAGGGTTGAAAACCGGCTTTTTATGATGATGGAAACAGATGAAAGCTTTAGTTTTGAAGGCAAAGCAGCCATGGATGCCGCTAACGAAAAAGTGCAGGCATGGGAACAATTGATGTGGAAATTTCAACAACCTTTGCCGTTTGCAAAACCGGGAGAAAAATGGGTAATGATGGAGAAGATATTTGAGTTGGGAAGCTAGAAGTTAGAAGGACAGAAGCAAGAAGTTTAGAATGTAGGAATGACGATTCAAATAATATTATATTTCCAAATAAATGGAATTGTTAGCTGTAATGAAAACCCTTAATTCTAAACTTATAACCTTCTAACTTCTAACCATCTAAATGCTCAACTATAACCTTGTAACTTCTAATCATCTGAATGCTCAACTTCCGGCCTTCTAAATTCTAACTTCTAAACTTCTAAACAAAAACGATATGAAACTTTGCAGGTTTGGTGACATTGGCAACGAATTGCCGGCCATTTTTGAAGACGATGTACGATACGATGTAAGCGATTTTGGGCTAGATTTCAACGAAATGTTTTTTTCCAACGATGGTTTGGCACAGTTGCAACAATGGTTTACCGACAATAAATCAGAATGCCCAGTAGTGCCGGAAAATGAGCGTTGGGCATCCTGCGTTGCCCGTCCATCAAAAATTGTTTGTATCGGATTGAACTATGCGTTGCACGCCAAAGAAACCAATGCGCCGATACCAAAAGAACCGATCATCTTTTTTAAATCGACCACCGCATTGTGCGGCCCGAACGACGACGTAGTTATCCCAAAAAACTCTACCAAAACCGATTGGGAAGTAGAATTGGCAGTGATTATCGGCAAAAAATGTAGTTATGTGGAAGAAGCCGACGCCTTGGATTATATAGCGGGTTATTGCTTGCATAACGATTACAGCGAACGGGCGTTTCAATTGGAACGCGGCGGCCAATGGGTGAAAGGAAAAAGTTGCGATACGTTCGCACCGATGGGTCCATTTTTGGCAACTACCGATGAAATAACCGACCCTAATAATCTAAATCTTTGGCTGAAGGTGAACGGCAACATGGTACAAAATTCCACTACCAGCGATTTTATTTTTAATGTGCAACAGGTTGTAAGCTATTTAAGCCAATTTATGACTTTGTTGCCAGGCGATATTATTTCTACCGGAACCCCGGCTGGCGTTGGTCTTGGAATGAAACCCGAACCTTGGTATTTAAAACCTGGCGATGTGGTGGAGTTAGGCGTTGAAGGATTGGGAACGAGCAAGCAAACGGCGGTAGCATACGAGAAGGAAAGAAGTTAGAAGATTAGAAGGAAAGAAGTTAGAAGATGAGAAGGAAAGAAGTTAGAAGTTTGGAAGGAAAGAAGCTAGAAGTTTTTTTAAAGAAGAATTTGAGAAGCCAGTATTAAAATTTTAGCCATACATATCTCAATTATTTTTATTTCTCAATTCTTATTTCTTGGTGTCAAACTCAACTCCTAACCATTATTCTTTTAATTGCCAACTTCCACCTTCTAACTTCTTTACTTCCAACTTCTTTACTTCCAACTTCTTTCCTTCTAACTTCTCATCTTCTAACTTCTCTCCTTCTATCTTCTTTACTTCCAACTTCTTTACTTCCAACTTCTTTACTTCCAACTTCTTTCCTTCCAACTTCTTTCCTTCCAACTTCTTTCCTTCTAACTTCTCATCTTCTAACTTCTCTCCTTCTAATCTTCTTTCTTCAAATGAAAATCGATTCCCATCAACATTTTTGGCAGTTTGATCCGGTAAGGGATAGTTGGATAAACGGTGATATGAAAGTAATCCAGCGAGATTTTATGCCAAATGATTTGTGGCCTGTTTTGCAAACCCATGGATTTGATGGTTGCATCACCGTGCAAAGCGACCAAACCGAGACTGAGAATACTTTCCAGCTTAACAATGCCGCTATCAACGATTTTATAAAAGGCGTTGTGGGTTGGGTTGATTTGCGGGCCGAAAATGTGGATGAAAGATTGGATTATTATACACAGTTTCCAACGCTAAAAGGTTTTCGGCATGTGTTGCAAGGTGAGGAGCAACGCGATTTGATGTTATCACCAAAATTCATGAACGGCATTGCCAAGTTGGAACGATTTGGCTATACCTACGATATTTTAATTTTCCCTGATCAATTGCAATATCTCCCCCAATTTTTATCAGCTTTTCCCAAACAAAAATTTGTTTTGGACCATATTGCAAAACCGTTGATTAAGGATGGAAAAATAAATGAATGGAAAACGGACATTCAAGCAGCAGCTAAACATCATAATTTGCATTGCAAAATTTCGGGAATGGTTACCGAAGCCGATTGGCAAAGTTGGCAATCATCCGATTTTATACCTTATTTAGATGTGGTGGTGGATGCTTTTGGCACCAATCGAATCATGTACGGTTCTGACTGGCCGGTTTGTTTGGTAGCCGGCGGCTACGAAAAAATGAAAAGTATTGTAACCGATTATTTTTCAGGCTTTTCTGCAAACGAACAACATTTGTTTTTTGGATTGAATGCGATGAACTTTTACAATATTTAAATTGCAATGATTTTCTCCAAATACTAAGTACTAATTACTTAATACTTGTTTTCAATTACTAATATCTAGATACTTTTTTGATGCCAGATAAAAAAACGATCCAATTGCCGCCCGTAATTTTCGGCACTAGTTGCTTGGGCAATATTTACCAAGTGGTACCTTACGAAACGAAATTAGCCATTGTGCGGGAATGTGTCAATAATTCGCCCGGCACAACCGTTTTCGATAGCGCCGGAAAATATGGCGCAGGGTTATCGTTGGAAGTGCTTGGCCAAGCGTTGAAAGATCTGAAGATTGATCCAAAAGATGTTATCATTAGCAATAAATTAGGCTGGTACCAAACTGAACTCACCACCCCCGAACCAACATTTGAAAAGGGTATTTGGAAGGAGCTGAAAAATGATGCCGTTCAAAAAATAAGTTTCCAAGGCATTTTAGATTGCTTTGAGCAAGGCAATAAACTACTGGGCAATTATAGTTCGCAAATGGCTTCTGTGCACGATCCAGATGAATATTTGGCCCGTGCTGCAAACAAAGACGAAGAAGCTAAATTGTACAACGACATTCTGGAAGCATATCGGGCTTTGGCCGAATTAAAAAAAGAAGGTAAAGTTTTGGGCATTGGTGTTGGTTCAAAACAATGGGAAGTTATCCAGCGCATTTCAAAAGATGTCGAATTGGATTGGGTGATGATTGCCAACAGTTTAACGTTAAAAGATCATCCAAAACCGTTGATTGATTTTATTGCCGAGCTGCACGAAAAAGGTGTTACCATTATCAACTCGGCCGTTTTTAATGGTGGTTTTTTAGTGGGTAGCGACTTTTACAATTATGTGGAAGTAGATAAAACTACTGCTGAAGGAAAAGCGATGTACGATTGGCGGGATGCATTTTTTGCGTTGTGCAAAGATTTCAATATTTTACCTGCGGAAGCTTGTTTTAATTTTGGTTTTAATATTCCTGGTGTGGAAAGCGTGGCATTGAGTACCACCGATCCTAACAAAGTAAAACGCAATGTAGACATGGCGACAAAGCAAATTCCAATAGCTTTTTGGAATGCGATGAATGAGAAAGGGTTAATTACCGCAGATTATTTGCCACAGATTCACTGATTAAACACAGGAATATAAACTATCGCCACAGATCTTCAAATTTCACAGATAAATACAAACTAATTTTGAAATTATTAAAACACAATCCATTTGTCTTATTTCAGTGTTAAATCAGTGAATCTGTGGCAACATTGAATCTGTGGCAATAAAATTGTGGCAATCCTATAATTATGAAAGCACTATATTGTAACAAACCAGGCGAATTCGAATATACCGAAATGGATTTACCCAATATTCCCGAAGGGTATTCTTTGCTAAAGATAAAACGCATTGGCATTTGTGGAACCGACTTGCATGCGTACGAAGGCACCCAACCCTTTTTTAGTTATCCACGAATATTAGGCCATGAATTAGCCGCCGAAATTGTGGAAACACAGGCTGGCAATGGCTTTGAAGTGGGCGAAGCAGTAACTATCAGTCCGTATTTTTATTGCGGCCATTGTATTGCTTGTCGAAACGGCAAAACCAATTGCTGCGCAACTATTAATGTTTGCGGCGTACACGTAGATGGTGGCATGCGGGAATATATTGCCGTTCCATCTTATTCATTAATCCATGGGGTAGGTTTAGGTTTTGATGAATTGGCTTTGGTAGAACCGCTGGCTATTGGCGCACATGGCGTACGCCGTGCGGGGGTGCAACAGGGCGAATTTGTATTGGTAATTGGCGCTGGCCCTATTGGATTGGGCACCATGGAATTTGCCAGGATCGCAGGTGGAAAAGTAATTGCCCTAGACATCAACGAACAACGCTTGCAATTTTGTAAGGATAAATTGGGCGTATCGCATAGCATCAACGCGATGGATAGCGATGTAATGGATCAATTGAAAACCATTACCAACGGCGATATGCCGACCGTGATAATTGATTGTACGGGAAATTTAAAAGCCATTAATAATGCATTTCAATACATGGCGCATGGCGCAAGGTTTGTGTTGATAGGGCTACAAAAAAATGAAATCACATTTAGCCATCCAGAATTTCACAAACGCGAAGGCACGCTAATGAGTAGCCGGAACGCAACCAGCCAAGATTTTGACCATGTGGTAGACAGCATGAAAAAAGGATTGGTGAATCCAACCAATTATATAACGCATCGTGTTGATTTCGACGAAGTTAAAAACAATTTTGCCAGTTGGCTGGATCCAAAAAACGGGGTAATTAAAGCAATGGTGAGTATTTAATGGATAATGAAATAATTGATAATGGATAATAAATAGCTCAATTTTAATTAAAACGACGTTTTATACACCGGCAACATTACTTACAAGTCTGTCACCGTCGTCTCAATTATTCATTATCAATTATTCCATTTTCCATTATCAAGCTGCCATTTTATATTCATTGCAAGCCTCAATGCATTTTCTGCAGGCATTTGCACAATTTTCACAATGTTCCATGCCCATTTTTGCGTGCTTTTCGCATTCGGTGGCGCATAGGTTGCACACTTCCAAACATTCGTTCAATACATGTTTGCCATGTTCTGAACTTCTAGACAATAATGTAGCAGCAAGCTGACAAATTACGGCGCAGTCCATGTCAAGCTTTATGCATTTTGCCAACATTTTAATGTTTTCCTCATCTAGGCAAGCGGTTGCGCAATAATTGCAAGCAACAATACAATCGTTCAAAGCATCAATCAACGGGCGGTTTTTTATTACGATGGCCATTTTGGTTTAGTTTTTTTGGACTCTTTTACTAAAACCGTGCCTGTGATAAAAAGTAAAGCCAGAAGGAACAAAGAACTTAGTACAGTGAAAATCGATATAATTTTAGTTTACATGTAATCATTTACCTTGCCAATTTATTGTATCAATTTCAACCAAAATGGAAACCAATCTGCAAACCATAAAATTGCTTGCCCAGGAACGGCAAGATGAAAATGACCGTTTCCGCAGCTTTTTAAAGGGGAAAGATGGCGCTAAAATCGACGAACGGGTACAGCGGTTAAATAAAGCGGTTGAAGTATCTATTGATTGCACAGCTTGTGGTAATTGCTGTAAATCTTTTATGATAAGCATTGAAAAGGAGGAATTGGATAACGTTGCCAACTTTTTACAAACGCCAGTTGAAACAATAAAAGAAAAATATATCGAGGAAAGTGAAGGAGGTGCCATGCTGATCAGTGCAATACCATGCCATTTTTTAGGCGGTACAAAATGCACTGTTTATGAAGCAAGGTTTTCAGTTTGCCGAGAATTTCCGCACTTGCACCAACCAGATTTTATTTGCCGTTTATTTAATGTGATGCAACATTACAGCATTTGCCCAATTGTATTTAATGTGGTGGAAACATTAAAAGATGAATTAAAATTTATAGACAGGAATAAGTGTTAAGTATTAAGTTTTAAGTAGTAAGAATTAGACAATAAACATTAAATCAATTATTTGAAGTTTAATACCGATTCTCGATATGAAATACAAAATCTTAATTAATACCAGCTAAATAACTATTTTAAAATTTAAATCTTATACCTAACACTTATTACTTAGAACTTAGAACTTAATACTTAATACTTAAACTTACCGTCCTGATTTAATAAATAACTTTTCCCCATCCCAAGCAATTAATAAATCGTTTGGCTGAATAATAATTTTTTTTGATTTAATAAATGTAGCTGTTGTATTTGGCATGCTATCGGCAACCGAAATTTTTATCGGTTTTAAATATTCCATTTTAGAATAAACCACCTGTTGATTATATTTTAAATTAGGGCACATCCATTTTAATGCATTTGCAAAAGCAATCCTAAACATAAATCCACCTTTATATTGTGTTGGTAAGTTTATAACATGAACAACATTGTAATCGCCATTTACTTTGCCGATTTCTTGCATGATCGTCTTATTTGCCTCGCCAGCAACTTTATATGCAACAGAAGATTGTCGCAAAAAGAAAATATTATATCCTAAAAAAAGAGCAATTAAAGCAACTTTTAATTTATTTTCATTTATTCTGGCAATTATTATTGCAAAAAAAATACAAACAAATACAGAAGGCAAATATAAAAATCGCTCTGACTCAGTATTGTGGGTATTTACACCTAATAATGCAATTGGTGATAAAGATGTCAAAAAACAAATTGCCAAAAAGACATCTATATTCGTAAACCAACGCTTTTTAACTCCACTTATTAAAAACCATATAAAAAATAATGTAACAACAACGCAACCGATGGTAAAATAAATAGCACTGGCTGGAAATAAAAAACTTCTAAAAAATCCGGTCAGGTATTCATAAATTAATGTTTTAACTGCCATCAATGTAGACACCGAATAATGATAAGGCGAACCTACAAAATCATCTATTAAGATTTTTTTAATGATAAAAGACGAAATGAAAATTATCCAAAACAATAAAGGTTCTAATATTAATTTGTTTAATTTTATATGATAAATTTTGCTTTTATAAAAGGCAACCACAGCAATTATAAAAGGCAATACCCAAATAGATTCATACGTAAGCATTCCAATAATAAACCAAAACAGAGACAATACTAATTGCCAAGTTTTTATTGTAGGCCGCAAAACTAAATTTAATGCAAGCGCAAAAAAAATAGTCACCAACGATCCGCCACGGCCAATAATCCAATAAACAGATTCGCTATGAAAGGCATAAAATAAAAAGAATATCGCAGCTGCATGTGCAGCCCATTTTGGAACATTTATCTTAAAAAAAGAAAAACTTTGTTTGGCAAGCTGAAAGACTGAAAAAGTGGCGATTAAATGAATGAATAAATTAGTGATATGATAGCCCCAAGCTTGTTTATGGTACAACAAAAAATCAAACAATAAGGTAATGTTGGAAACGGGCCTAAACGCGGTTCCGTACAAATAATTACCACTTTTGCTTTGTGGAACGTAAATAAAATCGTCGTTTAAAAAGTATAAATTGAATGGATTAAAAATGATAACAGCAGTTATCACCGACACCAGCCATATCCCCCATAAAAGCTTTTTTTCGTTCCGCTTATATTTGCAATTCTCCATTTTACCAAATAAATTACTCAAACTAGTATGAACTTGATTAACCCAAACATTTTTTCGGCATTGGTTACCAAGCAAATATCGGAAGAATTCAAGGCAAGACGTCCTTTAAAAATGTTTGCATCCACATTTTCCTAAAACCGGAATTCATTTTAATGCAGTTTGTTTGGAATTAAAAGTATTTCTCCGCCGTTAATCCAAACGTAATCAATAAAGTTTCACTTTTGGTACGTTGTATTTTATTGTAATTTAAAGCGGTAGTAAAACCCAACCATTTATTTAGTTTTAACGTAAAGCTATTTACAAATTTTAAGATATAATCATTACCGTACGATAAAGAATTTTGTACAAAATCGGTACCATCCAGCACAAATATTTGCTTTAAAACCCAGTGATAGCGCAGCCTTAGCGAATTGCGGAATGTTTGATATACATCATTTATACTGTCAGTTAATTTTAAATTGCTGCTTTCATACAAAACGCCTTCGCTTAAATTAAGAAATGCGTCTTTTTCATCAACAAAATTATATGCGCCTCCCAACCCAACTTGGCCTCGGTTATTTATTTTTAAAGAGAAACTTTTATCAAAAGCTGCTAATCCCCAATAATAAAAATGGGGAAATGTTTTAGTAAGATTAAAATCAAGCGTGGAAGAAAAATCGTTATTGGTAAGCGTTTGCTCTTGCTGACCAAAAGTGTAGCTGTTACTATTATTTACCGACAGGTCTTTCTTTTTAATATTGAAATTTAATGCATTGGTAATAACGTACGAAGTACCAGTTTGGGTTTTGTTCAGTACTCCGGTGCCAGCATAAGCAATCTTGTGATGGATGCTATCGCTAAATTGCGCAAAACATTTATTTAAACCAACAATCAATAAAAAGATTACAAGTTTTCTCATTAAATCAGTCATTAGGTCAATAAGTCATTAAAATTAGTGCCGAAATTAATAATTTCATGCCAGCGCCGTGTCCACAATTATAATTAATGACCATTGACTATTGACTAATTCACCCCTTCAATTTTTCTTGTATATATTTAATTTCTTCCTGCAAATTATTATTGTTTAGATCAGCGGTTAAGGCAACTTGTTTTTTATCTAGCAGCCAATTAATATTTTCCAAAGTGGTAGCTTTTTGATTGCCAAAATCGCGGCCTGGCGTAGTATAGCTTTCAATAATCGGCCCTACTAATTTTTTAAATTTATCAACATCCTGCAATTTCGATAAATAATAAAAAACAGCTTTTTGGTTAATCGCTTTATCGACCATTGACATGCGTTTGTATTCTGCTGTTACGCTGTCGGCGTCGGCATCCGTTTTTTGTAAATAATCCACTATCCTTAAGCTTTGTGCCAGTCTTCCACCCTCATCCTTTTTTAGTTGTGGTTGCAAAGCAATAGCTTTTGCTAAATCAACATTTACCAAACCCTCCAATGCGGCTCCGGCTACGCTGTACGAAGAATCAGTTACTGATTTTAGAAAAAACGGCTCATATTTCGCACCGTTCTTTTTGCTTAGCACATCAATGGCAATAGCACGGGTTGGGTTATTGTAAAATGTTTGAGCGGTTGCAAATATTTTTTCTTCGGTAGCATTATCCATGTCGTTGGTATGCTTTTTCCAAAACAACAATGCTTTTTGGCGCATGGTTTCAAACGTATCGTTCAGGGCGTCGCTCCAAAATTGCTTTTGCGTAGCACTGTTATCGTACATGTTTGCCAGCGAATCTAAAGCTTCCCTTCTATCCATATAATTTCCCGCCTTGCGATATTGAAACATGTAATTATCGGCCGATTTAGGATCGTGTTTCACCCACAACATTACCTTGTCCGCATCTACATTTACCAAATTAGGATGTGTGGTATATGGAAAAACAAACGTGTTGGAACTATCTTTTACCCAAACAGTTGTGCGGGTTTTACTGCCTTCGCTATACACATCCACCGCAATCGGGAATTGAAATAAGTGCGTTGTTTGGTTTTGTTTTATGGTAACAGCCACGTTTCCGGCAGCATCGTTGTAAGCGTAGCTTATGTCAACAATCGGGTGGCCGATGTTGTAAAACCATTCGTTGTAAAACCAGTTCAGGTCCCTTCCGCTCACATCTTCAAACGCCAAACGCATTTGCTGGGCTTCGCCATTGCCAAATTTGTTGGTAGATAAATATTTGTGCAAACCTTTAAAATAAGCGCTATCGCCCAAATAATTGCGTAGCATATTTTGGATACGGCCGCCCTTTTCATAGCTCACCAAATCAAACACGTCTTCCTTATCGTTGTAATAAAAACGAACCAATTGTTTGTTTTCGTTGGCTTTAACACGCAGGTATTTTTGCATATCGTTGTAATTTTCTTCTGCACCGGCATCTTTTCCATATTTATGTTCCGCCCACAATACCTGGCTATAATTGGCCATGGTTTCGTTTACGGTTATGTTGCTCCAGCTTTCAGCGGTAACATAATCGCCAAACCATTGGTGGAACAATTCATGCGCAATGGTGCTTTCCCATTTGTTGCCATCTACCAAATCGCTGCTTTTTTGGTAGGCACTAAACTGATGAAGCGTTGCCGTTGTGTTTTCCATGGCGCCGCTCACATAATCGCGGCCCACCATTTGGTCATATTTCGGCCAAGGATATTCAACGCCCAATGCTTTGCTGTAAAAACCAATCATTTCAGGTGTTAATCCAAAAATCTTGCGTGCAACGGGTACATACTTCGGTTCCACATAATAATCCACCGGTATGTTTTTATACTTGTCGCGGATGATCGAAAACTCGCCGGCACCCATAAAAAACAGGTAAACGCTGTGTGGCAAATCCATGTGCCAATCGTCGGTGCGGGTGCCATCTTTATTTACAACACTGCCTTTTAACACACCATTGCTTAAAGTAACAAATTTTGCCGGAACGGTCATCAAAATTTCATCCGTGCATTTTTGGTTTGGCTTGTCGATAGTTGGAAACCAAACGCTATTTGCTTCTGTTTCGCCCTGCGTCCAAACGGAAACAGGTTTGGTGCTATCTTTTTTATCAGGACCGATGAAGTACAATCCCTTCGCATTTTTAATAGCGGCACTGCCAGGGAAAGTCATTTCGTCGGGTTTAGCCACATAATCGATATACAAGATAAAGGAATCTATTGCCTGATAAGTTTTATCCAGTTTAATATGCAGTTGCATGGTATCGGCGTAAGTATAAGAAAGATCTTTGATTACCGCACCATCCAGCACCGAAATTTTATTGATCTGCATTCCTTTCGCATCCAACACCAAACTGTCTTGTGCATAAAAATGCGGCTTCATGCTCACCCATTCCTTGCCCATTAGGCGGTGTTTGTCAAAATCAAAACGCACATCTAGTTTGGTATGGATCAGGTCGAATTTCTTTTCGTGGGTGGCACGGTAGATGGTTCTCCAATCTGGTGTTTGTGCCACCAAGATTTGGCAAAATATAAAGGTCAATATAATCAATAACAAATATTTCTTCATTCCCGAAAAATGTTTAAGCCAGCGAAGGTAATACCAAGGCGAAATTGGACGGGTATTTTGGGATGAACGGTGGAATGCCGCTCCCTCAGCTGAAATATGGTTAGAATTGATTGAACCAACAATAAAGCCTATATATTTTTTACCGTTAGTGGTAATTTACAAAATAGAAATTTTACATTTATCAAATTACATCTCATTTGAAATTAGAATAATCCACAATTAATATAAAATCAATGAATAATAAACGGCCAGTCAGCTTCCCTACCCTGTTTACCATATTAAAAGGCTACAAACCTTTTTTTATATTGGGTCTTACATTTTCAGTGCTATCCGTTTTTATATTAACACCTGTATTAATCGCAATTACCATCTTCACCAAATCGCCTTATGAAAAATACGATTTCAAAGCCATTGAAAAATACGGCATTGAAGCCACTGCTACTATTACAGGCATTGATGTATTATACAACACTACAATCAATGGCGAGCACCCAAGAGTAATCAGCTATTTATATTATGAAGATGGCCAATCCTATTCAGACAATTTTAAAACGTTGATGTCTAATAACAGCGTACAGATTAATTTAAAAGATACCATCAAAATAAAAGTATATAACCATCAGTCTATAATCGAAAACATGAAGCCTTTTAGCTTTCCTTATTATATATTTTATATTTTACCGTTGGTTTTCCTTATGGTGGGTATTCCATTTTTAATAGCAGGCTTAATACCCGGACTTAAAAAGCTACGCTTATACCAATACGGGGATATTAAAGACGCTATTATTGTTGCGCTTTACCCCAAATTGCCTTATGGGAAAAACAATTTTCGCCCTTATGTTTTGGTAGAATATTATTTTATAAATACCATGGGACAAAAAATTAAAGGGAGATCTAATTCTTATGATATTAATAGTTTAAAGGTGGGTGACAAGATAAAGGTTTACGTATCGGAGAATGGGAATAGTGAGAGTTGCTTGGCGTAATTATAATGGTTAAAAAAATTATCCCCTTTGTTTTAACCATTATAATTTCGCCATTTATAAAAGATTCCTAAATTTATTATCACCTATATTGTATGTTTATAAATTATTGTGATTGCAAAATCAAAAATCATTTCAGAACAATTGGTTTTTGATTAATCTTTTTGCTATTTCCTTTTTCCTTTTTTTAAATACATTTTGTCAAATACATACAAATGGATATTAGCTGCTAGCCAACCGAATGTAATTAAACCTATTCCGGTTACAAAGCGAATGGCTGTTTCCCTGTACTTAATAATCCTAATGACTGTTTTACTTATAAAAAGACCAATAATTAAATAAAATACAAACCAACCAATTTTGCCAACTGTAAGTATTGGCGTATCGTACCAATGATATATACCCAATATAAAACCAACTATACATATAATCAATAAGGCCCAAGCCAATACTTTGAGTGCCGGTATCAACCTCCAAATTTTGAAAACATTTTCTTTCGATACTTCTAATAATTTTATTACTTCCCTTGAAGTGTCAGCCCTTTTTAAATCGTTGGCAATTTCAAGAAAATCCCAATTTATTTTTTGTTCTTTAGCGCTATTAAATCCTTTTATACACTTATTATATTCAAACTTGGTCATTAAATAACCACTACACATTAAAGCATGTGCTTCTGTTTCGTTGAAAGAGTCTAGGTCTGTTCGGGAGGCAGCCAAATACTTTTGAATATCTTTCCGGATGTCGTAGGCTGTGGTTGTGGCAAAATTGATTTTTACATCAGAGGGATCTTCACAATTAACCCAATCTATAGCTTTTACATCAAGCCCCATCTTAAGGTGTATAAACATAAAGCCTTTCAGTAAGCCAGCTTGCGAACGGCTGTTCATGTCTTGAAATTGTGCATTTCTTACCCTTTCCATTAATATATTATTAGCACGCAACGGAACACTCAAAATATCACCTCCGGGTTTATCTATTTCTCCCATTTGCCCGCTTGCATCACCAACCAATATTACACTACAGTCCTCTTCCAACAAACCACAAATCCCTTGATTATCGTGCACCCCTCCATCTACCAATTTTAGTATTTTATCGGGATAAAGATTAGGTAACGCAAAAGGTTCGAACATGCCGGGTACGCAAGAAGAGGCAGCCACTGCATGACCAAGGCGAACAGTTCTGACATAGGCTTTATCGCCATCTTCTTTATAATACATGCGCCTTAACCGATAATTACCGTCTATTTTTTGGATACTAGCTGGGGATTCTCCCATCCAAGATGCTGTAAATTGCCAGTTATGGCCCGTATTTAAAGCAGTGGCGTTTAATATTAAAATAGGCACTTTGGCATTTCTTTTCCAATTATCATATTTAGGATTAAAGTCGCTTTTTTGAGAACCGTCGTCTTGTTTGGGAGCAATAACAAGGTTATGAAGCCATTGGTCTTCGTTTTGGTTCCAACCTTCCGTTTTTGAAAAAAGTTCGCTTTCATAAAGTTCGCCCAAGCGGCTGGTCCTAGAATAAGTTTTGCTCCAAAACATCCTAAAATTATCCCACCAATTAGAAATAACCCTTGTTCGAATGTTACGTTGTATTCCTGCTAGGAAATCTATATTTATTTTTTTTATTATTTCAATATAATCATTTTGGATAATTGAAGCATCGGGTTTTGTTTGCAGTAATTTCCTTACTTCCAAATAAAAATGGGCGCCAATAATCGATCCGCCTGAAACACAAGATAATACTTCTATTTTTCGCAACATATCAAGTTCAGCCAGTCTTGCCAACACTCCTATATGATAAAGGGAAGCCCGTAATCCTCCACCCGACAATGCTAATCCCATTTTACCGAAAAAAGCACTTTGAAGTGCCGCGGTTTCATTTTTTTGTTCAATTAATTCTGTTAATACATCCCATGCAACAGAGTTCTCCACTTCTTCTAATTCATTTTTATCATGAAGAAGTGCTATTCTTGCTAACTGCCTGGTGGTCGTTTCTTTTTCCCATTCCGAAGTGTCTGTTAAAGTGGATGCTTTTTTTAACCAAGGTCTTGCATTTTCATATTCACCAAGTCCAAAATAAGCTTCGGCTACCGTTACCAAATACCACCAATTTTTTTCAGGCACTATTACTTCGTTAGTATCACCTTTTTGGGGAACAAGTTTTTCAATTAAAACTTGCCTAATTTCACGGGCTTGTTCCATGTATCGTTTTGCATTAGCTTGCTGCTCGGCAGATTTTAAAACATTGGCTGTTTCAATCTGTGATAATAAATCAAGCACAAAAGCAGTATTTATGCCGCAATAACCATCGTTCTTTTCTGCACCAAGCTCGTAACCTTTTTTATAATAATATAAAGAATATTCCAAATTTTTAAGTTGTCCATCGGTTTCCCATTTGCGTTTATAAACTGCACCACCAAGACCAAATGTTTCTATGCTATTATTTTCTTTACTATCAAGTTTAGGCCGCCATTCCCTCAATATACGCAAAGCTTCCTCAAGCCTATAAATGGTTGGCAAATCTTGGTCTTTATAAGTACATAATGCATATTGTTGATCAAGCAAAAGCCCAAATTCATCGGGTTGCGTATGTGTTTTACATGCAAAAACAAGAATACGCCTAGCATAATTAAACGCTTTTTCGGCTTTTAATTTTTTACTTAAGCGATAGATTTCATCTGGCGTACTGCCTTCACCGGCTTTATTTAAGATAAGAAACACGACCACGAAGTCGGAGCGCTTTCGCCGAGATGGGGCGTGTGGAGGAATCTGTCGCTAGTCATTCTGACGTCAACCTTCCGAGGTGGCGCCTAAGCTCGTCCTGTAACCGATCACTGTCGTCGAACGCTTCGTACAACTGATGAGTCAGGCGGACGATTTTGTCGCCGAGGGGTTCGTCATCTTCGTCGGCCTCTTCCGAGCCGACATAACGGCCGGGGGTGAGGATGAAACGGTGATCGGCAATCTGCTTTAGTTTGGCCGAGGCACAGAAGCCGGGCACATCTTCGTAGGTTTCGTTGGCCGGCTCACCCCGCCAGGCGTGGTAAGTGCCGGCGATCCGACGGATCTCCTGTTCGGCGAGTTCCCGGTGAGTGCGGTCAACCATGGCTCCGAGCTTGCGGGCGTCGACGAAGAGCATCTCGCCTCGCCTATCCCGCCAAGCCCGGTCCCGGGTCGGGTGTGGCCGTTGGCCTTGTCTTTGTTGAGGAACCATAGGGAGACGGGTATCGCTGTGGAGTAGAAGAGCTGGCCGGGGAGTGCGACGATGCACTCGACCAAGTCCATCTCGACCATGGCTTGACGTATGGTGCCCTCTCCCGACTGTTGTGAGGAAAGCGACCCGTTAGCGAGAACAATCCCAGCGACCCCTCGGGGCGACAGGTGGGACGCCATATGTTGGAGCCAGGCGTAGTTGGCGTTCCCGACCGGGGGCGATCCGTACACCCAACGGGAGTCTTCTCGGAGTTGGTCGCAACCCCAGTCGGAGATGTTGAATGGCGGGTTGGCCAGAATGTAGTCAGCCTTCAAGTCCGGGTGGAGATCGTCGTGGAAGCTGTCACCCCACCGCGGTCCGAGGTTGGCCTCGATGCCCCGGATGGCCAAGTTCATTTTCCCAAGGCGCCAGGTTGTGTCGTTTAGTTCCTCGCCGAAGATGGAGATGTCGTTGCGTTTCCCGCCGTGGGCTTCGACAAAGCTCTCCGACTGGACGAACATGCCGCCAGAGCCGAAGCAAGGGTCGAAACCCGACCCTGGTATGGCTCGATCATTTCGATGAGCAGCTTGACGATCGAGCGGGGCGTGTAGAACTCGCCGCCACCCTTGCCCTCCGCCGAAGCAAAGCGGCCGATGAAATATTCGTATACCCGGCCGAGTACGTCACGCTCCCGATGTTCGGATGCTCCAACGCCAATGGTGGCAATCAGATCGACCAGCTCGCCGAGGCGCCGCTGGTCGAGAGCTGGCCGGGAGTAGTTCCTCGGGAGGACGCCTCTAAGCGATGGATTGTCCATCTCCACAAGGTCCATCGCGTTGTCGATCAGCTTGCCTACTTCCGGCTGCTTGGCGCTGCCCTGAAGGAAGTCCCAGCGGGCTTCCGGCGGTACCCAAAAAATGCCTTCGGCGACGTATTCGTCACGGGACTCGACCAGTTCCTCGATCGCCACGGCGTCGTAGCCCTCGGTGACGAGGTCGGTTGTAATCTGCTGGCGGCGTTCGCTGAACGCGTCGTCGATGTACTTCAAGAAGATCAGACCGAGCACGACGTGTTTGTATTCGCTGGAGTCCATCGAGCCGCGTAACTTGTCAGCTGCCTTCCATAGCGTGTCCTCAAAGCCGAGAGGCTTGGCGCCGGTCTTCCCACTCCCGCGATGGGGTTTCGGAGCGGGTTTGGTCTCTTCTGGGATCGGATCACTCATGGTCTGAGACGGGTCGGCGTCTTGACGCGAAGGAGGTGTTGGACGAGATGATCCGACGGGAGCCGCGACGCGCGAGGTTCAGCCATGGTGATGAACTCGCCCAGGACGATTTGTCTGAGCCGGCGTGCGTTTCTGCAGGACCGGAGGTAGGCCAGCTCGGCAGCTTTGCCGATGGGAGGGTCTTGGCCTTGACCGACCCCGATTGCCCATAGTTGGTCCACCACGGCCTCTCGGGCAACGGGGTCACTGTCGAGCCAGACATCGCGCAAAAGCTCCCAGTTATCGCGGACGAAGTCCTCGTCGGGCCATGGACCATATCGACGGCGGAGCGCTTCCGGGGCATCGTCGGTTGCGGCATTCTCATCTGCGACGAGCGCTTCGAGGACCGCCCTCGGTAGGTTCGCCCATTGAAACTTGTACCGGGGCAACCCCAGCCTCCGATCGTTGTCCTACGCCAGCTCCTGCCATCAGGCGACTACTCCATCCCGCTCGTGGTGCGTGTTAGGACGCGGCTCCCACGGATGCATCATCCCTGATCATGGCCAGAAGCTAGCGCCTCGCTCGGCCGCCAGTTCACGGGGCCTCGACGGAGGGTCTGGCTGGCAACGACGAGCGTGGTTCCCAAAGGGATGAACAAGTGTAAAGAGGACATCGCCGGCCGACCGTATGGTCGCCGAGACCATGCGTCGTCTGCTCGCGCCTGGCCCTCGCAGCGGCATCGGTGCCTGTCCCCAGCGTCTTCTGCTACCTATGTGTCGTGACGGCGATCTGGAGCACGGACGACAGTGGGGGATGGAAGGTGCTCTCCAAGGTCGGCTTCCCCGATGAGGACACTCTCCACACCCTGGTCGAGAAGACCCCTCAGCTGCTACCGCTGGCCGGATCTCCCCAGCTGGCGGTCGTCGGCCGGGAGGTGCGACTGGGTTCAGGGAGTGCTGACCTCATCGCGGTCGAGCCATCGGGGCGGTTGGTGATCATCGAGGTCAAGCTGGCCAAGAACGCCGAGGCTCGACGAGCCGTCGTCGCCCAAGTCCTTGCCTACGCTGCTCATCTACAGGGGCTCTCCCCAACGGAACTAGAGGGCGACGTACTTCGGCGTCACCTGCAGGTGCGTGGGTTCGACACCCTGTTCGCCGCCGCGCTGTCGGCCAGTCAGGAGGACGATTCCGACTCGGCACGGGCGAGGTTTGAGGACGGTCTTTCTGACAGCTTGAGGAGCGGAAGCTTCCGGCTGGTGATCGTGCTCGACGATGTCCCCGATGACTTGGTCACCTTGGTGGGCTACTTGCAGTACGTGACTGACCGGCTCCTCATCGACCTGGTCACGTTGGCTTCGTACCAGGTCGGAGGCACCCAGCTCGTGGTGCCGACCAGGGTGGAGCCCGAACGCGCCCGGCCGGCGAGATCCGAGGCAGACCGTGTCGAGGGGACCGACACCGCTGGGATTGACGAGTTTCGACAAGCAGTGGCCCTGGCTCCAGTGGGTCAGCTGCCGTTCCTCACGGCTGTGTGCGACTGGGCTGAGGGCCTCGCCGATCGAGGACTCGCCGCATTGACGACGTACAAGGGGAGCGCTGGTCCAAGTCTGCGTGTCTACGTGCCGGGTGACATGAGCTTGGTGACCATCGGGTCGGGAGCGACTGCTTGGATGCAGCTGTGGCAGTCCGTATTCGATCGCCGCGCTCCGGTCGCCAAAGTCGCCGTGGAGAGCGTCCTCGGGGCGTCGATTAAGCAGGGGACCGGGGTCAGAGACCTGCCGGAGGGGCTTCTTTCAGCCCTGACGTCAGCCTACGTAGAGGCGAGCGGAGGAAAGCTTGAGACCTGAGCCGGTACTTGGAGTTGTAGCACCAAGCCTTTAGGCCCTTTGCGGCCTCGGCGGATGACTTGGCCCCGCTGCTCGAGAGTACGCGGATCATTTTTCCCACGCTGGTCCTATTGCAGCCCAATTCATCGGCCAGCGCGACCTGATTGACGACCAGGCGTCCTAGGCGATTTGACCGTCGGCTGAGCAATGAGAAAAGGTCATCTCGACTGTACGGCGGTTTGCCCATGGCTAAGTATTGCATCAAATCAGCCGAACAGATGCTGAGCTGACTGCTATTGCATCATTTCTGATCAAACAAAATCATAATCGTGGCCGTGCGTACTAGGCGTTATATCTCGGCAAGAGGGATTGCTGAGGACATAAACCCCCCGGGGCCTTTCCATTGTATAAACGTCCACACTGACGTCGTTTTCGGCGCGAAATGATGGATAACTCGGCATACTGGGATTGACAACAAAAGGTGGTCCGGCCGGAGTTAGCGCTCCGACCGGACCTTGACCCAGGAGGAGTTATCTCCATGGATCGTCAGGAACTCTACGCGTGTGTCACGGCGAAGGTCGTGGCCCAGATCGAGGAAGGCGCTGGGTAGGTGGCGGATGCCATGGCACGCCATCGCCGAGGCCGGTCGGCCGGTCAACGCTCTGACCCATCAGCCCTACCGTGGCGGCAACCATCTGGTGCTCGGTATGGTGGCCGCCGCTGAGGGCTGGTCGGGCCAGTGGGCGACCTACAAGCAGTGGAAGCAGCTCGGCGCGCCAGGTCCGTAGAGGGGAGCGGGCCACTCATGGCGTGAAGTGGTCGCCGGTCGATGACAAGGCAACGGGGGAGCGGCGTTTGGTGCCTTTCTGTTTCACGGTGTTCTCTGCAGAGCAGGTCGATGGATGGGAGCGGCCCCCGGTTAAGGCGTTGACCGAGCCTGAGCGAATCGGCGTCGCTGACGCCTTTTTCGCAAACATTGGTGCTGACGTCCGCCACGGGGGAAACCGGGCGGCTTACTGCACCATCGGTGACCTCATCGTGCTGCCCGAGCTGGCCCAGTTCGCAGCGGGCATTGGACTACTACGCCACGAGCGCCCATGAGCACGGCCACTGGACCGGCCATAGCTCACGTGTTGGACGTGACCTCTCTGGCCGGTTCGGGACCGACGCTTACGCCGCGGAGGAGCTTGTGGCCGAGCTGAGCGCAGCGTTCACGTGTGGTCATCTCGGGATCAGCGCCGTGCCCCGTCCTGACCATGCCGCTTACCTTGCATCGTGGCTCCGGGTGCTGCGTGCCGACTCCTCTGCGCTGTTCCATGCCGCGTCCAAGGCACAGGCGGCCACGGACTACCTAGTCCAGCTGGCCGAGCAGAAAACGACCGTCGTCAGCGACGTCGATTTGGTCGGGGCGGTGGCGGCATGAGAGACGCTCGCGTTCCATGGCTTGGCCGGTGAGGTTGTCCGCTTCTTGGAGCCTCACACCGAGGCCGGATCGTGCCGGGCTGCTCGTCACTTTCTTGGCCGCCTTCGGTGCCGTTGTCGGTGCTGGTCCTCATGCCGTCGCCGATGGCTCCGAGCACCCTGCTCGCCTGAATGTCGTGTTGGTTGGCAAGAGCAGCCGCGGCTCGGAAGGGCACGAGCTGGGCAGTCATCAAGAGGGTCTTCGATCAGGCTGCCCCGGGGTTCCATGACAGCCGGGTGATCGGCGGTCTGGCGTCAGGGGAGGGGCTGGTCGCTGACCTGGCTGATCGGCCTGAGGGCTTGGACCGATCCGTGCTGGTGCACGAGCCGGAGTTCGCCCGTCTTCTCCGTACCGGCGCTCGGAGCCCGTCCCTGTCGGCGCTGGTCCGAGAGGCGTGGGATGGCGGGCACGCTGGCCGTGAGGACCCGGAACAAGCCTCTGCAGGCCACTGGGGCCAACGTGGCGGTCCTGGGCCATATCACCGGTGAGGAGCTCCGCCGACGGCTCGACGGGACCGAGATCGCCAACGGCTTGGCCAACAGGTTTTTGTTCTGCTGGGTGGAGCGATCCAAGCGTCTACCGAGCGGGGGGAGCCTGCCGGTCGAGGAGCTGGAGGTGCTCGGCGTCCGTGTCGGCGTGGCCATCGACCGAGCACGCCAGCTCGGAGTCCTGACCCGGAGCCCGGAGGCTGAGCAGCGCTGGGCCGACATCTACAACGCGATGGCCGACGACGTCGACGGCGTGGTTGGATCGCTCACCGCACGGGCAGAGGCACAGCTCCTCCGTCTGTCGGTGGTCTTCGCCATGCTCGACGCCTCCGACACCATCGAGGTAGTCCATCTTGACGCCGCTCAGGCCGTGTGGGAGCACACCGAGGCCACCGTCAACCGGGTCTTCGCCGGTCATGAGTCTGACTGGATCGTGCCCCGGTTGCTCGAGGCCCTCACCGAGGCTGGCAGCGATGGCTTGGATGGAAGCGCTCAGCGCGATCTGTTCAACCGGCATCTCGATGGGGCGCGGCTTGCTGCCGCACACGCCGAACTTGAGGCTCATGGCGTGGCGCGCACCGTCCTGGTCGAAACCGGCGGAAGGCCAAGGCTGCTGACCCGCCTCGTCACCGTGGACTCGTCTGGTCCGTCAGACGAGGAGGATCGCGATCCAGTGGAGTCCGGTTCTTCTCGGCCGGCCGATCCCTTGACCGTGGCCGGGGCAGCATGCGAACGGCATCCGGTGTCGGAAGCGCACTCATGAGCGAGCTTCTGCCGATCCCGGTCCTTGACGGGGTGAGCGACGGCCCCCTTGTTAGTACCGACCTCATCGACGAGGCCCGACGGTATGTCGGTTCAGCCCGCTCGGCGAACACCACCAGGGCGTACCGGGCCGACTGGCGGCATTTCATCGAGTGGTGCAGCGTGCATGGCTTCGTGCCTCTGCCAGCAGAAGCGGAGACAGTTGTCTTGTACGTAACCGACCTGGCTCGCACCGCGTCGACATCGACGATCCGCCGCCGGCTGTCCTCGGTGTCAGTGGCCCACCAAGCGGCAGGGTTCGCTACGCCGACAATCGACCCAGTGGTGCGGGCCGCATGGGCCGGCATTCGCCGGGTCAACGGCACCGTCCAAGCCCAGAAGACGGCGCTGCTGACCGACGACATCAGACGGATGGTGGGCTGCCTGGCGGAGACGATGAGCGGGCATCGTGATCGTTGTCTGCTGTTGCTCGGGTTCGCCGGGGCGTTCCGGCGCAGCGAGTTGGTCGCGCTGGACATCACCGACGTCGAGGACACTGCCGACGGGCTGGTAGTCACGATCCGCCGGTCCAAGACCGACCAGGACGGGGAAGGACGCCAGATCGGCATCCCCTACGGCTCTGACCCCACCACCTGCCCGGTGCGGGCCTACCGACGATGGCTAGCCAGCTCCGCCAGCGACTTAGGCCCGCTGTTCCGGGGAGTTGACCGTCACGGCAACGTTGACGACCACCGTCTCTCGGACCGTGCCGTGGCGTTGGTGGTCAAGCGCACGGCATTGGCTGCTGGGCTCAATGCCGATCGGGTGGCAGGCCACTCGTTGCGCTCGGGCATGGCGACCAGCGCAGCTCGGAGTGGGGCTTCGGAAGCGTCGATCATGGCCACCACCGGGCATCGTTCGCTGCCCGTGCTGCGGCGGTACATCCGACGAGGCTCTCTGTTTAGCGACAATGCCTCGGCCCGACTTGGTCTCTGAGGACGAAGGAAGAGACCCTGCAATGGCCCTTATTGACGCTGCAGACTTTCGTCCGATCTGATGGCGGCTCGCAGACCTTCATATGCGAGGTGCTTCTTGAACTCCAAAGCGCTAGCTACGGCCCCCTTGAGCACGTGTCCTTTTACCGGGTAGTTGCGGACAACCTCATCAAGGTTTGCCCGCGTCCAAGCTTCCGAAGCCTGTCCTCCTGGTTGGATATGGCGATACTACAGGCCACTTCGATTACCTCACCTGCGGCGGCTATCTCCTCGGCTTTCGGAGCACGCTCAACGAGCAGACGTTGCACAGAGCGAAGCTTGCTTGAGCTGCGAGATGTCCTATTGACTCTTCCGTCCCAATGGACTGCAGAGCCGACCCTATGCCCTTTGCACCAACCTCAAGAGCATCCAGCGGCTTAGCTCGCTATCTTTTCAGCCACCGCACGGATCGAAACGGAGCAGTAATCGAGACCCTCCACCTCAAGGCAGCCAAGTACATGCACGCCATTGGCACGCAGCGCTGCAATCTCTGATGCTGTTCGCCGGTCTCCGTCGACCACACCCGAGCGTGGACCCAATGCAACGCCTCCGTTTCCGCGAGGCCCTTCGTTGCCCGGATTACTTCTTCACAACTCCCACATGGGACGATTGGCCATCCAGGAAACAACAGCTCATACAGCGATTTGTCGAGGCTGGATGAGCACGCCCTCAACGAACAGGACCTTTCGCCGCCCTCCCAAGATGGCGGTGCGTGCAGCAAAAGGGAGATCTTCCAGATCCGGTATCTCAAGCAGATCCCATGCGATTGGGGTCCCAGTTATATTCCACTCACCTCCACTGCTCAGCAGGTACGCACTTACGGCGTCAACGGCAAGTGACGATGCTAAATCCAGATCATGAGTGAGAATCACGAAGTGACAGTCAAGACGACGCGACCACCGCCTCGATTAGCGGCGCTGAGACTGACCGATGCAGATGCCTTTCAGGCTCATCGAGAATGAACACCGTACCCGATCTAGCCAAATACACATCCGCTGCCAACAAGACAGCGCTCTTTTCACCGTCCGACATCCGGGTAATCTCATACGAGCCAACGTCGCCTTCAGTTACAATAACGCCCCCCTACTGAAGACTCACCGCAAGCCCACACGGATCAGGAGATCGGAGATCTCATCCAACGGGGCTCGCCCGAAGCGCTCGTTCCACCTCGGCGAGCGACACTTCGGCTCGCTCTAGCGCTCTCATAGCGTTCGAGTTCCTCTCATTATGCCGAGCGAGCAGATCGTAGATGAGCGAAGTCGTCCTTTGTCCAGCCATCTGGTCTTTCCAACGGACGTCGAGATGCTGATCCCAACTCGTGATTGAGTTCTGCATATTGGTTCGCTGTTCCGCCGAGATATTTCCACCAGCGTTGTCAAACCAGAGTTGCCGAAGTACGCGAGCAAGCGCCTCACAGGAGCGGGAGTGGCGCGAGCAAGGTGATCGCCCAACGCCGATTTACCCGAGCCGTTTGGCCCCGCTCCCCACGGTTATCCCACAACAAGCCGCTGTCTAGATAAACCATCAGAGTGAAGGTAGAGAGATATTCCACACAACACGAGGCGGCTCGGCGGAGTCATCTCTACTTTGGCTACTCATCATATGTCCCTCGGAGAAGCGGTCGATCGCCCTTCCGAGGGCTTCTCGGCGCTGACGGGGTCGCACGCCAGAACCCTAACCGATCAGTGGTTGCCAGTGCGTGGTGAGCGGGTGTCCGACGACCTGCTCTCGTTACACTGTGGATACCTCGAACCCGGCCCAACACGCCATGGACCTGCCTGCTGTTCAGGAAGACAGCTAATGATCTTACGCTACCGACCGCGGCTTGGTTTTCTCCCAGTTCACTACCGGCGGCACAGCGCTGCCGCTATCGACAACGGTGTCTGCGACCAACGACGCTCCTCCTCCATCAACCGCTGCCTGGTATGCCACGCCAAGCCGAACGGTTCCTCCGAGCACCCCAATCCGGCACAGACGTGCCCGACGAGGAAAACAGAATGACGCCAGTCCTGGGCTGGATATAGGAGTTTTCCGAAGGACTTGGTCGCTTTCGTCGCTGCCTCGTCGCCGGGACGCCAACGGCGACCTCGATGGGGCGCAGCTTCCGATAATCGAAGGATATCGGTAGTTAGGCGCACCCCGACCTCCCTTGCCATTGAACCAACCTTTCGTCGCTTCGGTCGCAAGTATCCACCTCGACCTTCAACTACCTGACGATGTTGGTCGTCGGCTTGACTCGTCGACCTGGCTCGCCGTCTCCAGCGTCCTGACCCGAAGCTCCGAAGCTGTGCAGCAATGCGGGAGATCCACAAGCCGATCGACCATGACGTTGACGGGTGATCTGTTTGCTATCCGCTCGGGCGGAGGCGCAGTTCCTGACGCTGTCGGTGGTCGTCGTCATGCTCGACGCTTCCGATCATGGAGGTCGTGCACGTTGCCACCGCCGAAGCAGTGTGGGAGCACTGTGAGGCGACTGTCAACCGGGCCTTCGCCGGTCATGAGCCTGACTAGGTTGTCCCCCGGCTGCTCGACGCTCTCGCTGACGCTGGTGATGCTGGTCTTGACGGCAGCGCCGACCGCGACGTCTTCAACCGCCACATGGAGGGCGCTCGCCTCGCTGCTGCCCACGCTGACCTCGAAGCTCGGGGGCTAGCCCGGACTGTGCTTGTAGACAGTGGCGGAAGGCCACGCCTAGTGACAAGCCTCCTGGGAGCCGAAACTCGTCCCGCCGACCCCGCCGAAGCGAAGCTTCGATCGCTTTAGTCGCAGCGTCGGTCCCCGACACTGCTGAGATCCCGACCAGACCGTAACCAACTGCTTGGATGGGTCTCATGCGAGATCTGCATTGTCGACCGACTGGTCACCGGGTTTACCGACGCCACACGGGTCGCCTAAAGGGACTGGTACGGGTAACCATCACGATTCGCTGGTCATGTCAACGAGGTCGTTGCAGGTAGTGGCAACCGGCTTCGGTTATCGCTGTGCAGGGCGTTGGCCGGCTGGGCTCCAGTTGCTCGACGTGTTGCACGATCTATCATGAGCTACCACGCTGGCGATTGGTGATGGCTCTGTCCTGTTCTTCGTTCAGGTACATCTGCTA
>CAWJTH010000059.1:0-10647 GCA_963845495.1 uncultured Chitinophagaceae bacterium
ACTGTCTTGATGGTGACTTTAGTTTCATCATCGGTAACCGTAAATCCGCTTAAAACCGTTTTCAATTTTTCAACATCATTGCCCAGCATTTCCATGATACGTACAAAGTTGCTGGGGTTGGCTACATCCATTGCATTGGAAATGGTAGCTACCGATTTTTTGATGTTATATTCGCCGGTTTGCAAAAATTGCGGCACTACATCATTAGCATTGCAGGCGGCAATAAAATGCTTTACTGGCAAGCCGCCTTTCCAAGCAATCATACCAGCGCAAATGTTGCCAAAATTTCCGCTTGGCACGCAAATAACGGGAGGATTTGTTTTATCCTGCCATTGTTTCCAAGCAAACCAATAATATAATTGTTGTGGCAGCCAACGGGCCACATTAATTGAGTTGGCTGAGGTTAAAAACAAATGTTGGTTAATTTCCGCATCTGTAAAAGCAGTTTTTACTATTGCTTGGCAATCATCAAAACTCCCATCAATTTCTAATGCTTTAATGTTGCCGCCCAAGGTTGTAAGCTGTAATTCTTGCACTTCGCTTACTTTTCCCGAAGGGTATAAAATTACCACTTCCACACCTTCAACATGGTGAAAAGCATTGGCTACTGCACCGCCGGTATCACCACTAGTGGCAACCAAAACTGTTATTTTTTTATTGATATCTTTTGAAAAATGTCCCAAACAACGGCTCATAAATCGTGCACCTACATCTTTAAAAGCAAGTGTTGGGCCGTGGAATAATTCAAGCGATGAAATGCTGTCGTTAATCGGTTGCAAGGGTATCGGAAAATTGATGGTTTCCGATACAATTTTCCGTAACGATTCATCATCGATAGTGCCGCCCACAAAGGGTTTCATCACTTCAAATGCAAATTCATCAAACGAGATATTTTCTATGTCGGCCAATAACTTTTCATCAATTGTCGGCAACGTTTCTGGAAAATAAAGGGATTTGTCAGGAGCTTGGCCTTTGATGGTTGCGGTTTTAAAATCAACCGCTTCGGAAGCTTTGCTTAGGGGATAATAGTTCACGGGAAATAAAATTAAAATTAAAAATCTTTAGGAGCATGGTCACCATTTATCATAAATCTGGCCACGAGGACCAATGTCTAAAATAAGGATCAGCAGAAGGGCATCCCTCACTTCATAAATAATTTGGTAATCGCCTTTTCGGATTCGATAAATATTTATATACGGTTTAACCTCAACACATCCAAGCGGACGTGGATTTTCAGCAAGTTCTTCAATAGCAGCAGTTATAGAGGCATATATCTTCCCTGAAAGTTTTATCAAAATTTTTTCAGGTGTTTTCTTATATTCTATTTTATAACTCACCTTTTTATTCCATGCTTTTTATCAAGCCTTTCCTTTATTTCTTCCCAAGGTGTGCTTTCTTCAGTTTTTGCACGTTCAATGGCAATAGCATCCAACACATCTTCCATCAAATGACCCCAACGTTTCATATCAATGGTCACTTTTGTTATTTTTCCTTTGGCCGTTGTTTGAAAGGCCACGCCTGCTGTACGGGTCATGTCAACATTTTTAGAATGATACAAATATACTAAAAAACCATTTCTACTAAGTCTTACCCAATCACTTTACAACCTTCTTTATTAATGGTTGTCACATAAACATGGTAGTCTATACCAATTTTTTGGTAGATGTTTTTCATTCCATCAGCTACGGCGTCGGCAGTTTCTTTTGTTTTGCTGAGCATAAAAATAGATGGGCCAGAGCCGCTAATGCCGCCGCCCAAAGCGCCGGCTTCTTTTGATTGTTGCTTCACCAAATCAAAGCCGGGAATTAAAATGCTACGAACCGGTTCCACAATAATATCTTCTAAACTGCGGCCAATTAAATCGTAATCATTTTTTTCAAGTCCTGCTACCAAGCCAGCAATATTGCCCCATTGTTTAATGGCATCTTTCAACAACAATTGCTTTTTTAATATCTGGCGGGCATCGCTGGTTTTTACCTCAATTTGAGGATGGACAACGGTGGCGTGCAACAAAGGCGTATTCAAAGCAATAATATCCAATGGAAAAATAGAACGGATTAAAGTAACGCCGCCGTAAATGCAAGGCGCAATATTGTCAGCGTGTTTTACGCCGGTGGCCAGCTTCTCTCCTTCCATGGCAAAACGGATCAAATCTAAATTTGTGAAACGATTGCCCAGCAAATGATTGATGGCAATTACCACCCCTGCAGAACTAGCGGCACTGCTGCCAATACCACTGCCGGGCATAATGTTCTTTGTAATTTTCATATCAACCCCAACAATATCCTTTGCTTCGGCCATCATGGCTGCGGCAACTACCCCACAAATATTTTTTGCAGGGTCGGTTGGCAAATTATAATGGTCAAGATGTTCAAGGCGAATACCAGGTTCATTACTTAGTGCAACTTCAATAATATCAGACGGTTCATTTAATGCGAAGCCCAGAATATCGAAGCCGCAAACCATGTTGGCAACGGTACCGGGTGCGGAAATTTTTATTGATTTCATAAGAAAAGTAGTTAGTAATTAGTCGTTGGTCGTTAGTAATTGGTTGCCAGTCAAATAATTATTAGGAAAGATTAAATTTAATTTCCTGTCTAACTACTAAACACTAATTACTAACGACTTGGTTTTACACCGCCCTCATAATATCCGCAAAAACGCCGGAAGCGGTTACATCAGCACCGGCGCCAGCACCTTTAATTACCAAAGGTTGTTCGGGGTAGCGGTTGGTGTAAAACAATACCACGTTATCTTTTCCATACAAATGGTACAAATCGTTATCTGGCGAAATATGTTGCAAACCAACCGAAGCTTTGCCATTTTCGTATTTGGCCACAAATTTCAGTTTACAGTTTTCGGCAACTGCCGCGTCCAATAACGATCTAAAATGCGCTTCATGTTTACCCATTTCTACATAAAAATCAGCTACGCTGCCTTCCATGCACGAGGCTGGCAAAAAGCTGTTGTTGCTAATTTCGTCCATTTCCATTTGGATGCCGGCTTCACGGCTCAAAATCAAAATTTTGCGCATCACATCTTTTCCGCTTAAATCAAGGCGTGGATCTGGCTCGGTATAACCTTCGGCTTGCGCTTGCTTTACAATTTCTGCAAATGGCTTTTTACCGTCGTAGTAATTAAAAACAAAATTGAGCGTTCCACTTAAAACTGCTTCTATCCTATTTATAACGTCTCCGCTTTTAATTAAATCATTTAACGTTCCAATGATCGGTAAACCTGCGCCAACGTTGGTTTCAAACAAAAATGGTGATTGAAACTCGCGGGATAATTTCTTTAGATTTCTATAATTGGCCAATGGCGATGAAGCGGCAATTTTATTGCAAGCCACCACGCCAATGCTTTTTTGTAAACAAACATCATAAATTTTTGAAACAGATTCATCGGCTGTAACATCCACCATTACTGCATTCCGATGGTTTTGGGCAATCATGGTTTCAATAAAAACCTGCAAATTAGAAGGTTCGCCATCTGATAATTTTTCTTCCCAATTGTCCAATGGAATCGGGCCATTGCCTACCAACATCTTGCGGCTGTTCATCAACCCACTCACCATAACCTGCAGGTTTAGGTGGTTCAGTAAATATTCTTGTTGTTGATTTATTTGGGCCAATAAACGTCTGCCGACGTTGCCCGAACCGATTACAAAAAGATGGACTTGCTTCGCAACGCTTTCAAAAAACTCTTCGTGCAATACGTTTACCGCTTTTCTTACATCGATGGAAGCAATAACTGCGGTGATATTTCTTTCGGACGAGCCTTGCGCAATAGCACGCACATTTACACCATTGCGGCCAAGCGTTGCAAACATGCGGCCGCTTACGCCCTGATGGCTTTTCATATTATCGCCAACCAATGCCACGATCGAAAGGTCTTTTTCGGTAATCAAAGGTTGAACCAAATGCCGTTCTATTTCTGGCTCGAAAGCCTTATCCACAGCGGCTTTTGCGGTATCGGCATCTTTGGTTTCAACACCAACGGTAATAGAATGCTCTGATGAACCTTGTGTAATCATGATGACGTTGATATGTGCATTTGCCAATGCATCAAACAACCGTCTTGAAATGCCCGGAACACCCACCATGCCACTTCCTTCCAAACTTAAAAGGGAAATATTTTGGATGGCAGAGATACCGCGGATCAAATTTTTATCGGTCGCAATTAAAGGCTGGATTTCGGTTCCCGGGTCTTCTGGCGCAAAAGTATTTTTGATGAGCAATTGTATTCCCTTGCTCATAACTGGCTGAATAGTAGGCGGATAAATAACCTTGGCACCAAAATGCGATAATTCCATCGCTTCTTGGTAAGAAATTTGTGGAATGATGCGGGCATTGGAAACCCAACGTGGGTCCGCCGTCATCATGCCGCTCACATCTGTCCAAATTTCCAACACTTTGGCTTGCAAAGCTGCTGCAAAAATGGCAGCCGTATAATCGCTACCGCCGCGACCTAAAGTGGTGGTATATCCATTGCTATTGCTGGCAATAAAACCTGGTATTAAGAAAACTTGGCAATCGTTGGCTTGTATGAAATCGTTAATTAAAGCATTGGTTGTGGGAAAATCAACCGCAGCTTTTCCAAAGTGATCATCGGTTTTAATCACCCTGCGGCTATCTAACCATTTGGTGGAAATACCGTTCGAAGCAACCGAAGCGGTGATGATTTGGGAAGACATCAATTCGCCGTACGAAACAATTTTGTCTTTGGTGCGGTCGCTAAATTCTTGCAATAAAAAAACGCCTTGGCAAATTTCGTCCAGTTCATTACACATTTTTTTAACCAAGCTAAGCACTGCACTTTGTTGCTGGATGGGTACCAATTCACGAACCGCATCTAAATGTCTTTGTTCAATTTGTTGTACAATCGCTTCGTAACCCTGATCGGCCTTCGCGGCTGTTTGACCAGCTTTTAAAAGCGTATCAGTTATGCCGCTAAACGCTGAAACCACCACCAGTACTGGCTTTTGTGATAATTTATTTTCAACAATTGAAATAACTTTTTTGATGGCGCTACTACTGCCTACTGATGTGCCACCGAATTTTAATACCTGCATGAAAAGAACGAATTTGAAAATTTGAAGATTTGATGAGAGGTTGCTGCCAAAGCCTACGTTTTTTTGTTGGGCTGCAAAAATAGTATATCAGTTGGTAGATGACGCAGCTTTTTGCCCAGAGGATAATATGATGAATTGCAACCCTTAAAGGGTTGTAATAATTGTAGTAATTGGAGCAACGGCACGCAAAGCCAGAAAAGCTTTTGTATTGCGGATATGTAATATTAATGATGCCATTGAGGGCGTGAAAATAAGCACTACCTGTTAAATGAAAAATTTTTTTTGACAGGCCATAATTAATACTCATTAATTTTTAAAAGCGATTGCTGTTGTTTAACTACCTACACCTTAAAACGCCTATTGAAAGATTGTTTAAATCGCTGTGGGCATATTGTTACGTTTTGTCAAGTTATTACGACAATATGGTACATCGCAAATGGTACTGATTTGCTATAAACACCAACAAAAATCGGAGCATGCCGAAAATCCATTTCAATCGACTGCAGCAATTGAAATAAAAGAGTAGGTAACCCGGATAGCCGAAAACGGGATAAAGAGTAGGCAAAAAATAATATCTATGGAAAATAAAATGCCACGGGGTGCCAAGCCGTCGCCAAGACACAAACTTGCTGCCGCTAAACCCCACCAAATAGTAGGTACCTCGCCTGCAAATATTTTATACCATCCAAGTACTTTGTCCATGTGGGGCAACGATGTTCACGGCGATTGCGTTACAGCCGAAGAAGCTTTTGCCAAAGCTTGCTATAACCCCGAAATTTTCATTCCAGAACAAGTGGCTATAAACTGGGCCACAGCCCATGGGGTTTTGGAAGGAGCAGTTATATCAGATGTATTAGAATGGATGATGACCGGCGGTTTTCAAACAGGCGGTGCCACCTACACTGATGGAGGACACTCTTCTGTTGACTGGACGAATCCTGCCGTGTTACAAAATGCCATTGCAACGGGCCCAGTAAAACTCGGCATCGGTGCAAATCAACTGGATACTGCCTGGCATGCTAAATTCTGGAACGTAGGCAAAAAAAATGGATGGTTTATTACAGGTTTTGCTCCAGAAGCAGAAGAAGACCACTGCGTAACCCTTTGCGGATATGGAACAATGGCTTGGCTAGCACAGCAGTTTGGCGTAACAGTACCCGCTGGCGTAAATGGAAACAACATTGGCTATGCTTTATTTACTTGGGATTCCATTGCTATAATCGATCAAGCCTCTATGCTTGCCATTACACACGAAGCTTGGGTAAGAAACCCTACAACGCTTATCATGCACTCAGGTGCCGTGCAAACAAGTTCCAATACTTATTATTTCGAGTTTAAAGGAAATGGTGTTCACTCTTTCAATATTGCTATTCCAGGTGTGCATTCCAACTCAACCGTAATGGCGGCTATCAGCGAATTTAGTACCAATTCAAGGGTGGATAGGTTTATGGGTGCTGCAAAAATGAGGGTTTACAATATATGTCCTTATCAAGGCGGTGTGGTTATTTGGACCGAAGTAACCTGGAGCAGTCCTATTAATGTAGTGCTAGACCTGCTTGTTTACTAATCCCCTATTTCTTAATCAACTCTGTTTTACCAATCATTCTATAAAAAAATAAAAATAATTATCATGTCAACAACTCTTACCGGCAGCAACGTGCCAACAGAAATACATACTATTGACGCCATCGCAATAAAAGCAGAAGGCACAAAAGATTCGTCCGTTCAGCCGCTTACTTCCAATCCGGGTTATTTTTGCCTTTGGAAAGGCAATGGAAATATCACTTTGAATATTAATTGTGGTGGCATCAATGCCGCATCAAACGTAATGATTAGCATTAGTGAATACAGCAATGCAGCCAATCCCGTAAACAGCCGCTTTATGGGCGCTGCAAAATTTGCCATAAACAATATTTGCCCAAGGGCAGGCGGCGTGGTTATAAACATGGATATAACTTGGTCTTCGCCATTAATGATTTACATTAGCATGTTAATCAGCTAAGGCGCCCCCGCTATAAACACCATATCCAAACATTTGGCCCTAGCATATTGTGCTGGGGCTTTTTTTGCAAATCCGTTTAAGGCCATTTATTTAATTTCCAATCTCTAGCAATGCCGCACTCCTTTTACCTTTGCTACTCCGCATGAGTCATCTTAAAGCAGTACGTAAATATTTTTGGAAATACCGTCTCCGTTTTTTGGCGGGTATTATTGTTATTATAGCTTCCAACTATTTTGGTGCGTTGCCGCCACAGCTTACTTCTTTTGTGGTAAATAAAATAAAATCGCCAAGCCAACCTGCCAGCCATCAAACAGACGGTTTGGTAAATATTTTTATTGATTGGACAAACACCCATCTTAATTGGAATTTTACAACCATCGTAGCCTTGTGTGGAATCAGTATTTTGGTGTTGGCATTGCTACGCGGTTTATTTATGTTTTTTATGAGGCAAACAATAAACGTGATGAGCCGTTTAATTGAATACGATCAAAAAAACGACGTGTACAATCATTACCAACAATTGGATACTCAATTTTACAAAATACACAGTACCGGCGATTTAATGAACCGCATTACGGAAGATGTAAGCCGGGTTCGCATGTACACCGGGCCTGCTATTATGTACCTTGTAAATTTGGTAAGCACCATTGTTATTACCGTTAGCAATATGCTGTTACAAAACTGGCAATTAACACTTTATGTAATTGCACCACTACCTATTTTGGCTGTAACCATTTATTGGGTAAATACAATCATCCATAAAAAAAGCGAAAAAATACAGGCGTTACTTAGCAACCTTACCACAAATGCGCAGCAATCGTATAGCGGTATTAGGGTAATAAAAAGTTATGTGCAAGAAAAAGCTATGCTTCGCTTTTTTAACCAAAACAGCGAAGCTTATAAAACAAATGCCATTGGCTTGGCCAAAGTAGAAGCCATTTATTTTCCATCGATGTTTTTGATGATCGGCATTAGCACCATCATCACCATTATGGTCGGCGGCCTTTTTGTGCACGCCAATAATATTGCCAAATTAAACGGTGTGGATCTTGACCATTTGCCACATAAAGGCGTGGATGAAGGCACAATCGTAGCCTTTGTGATGTACATTAACATGCTCACTTTTCCCGTAAGTGCCATTGGTTGGGTGGCCAGCATGATACAACGTGCCTCTGCTTCGCAAAAACGCATCAACGAATTTTTGGAAATAAAACCCACTATCATGAGTGGAAACGTGAACCGTGAATCGCCACTCGTGAATGGTTCACTAAATAAGAACATGTCTTATGATTTGAAATCTTTTCCCAAAAACAATAATGAAACCTTGATAAACGGGAACGCTACTCACGATTCACGCCTCACGTCTCACGATTCGATTCACGGCAACATCAATTTCAACCATATTTCATTCACTTATCCGCACACCGGCATAAAAGCTTTGCAAGATTTCAATTTACAAATAAAACCTGGCGAAAGAATTGCGGTGATTGGTAAAACTGGTAGCGGAAAAAGTACCATAGCGCAATTGCTTTTGCGTATGTATGATGTGGAAAGCGGGGAGATTTTATTGGATGGAAAAAAAATAAATAGCTTCAACCTGCAAGATTTACGAAGACAGATTAGCTACGTTCCGCAAGATGTTTTTTTGTTTAGCGAAACGGTTGAAAACAATATAAAATTTGGTAACGATAAGGCCACGCATCAAGAAGTATTGCATACCGCAACTATGGCCAGCGTGGCCAATGAAATAGACCGGTTTGATAACGGTTACGAAACCATGATCGGCGAACGTGGCGTAACCCTAAGTGGCGGCCAAAAACAACGTTTGTCTATTGCTCGTGCGTTATTAAAACCAAGCTCCATCATCGTTTTCGACGATTGCTTAAGTGCCGTGGACGCAAAAACAGAAAAAGAGGTATTGAAAAATTTAGATGATTATTTACAGGGCAAAACGGCTGTTATTATTACGCACCGCATTTTTGCTTTACTACATTTTGATAACATTATTGTATTGGAAGACGGCCGGATGGTAGAAAATGGAACGCACGAAAAATTGATGGCGCAAAACGGTGTTTATGCCGAGCTATATCGTTTACAACAAGAAGTGGATAGAGAAGAAAGCTAACCAGATATTCAAATTATTTTTATGTACGACGGTTTTTACGCCTTTTATACTATAAAATATCAAATTTAAAAAATATTTTTTTTGCTTTTAAAATCGTTTTTTACACCTTCAAACGCAAATTTTACCCAAATCGGCTGTAGCAAAAAAGTTCTAAACCTTATCTTCGCATCAGACAATTTCTATAGAAAATGGCTTTAATTAAATCGATATCAGGCATCCGCGGAACTATTGGCGGTAAGCCTGGGGATACACTGTCACCTTTAGACGTGGTAAAATTTGCCGCCGCCTTTGGCTGCTGGCTTAAAGCGGAATACCCCGATAATAAAAAAGTTGTAATTGGCAGAGATGGGAGAATAAGCGGTAGTATGGTTCGTGGTGTTGTGGTAAGCACATTAAATGCGCTGGGCCTTGATGTGATAGACCTTGGGCTTAGCACCACACCAACCGTTGAATTTGCCGTAGCTGAAGAAAAAGCTGCCGGTGGAATTATACTTACTGCCAGCCACAACCCAAAAGAATGGAATGCGCTTAAATTATTGAATACCGATGGCGAATTTATAAGTGCAACCGACGGGGCCAAAGTATTGGGAATGGCGGAACAGGAAAATTTTTCGTTTGTTGGCGTTGAAAAATTAGGCAAATGCATGATTGATGATACATACATGCAAAAACATATAAATGCCATTTTGGCTTATCCTTTAGTGGATGTCGAAGCCATTAAAGCCGCCAATTTTACCATTGTAGTTGATGGAATAAACAGTACGGGTGCAACTTTTGTCCCAGCTTTATTAAAAGAATTGGGCGTAAAAGAAATCAAAATTTTAAACGAAGCCATTACCGGCAATTTTGCCCACAACCCCGAACCGCTGCCACAACATTTGAATGAAATAAGTTCGATTGTGAAAAGACAAGGTGCAAACCTTGGTATTGTGGTGGATCCTGATGTGGACAGGCTTTGTTTTGTAAGCGAAGATGGAAGTTTATTTGGCGAAGAATATACACTTGTAGCCGTGGCCGATTATATTTTGCAAAACAAAAAAGGCAACACGGTAAGCAACATGAGCAGCACAAAAGCACTAAAAGAATTGACCATCAAACATGGTGGCGAATATTTTCCAAGTGCGGTTGGCGAGGTAAATGTTGTTACCAAAATGAAGGAAGTGAATGCAGTAATCGGCGGCGAAGGAAACGGCGGCATTATTGTGCCCGATTTTCATTACGGCCGCGATGCGCTGATTGGCATTGCGTTGTTTTTGTCGCATTTGGCGCATACAAAAAAATCAATGACAGGGCTCCGCAGGTCTTATCCCAACTATTTTATCAGTAAAAATAAAATAGAACTATCGGGTGAATTTGATATAAAAAAGATATTTGACGGCATCCAAAGAAAATATAAAAACCAACCGATTAATTCGGAAGACGGGCTTAAAATTGAAGCTCCAAAACCAC
>CAWJTH010000060.1:0-13434 GCA_963845495.1 uncultured Chitinophagaceae bacterium
TAATGTCTTCCATATTACAAACTTCCTTGATGCCAAAGAAAACGCCCAAACCCGTAGCCTCCGTGCGGCCGCGAACGCCGCCTTGCGAAACTGGTTTACCTGTAACACAACCTGCGCTGTCTATTTCGCCCGGTTTTAACGACTGATACGTATCTACGATCCAAGCCATTTCTCTGGCACCTGTCCCATAATCTGGAGCGGGAACATCGATGCCCGGGCCGATAAAGTTTTTCTTTACTAATTCAGATGTGTAACGACGAGTAATTTTTTCCAGCTCGTACACACTGTATTTTTTGGGGTTTATTTTAATGCCGCCTTTACCGCCGCCAAATGGCACATTTACGATGGCGCATTTATAGGTCATTAATGCAGCAAGTGCCATCACTTCGTCTTGGTTTACCGCCTCACTAAAACGAATACCCCCTTTGCACGGGCTTTTGTGCTGGCTATGTTGTACACGATAAGCTTCAATTACTTCGATAACCCCATTATCGCGTTTAATGGGAAACCGCATCCTGTAAACGGCATTGCAAGCCTTAATTTGTTCCAATAAACCCTGTTCATAACTGGTAAACTTGGCAGCCTTGTCGAAACTTTGTTCTACACTTTTAAAAAAACTGTACTCGTTGTTTGAAGACATAAAAAACTATTTATGGTTAGCAAATCATTATGGTAAATCGTGAATAGTGAGTGGGTTTATAAAGCATTTAAAATACTTGATTGATACACAGAAGTTTATTCTTTTGAATCAAAACTGATTTTCAGCTAATTATTTATTTGGCATTTGTGTCCTTTTCAAGCTTGCTTATTTTTTTATCCAAATTGGCCAGGTAAATGAATACCCCAGCCAAAATAATACAGAGGACAGCCACCACCACATATATTTTACCGCTGCTGCGCATGCCGGTAGCCATATCAACTGCTTCTTTTTTTGCAACAGTATCTTGCGCTTTCGCGAAAAAAGTTGTAAAACTGGCCACTAAAAAAAACGCCATCTTGGTTTTGCTGGTAGCTTGTAGCTTACAGCTTAAGGCTTTCTGCTTCTTATCCATTCAAAATATTTTTATCGGCTATTTTTTGTAGCCTTATATACAATGTACTAATCCAAACGCCTAACAAACTCCAACCCAATACTGCCGGCCAAAACACAATTCGCATCAATGGATCAATGTCATGTTGATTGATTGCCGGGTTGCCCTGACCGCCCGGGTGCAAACTATCGTACATTCTTGGGATGATAAATAAAGTTGGATAAAGCATGGCGTAGGCAAAAATGTTGTACACGGCTGATACCCTTGCTTTTTTGTCAATGTCTTGTATGGAACTGCGTAATATAAAATAAGCAGCATAAATCAACAGTTCAATAGCGGTAAGTATTTGCTTAATGTCGTTGCTCCATGGCGAGCCCCAAGTATAATTGGCCCAAAGCGAGCCGGTTGTAATGCCCAAAAGTGATAAAACAAAGCCTGTACTGGCATATCGGCTAGCATAAATATCATCCATCAATTTGTTGCTGCGTAAATATTTGATGGAGTAAACTGCCGAAACAGTAAACAAAACCATCATCGAAAACCACATGGGAACATGGAAATATAAGTTCCGAATACTTTCATTTACAATGGGTTTTGCAGGAACCGGCCCTAAAAATCCAGCTATCACCGCATAAAAAAGACATACGATGCTCAATATTTTCCACCATTTTTTTTTCATACCACGGCAATGGGTTATCTAATTTGAAGCGGCAAAAATAGGGTATCAACACCTCATCAAAATAGTTTATATTTTACTAGCAGTTTAATAAAAATTAAAACTTGGTATTATAAAAATAAGCATATCAATGTTTTAGCGACATTCGTAAAAAACTATACAATAAAATAGTTCTTAAATTGAATTTTTATTAAATATCCCCGATTTATAACACAATTAAATATGCTTTTAATATATTTTTTGGGCGGCGAAATAAAAATAATCTTTGTAGGGTGCAATTAATGGAATGTTAAAACGTTTCCTTTGCTGCCAGCCCTAATATTAAGCACATAAACCTTAATTTTACTACCTGCAAACAACCAAAACTACTGTAATGAAGGTAAAATCAACCTTTTTAGCCATTTCACTTTTAGGCACTTTGTGTGCGCAAGCACAATTCCGAAAATATTCAAACGAATTTTTAAATATAGGCGCAGGCGCACGTGGCATGGGTATGGGCGGCGCTCAAGTAGCTTCGGTTAATGACGCCACTGCTGGATATTGGAATCCCGCCGCTCTTACTTCCGTACAAGATCATCCTTCTGTTTCGCTAATGCATGCTGAATATTTTGCGGGAATTGCCAAGTATGATTTTGGAAGTTTGCTATCCCCACAAAAGATAACAAACGTACGCTAGGTTTTACAGTGCTTCGTTTTGCGGTGGATAACATTCCCAACACCTTAAATCTAGTTCAATCTGATGGCTCAATAAATACTGATAACATTACACCGTTTTTCATCTGCAGATTATGCTTTTTTATTTTCGTATGCTCAAAAAATAAAAACCAATAGCGAAGACAATCATCTTTCTATTGGCGGAAATGTGAAAGTAATTTATCGTAATGTCGGGCCATTTGCAACCGCTTATGGTTTTGGTTTTGATCTTGCCCTGCAATATGTCATCGCCAAAATGGAGTTTTGGTGCAGTTTTGCGGGATGCCAGCACTACCTTTAATGCTTGGTCGTTTACCTTTACAGCCCGAGAACAACAAGCCTTTATCTTACAAACAATGATATCCCCGTCAAATCAACCGAATTAACAGCGCCTAGGCTTTCACTTGGCGGCGCACGGCATTTTGCAATTAATAAAAAATCGAGCTTAAGCGCAGAAATCGCAATGGATGTAACTTTTGATGGTAAACGAAATACAGTTATCAGTAGTGATCCGGTAAGTATAGACCCAAGAATTGGGCTTCGAATTGAATGTAAGCAATACATTCTTTTTGCGTGGGGGTGTTTATAATTTTCAACAAGGTTTAAAAGACGGTGATACCACTAACCAGCAAAAAGTTTGGATTTACCAACCTTGTATTGGCGCAGGTTTTAAATTTGGGAATGTTGCTATCGACTATGCTTATAACAACTTAGCTAACCAATCATCGCCTTTGTATACCCATATTATTTCTTTAAGGGTAGATATTGTTAAGAAAAAAGAACACTAAACCACAACTCCCTAAATCAACTGCTTAAAATGAAAAAACTTTTCGCAATTTTTTGTTTGCTGTACGCCACCCACGGCTTTGCCCAAACTTTTAACAACGAATGGATTGATTATACCAAAACCTACTACAAATTTAAAGTAGGGAAAAACGGCATTTACAGGATCGGGCAAGCCGTTTTGCAAACAAACGGACTATCTACTACCCTTGCCCAAAATTTTCAGCTTTGGAGAAATGGTACTGAAATCCCCATTTACACTTCCGTTTCTACGGGTGTTTTGGGCGCTTCTGATTATATTGAGTTTTACGGTGTAAAAAATGATGGCAAACCAGATAAAGCATTATATCGCAATGCGACAGATCAACTAAATGATAGGCAAAGCCTTGAAACTGATACTGCCGCCTACTTTTTGACGGTGAATACAACAAGTAACAATGCAAGATATGTGCAGCAAACAAATAATGTGGCCGGCAACGCACTTACCGCAGAGCCATATTTTATGTACACCGAAAAATATGACTTTAAAGAAGTCATCAGCCAGGGTTTTGCGGATGTAAATTATCCGCCAGAATATATTTATTCGTCCTCGTATGAAGCAGGTGAAATGTTTACCACGCATGATTTTTACCCTGGTGACAATACGAACTATACCAGAAATTTTTATCCTTACACTGGTAGCAATATTGCATCGACCATTACCGTAGCCGCTATGGGAACGGCACCTAACAGCCGCACCGTTAACATCGGTTTGAATGGAAACGTGCTTGGCACAATGAGCTTGAGCAATTTTGAATCAAAAAGCCAACAGTTTGCAAATGTTCCGACAAGCTATATTTTAACTGGGGCCAACCAATATCAAATACGTAACCTGGCATCTAATACTACTGACCGGATCGATGTAAATTCGATCGACATCAATTATCCACGCCTTTTCAATTTTGACAACCAACCATCTTTTGAATTTGAATTAGCCGCCAAAGCAACGGGTCAATACGTCGAAATAAAAAATTTTAACCAAGGTTCTGCAGTACCTGTTTTGTATGATTACACCAATTACAGGCGTTATACCGCCGATGTGTTAAACGGTATTTTTCGGTTCCTGCTTCCTGCTTCAACCGCTACCACAAAATATGTTTTGTGTAGCGAAGATGCCAGCCAAATAACAAGTGTTTCGGCGGTGCAACAAAGAACTTTTACCAATTATTCAACTGTTGCCAACCAAGGTGATTACCTTATTATTTCTAACAGCATTTTGTATACCCCGATCAATGGAAGTAATCCGGTAGATCAGTTTAGGGCTTATCGTGCATCCATTGCCGGTGGTTCATACAATGCCAAAATCGTGAATATTGATCAGTTAGAAGACCAGTTTGCCTTTGGCATTAAAAAACATCCATTGTGTATTAAAAACTTTTTGCGTTTTGCTAGGCAGCGTTTTAGTACAATCCCAAAATTTGCATTTTTAATCGGAAAGGGTGTAAACTATCAGGAATATTATTTTAACCAAAGCCAAGCACAGGCCGATCAACTGAACCTGATTCCCACATTCGGCGCACCGGCATCGGATGTGCTGTTAGCTTCCGATACTTATGATCCCTATCCCAATACTTTTATCGGAAGATTAAGTGCGGTATCCGGGCAAGAAATTTTGGATTATTTAAGTAAAGTAATGCAATACGAAACCACACAATCCAGCACTTCGCAAACCCAAGCCGATAAATTATGGCAAAAAAATGTAGTGCATGTGTTGGGGGCTGATGATGTTGGTTTACATAGCACCTTAACCAGTTATTTTACAGGCTATACCAATATTATAAAAGATACTTTGTACGGCGGCAACGTTATAACATTGGATAAACTGGCTGCCGGCGTAGCAACTTATATAGACAATGATTATGTAAACAAGTTATTCAGTAACGGCATCAACTTCATGACATACTTTGGGCATTCTTCAACCACAACCCTGGATTTTAATTTGCAAGACCCAACCACTTACAGCAATGCCGGCAAATACCCTATGTTTTTGGTATTTGGTTGTACAGCAGGTAATATTTACACTTACGACGTAAACCGCTTGAGCGTGTTGAGTACCATTTCAGAAAAATATGTTTCGGCAAAAAACCTGGGCTCGATCGGCATGTTGGCCGATACCCACTTCGGATTAACAGGGCCAATTGATAATTATTTGACCGGGTTTTATAATTCGGTTGATAAAAAATCGTATGGTAAATCTGTGGGGCAAAATATTTATGACGCATGCTCATACATTATGTCCTTTAACACAAATCCTGCTACAAACTTTGAAACGCGGATACATGCTGAAGAACATAGTTTGAACGGTGATCCGGCTATTAAAATCCAAAACAACAGCAAGCCGGATTATTCTATCGAGCAACCAAATATCATTATCAACCCATCGTTTATTTCCGCTTCGCAAAGCCAATTTACGGTAAATGCAACCTATTACAACCTTGCAAAAGCAACCAACGATTCAATTAGGATACAAATAAAACGGCAATATCCCGCCTCAAGCATCAATCCAAATGGTGCAACAGAATTGGTGTACGACAAGAAAGTCTTATCGCCGAAGTTCATGGATTCCATTAGTATTTCTTTACCAATTATTACAAACAGGGATATCGGAACAAACACTATTACAATAACCCTTGACGCAGACAACAAAGTGGATGAATTGAGTGAATTGAATAATTCGGCTAGCCAAAACTTTGTAATTTATCAAAATGCCGTCAATCCTGTTTATCCGTACAATTTCTCTATAGTTAATAAAAGCAGTTTCAAGTTTGTAGCATCCACTTCCGATCCGTTAGTTGCATCTACCACGTATCGTTTGGAAATGGATACAACAGAATTGTTTAATTCACCTTTAAAAGGCTCTGCCCAAGTAACCCAAATTGGCGGCGAAGTTGAATTTACACCACCTATCACTAATTTAATAAACAATACGGTTTATTATTGGAGGGTTGCACCGGTAGTAAACGGTACCCCGACAAATTACCAAACGGCTTCGTTCCTATATAATTTAGGTGGAAGCTACGGCTGGAACCAATCACATCTTTATCAACATTTTAAATCCACCTTGTTTAATATTTCGCTGGATTCAACAACAAGGCGCTTCAACTACGGCAAAATACCACATAGCCTTGTGGTGAACAATGCGTATTATTTTGGCGATGGTGTAAATGGAGGTATCCAAGATTACGATTTTTCAACATCCGTAGACGGCAATCCTGCTAATATCTATGGATCTTGTTCATCTGCCGCCATCTCATTCCTTGTTTTTGATACGCTGAAGTTTGCACCATGGAGTAACCCGTCGGGTGGACTTTATGGGTCAAACCCAAATAGCTGCGGTGCAGGAAAAAGCTACAATTTTGATTTTTATTATTATGAAGGACCGCAGGATAGGAAAAAAATTATGGATTTTATGAACTTGATACCAAACGGGTATTATGTGGTGGCAAAAATGCTATGGCCAGCAGTTCAATTTCCGCAATTGGCCGATTCTTCTTATGCTTCCGTTTGGAGAAAAGATACTTTGATTTATGGTAAAGGTCAAAGCGTGCCAGATTATCTTTATGCACAAGGGTTTACTACCATCGACCAATTAACATCCCCACGGCTTTGGACATTCATTTATAAGAAAAACGACCAAGCTCATTTCAAACCTGTTTCGAAATTTTCGGCTAACTTGTCTGAAAATATTTCATTAACCGCTGATTGCGCTGGCACAGACACAACAGGGACCATCACTTCACCAATATTTGGGCCGGCCAAACAATGGCAGCAGGTACACTGGCGCGGACATCCGCTTGAAACTACGGCACCTTATCCCGATAGTGTTATTTTGCAATTAATCGGGATTGATAAAAACGGTAATTCAACCGTAATAACCCAGCTTGATAGGACAAAACAAGATTTTGATATAAGTGGCATAAATGCAACTACTTATCCAAACATCCAACTTAAACTCATTAACGCCGATAATGTAAACGCGACGCCATGGCAACTAGACTCTTGGCGGTTGGATTATGTGCCTGTTCCGGAAGGCGCTTTAGCTCCCAATATTGTTTTAACCACAAAAGACACTTTGCAAACAGGTGAACCGCTAAATTTCTCGATTGGGTTTAAAAATATCAGTGATGTAAAATTTAGCGATAGTATTAAGGTAAAAGCAATTGTAACAGACAAAAGCAATGTTCAGCATGTAATCCCAATGAGCCGGAGAAAAGATTTGGCACCTGGCGACACCACCACGGTTGGTTTCCAGTTGATTACCGCCAATTATCAAGGAACCAATAATATTTATTTGGAGGTAAATCCAACTGATAGTGCCCAGCTTGAACAATATCACTTTAATAATTTTCTTTACAAGAGCTTCTTTGTAAAAACATCTAGCAATCCTTTATTGGATGTAACGTTTGATGGGATACATATTTTAAACAGGGATATTGTAAGCAGTAAACCACATATCCAAATTAAATTAAAAAGCGAGAATCAATATCTTGCTTTAAACGACACAGGCGGTGTTAAATTAACGCTTCGTTACCCCGATGGTACAACACGTAGTTACAATTTTGGTACAGACACCCTACGTTTTACGCCGGCAACATTAATAAATGGCGATAATACTGCGACGATTGATTTTTATCCAACATTAAACCAAGATAGCCAAAATCAAAATTATGAATTAACAGTTTCGGGTAAGGATCGCACGGGAAACAATGCTGGTGCAACCGCATATCAAATTGATTTTCAGGTATTTAACAAGCCGATGATCAGTAATATGTTCAACTATCCAAATCCGTTTACCACCAGTACAGCATTTGTATTTACTTTAACCGGTAGCCAAATACCACAGGAATTTAAAATACAGATACTTACCATAACGGGCAAAATTGTGCGAGAAATTACCAAAGCAGAATTGGGACCATTGGTTATTGGCCGAAATATAACCGAATTTAAATGGGATGGAACCGACCAATACGGAAGCAAATTGGCAAACGGTGTTTATATTTACCGGGTTATCACTGGCTTGAATGGTAAAAAACTGGACCAGTTTAAAATAAACGACAATAACGACCAAACAGCCCAAGACCAAACCGATCAATATTTTAATAAAGGTTATGGTAAAATGTATTTGATGCGATAAAACCAAAGTTTTCTAAATAAATAAAAAGGCAGCACTAAATGCTGCTTTTTTATTTTGGATTATTGCCAAACAACAAATAATCCTTTAACAAATAAAATTTTTCACCGGTTGCGCTGTCGGCAAAATATTTAGAAACCTTTAATTGTGAAACAACAGTTGTATCTGCATTTCTCGACAACAAAAGGTATTGCAAATGATGCGATTTAATAAAAGATAAGCGTTTCTCGTTCTCGGTACCATTAAATTTATATTGAAAATAGGGCGAAGCATCAATGCATGATCTTAAATAATCGAATTGTACTTTTTGTGAACTGTCAATGCCATACATAATATCCTTTTCAGCCGACAGACACACTTCGTAATTATATTCAACTTTCCCTGCCAATACATAACCGGTTGGCAATGTGTAAACTTTTGGGTTTCTATTGCTATAATAAGGAACGGAATCGTAATAGCTTTTATCTGCCCAATAGGCACCTTGTATATCTGAGTTTTTAGGAAAGCAACTTGAAATTTTTTGTAAATAAGGCGCAGAAAACTTAGTTCCATGGTACAAGTAGGCTCCATTTTGTTTAAAAGGATTTTCATAGCGTTCTTGTGGCAATAGGTAACGCTGAACAAGAAAAATGGAGATTAAACAAATAGTTAATACTGCTGAAAAATAATTTTTATCTGATCTGGTTTCAACAAATCCAATTAAAAAAACAAAAAGAAAAATAGTTGTAAAACTGTATGAAACAAATGCCAGTTGATAAGCATCGTCTACAAAATTGAACATTCTGGCAAATGCTATACCAAATAAAACAATCAAACATGAATAAATAAAAACATCAAAATATTGCTCAAAAAAACGTGGCAGAAATTGTGGATTCAACTTTTTTACGATAGCAATAAAAACAACAGGAACCAATAAACAATAAATAATGGAAGTAATGGTAGAAAATAAAAAGATTTTCCAATAACGAAGAAGGTATTGTGTAATATTTTGAACGCTAATCGGTTTAGCGTTGGTATATAGTCCATTTTGAGTGAAACGATAAAACAAAAAATAAAGCAAAGTAATTAATAAAACTGCAACAAGCATGCTTATTGCAGCTTTTCTTCCGGAAAATTTCCTTGTCTCCCATAAAAAAAAGGACCCCGACGCAAAAAAGAAAACCAAAAAATATAGAGCTGATGAAACCATAGTCGCTACAAGCCAAAACAACGCTAGATGTATAATTTTTTTTTGTTGTAACGCAATCAATAAACCTGGAACAAACAAATACAACGTACGCAAATTTGGCCGCTCTAACATATTGCTTTCAAAAGGGAAGATCAATATGGGTCTTAGGAAATGAAAAAATGCCAATAAATTCGGCCAATAAAAAACAAAACCCAAGCAAAGAATTTGTTGCCAAACCGAAATACTTTTTTTGGAGATATTCTCTGCCAATGCAAACAAACCCATCATTGTAGCGGAGCAAAGAATGGCATGACAAACAAACCGCATTACAAATACGCCCGGCAACGGGCCAGCAAAAAACCTGAGCAATACTGAATTTATCCAAAATTCGAAATAATGGTATTGACCCGTACCGATAAACGGCTTGCCATAAAAAGATGCCATACCAAATACATTTTCGGCACCGGTAATATTTAATGAATGGCTAATTTGTGTATAAAACAATGCATCCTCTTGCTTGTATCCCGATTCGGGAAATAAATGAAATAACAGTACAAACAAAAACGAAAATGCAACCAAAAACAACCACGGTATGTCAGTTAAGACAATTTTTTTTTTTGTCCTTTCCCCCCTTTTATAAAAAAATAAAAGGATTAGAACTGGTAAAAACAAAATATTTATTGTAGCAAATTTTGCAACAATTATGCTATAAACCGTTACCAAAACAACAATCCCCAAAACAAAGGAGCAATAATTATTGAACCAGCTGCTTTTATTGGATGACAAATTAAGGGGTAGAAAATACAAAAGAATTTTTCCAAATAAAAAAAAAATGATACTACCCAATAAAGCAAAGCCAGCCTCTAATAAAAACTGCAACAATTCATTTTGCATAAAAAAATTGTTTGATACTGTCTATCACCAAATTTTGTTCAGCATTTGTCAGTTCGTAATATAGCGGCAATCTTAAAAGCCTTTCATAACAACTAACCGTATTGGGCAATATAGGCGGATTTGAATTGATATGCTTTAAACTGAAAGGGCTGGTATGCAATGGAACAAAATGGAACAAGGCATTAATACCCGAATCATATAAATATTTACGCAATGCCTCACGCTCTTGGTACGATCGGCACCACAAATAAAAAATATGGCCGTTGTTGGATGCGTAATCGGGAATATGAGGAAGTTGCAAGAAACCTTCATTGGCCATACATTTAAGGCCATTAAAATATTTTTGCCAAATAGATATCCGTTTTTGTTGGATGTCGTCTAGGCTCTCGATTTGAGCAAATAAAAATGATGAAATAAGTTCAGGAAGATGAAATGAAGAGCCTATGTCAAGCCATTCATATTTATGCACTTCGCCCCTAAAAAATTGGGTTCTGTTTGTGCCTTTTTGCCTAATAATTTCTGCCCGCTGAATCAATTCTGGGTTGTTTATTACCAACATGCCGCCTTCACCGCAACTAATATTTTTTTTTTCATGAAAAGAAAAAATAGACAACTGGCCAAAGCTGCCCAAAGGTTTGCCTTTGTAAGTGGCTTCTAATGATTGGGCTGCATCTTCAACTAAAATAAGCTTGTGTTTGTTTGCCAATTGCACGAAAGCATCCATATCACAGGCTACTCCGGCATAATGTGTAATTACGATTACTTTTGTTTTAGGGCCAATCAATTTTGCCACTTCATTATGATCTAAGCACGGATGCGTGGATTGGACATCTGCATATAAAATAGTTGCCCCTTGCATTACAAAGGGATTAACAGTAGAAACGAATGTATAAGAAGGAACTATAACTTCATCCCCATTTTTTATATCGCACAAAATGGCTGCCATGTCCAGTGCATCTGTTCCGCTGCCTGTAAGCAAAACCTTTTTAAAGTTGTATTTTTCTTCAAAAAATTGTTGGCATTTTTGGGTGTAAAAACCATCTCCAGAAAAATTATTACGGGCAATTGCATCAGCAATATACACCGTTTCCTTGCCAGTTAGGTAAGGTTTGTCAAAACTTAACATCTGCCAAAAATACACCAAAAAAAGTATATTTTCCAAATAATCAAAACACTAGACCGTGTCAATCAACATTTAGTAAGGCCGCTTCGCTCCGACCTTTACCACGTCGCTACCAAAAATTGTTTTGCCTTTCACACCAAATGCAATGGGCGCATTACTGCTATTTACAAAAACATATTTTCATTTATTTTAAGAACAACACTGGTCATTCAAAAATAAATTATTAAATGGTTACGGCTTACTTATCAGCATGGCAAGCTAATTCAAAAGGTTCTTCTTCCCTTATTTTTGCGCAAAAAACATTGTGAAGGTATTAATAATACAAAGCAATTATATACCTTGGAAAGGTTATTTTGACAACATCGCAAAAGCCGATATTTTTATTGTGTACGACAACGTGCAATATACCAGGCAGGATTGGCGTAACAGAAATATCATCAAAACAAAATCGGGCCTAAAATGGATTACCATTCCCATAATGGCAAAAGACTGTTTATTAAAAAAAATCAACGAAACTTATCCAGCTACAACTGATTGGAAAGAAAAACATTTGCGACAACTGCACGAAAATTATGCTAAGGCCAATTGCTATAAAGAAATGACTGGTTGGGTAAAGGAACTTTATACTACCATCGAAGATGAAAATCTTTCTGCCATCAACCAGCATTTTTTAAAGGCTATTTGTAAATTTTTAAAAATCAATACACCATTTGTTGACGTCAATAAATTTGAAGCAAAAGGCAATGCAACCGAAAAATTGGTAGACATTTGTTTGCAGCTAGGCTGCAAAACCTATATCACCGGTCCAAATTCAAAGAACTATTTGGAAGAAAATCTTTTTTTTGAAAAGGGAATAAACATCGAATATGCTGATTATGGAGGCTACCCAGAATATCCACAATTAAATCCACCTTTTGAACACGGGGTTTCAATACTGGACCTGATATTCAATTGTGGTGATAGATCAGCCAGTTATTTAAAAAACACAACTACTGATACTTTTTGATAGTTTGATAAACCGCGATGGCCGATTAAATTAAAATATATGAATTTAATATTTACATACATTAATCGGTTTTTATGTGGTCTATTTTTTAGCCTATTAAAACGCGGCCGTCCTCTTTACCTTACCTATTTTTAACCTGTTTTACCGGCCTTGTCCCATGAAGTTAGGAATCGTGCGATTTTTATTTTGGCAAAATTATTTAGCCGCACTTGTAAGGTTTGTTAATTTGCGCAAAGATTCAACGACCCTATTAAATGCTGATAATCAATCATCTTGGGGATCAAATCTATTTGGCAGATCTGGTCTAAAACTGAGTAGCTTTCCGTACATGAGTGCATAGAAAAAAACAATAAAACAGCCAACAGCAGGTTTGGCGACAGGCTGGCTGACAAAAGAACAAGGGGCTGCAAATCAATAGGCGGTCTCGAACCTGATAAAAGAAAAACTAAACTTTACACATGTATTTTTTCTTTACAATAAAATGATGTATTTTTCTACCGATTAATCTAACGCCTAATTAATTCACCTTCTTCTTTTTTGTGCTAACCGTACTGGCGCTGAAATAGCCCAGCGCTCCGTTTGAAATATTGCTGACAGGATTGGATGGACTAGCAGACTGGAAGCTATTGCCGCTAATGGCTGATTGTAACGTATTGAAATAATTGTACACGTTTTTATCAACACAATTCATTTGCAACGCAACACTATCGCCAACGTTGATGTAGGAACTATCGGTAAATAATTGCTGGCTAATATATCGACCATCAGACAAACGGTCGTCGAATACAAAAGTGAATTTGGTAAATTTTACATTGTTGATGTATTCGGTAAAAGTGTAGTAATTATCGATACCGGCGGAGTAATACGCAACCGACCAAGTAGAGGGCATA
>CAWJTH010000061.1:0-14594 GCA_963845495.1 uncultured Chitinophagaceae bacterium
ATTGCTATAATTCATTTCATTTTATACTGCTAATTTTTAAATCCAAGGTGTTCCAATTAAAAACCAAAACAATGTTCATGAAAAAACAAAGTGTTCTGCTCTTGTTCCTGTTAGTGCTTTTTGGCAAAGCTGCCATTTCGCAAACAGTAACGCTTTCTGTAAAAAATGTTCCGCTGGAAAAAGTATTTGCGGAAATCAAAAAACAAACAGGTTATAGTTTCGTCTACAGTAAAAACGTGTTGGCTGCCGCTAGTTCGGTAACGGTCGAAGTGAAAAATGCAAGCATCGATAAGACGATGGCTATCTGTGTTGCCAACCAACCCTTGGCGTATGAAATTGTAGATAAGTACATTACTATTCGGGAGAAAAAGCAACAACAAGTCGCCGGTCAAAATGCAGCGGCAACCATTATTAAAGGAAAGATTGTCGATGAAAACGGGAAGCCTGTACAATCGGTTTCTGTGGTCGTGCCAGGTACGCCTTTCGGAACAATGAGTAATTCAAACGGCGATTACGTGTTGACAATACCGAGCGACAATCCGGCATTAAAATCGGCAAAATTGGTTTATTCATATGTAGGATATCAACCACAAACCATTTTAAGGAATAGCCGCGACATGATCAATATTACAATGGTACAGGCGCCTTATGAAGTTGCCCAATTGGATGAAATCAAAGTAATTGGTTATGGCACAACCACCCAGCGTAAAAGCACGGCATCCATTAGTTCCATAACTGCTGCTGACATCGATAAACAAACTGTTACGAATCCATTAACTGCTTTGCAAGGCCGTATCGCGGGTATGCAGATCACGCAGGACAATGGTTTACCGGGCGGTGCCGTTCGGGTAAATATACGTGGAGCGGGCACTGGTATTTCCTCCGCAGGTTTTCTTCCGTTGTACGTAATTGATGGCGTCCCCTTTACCTTGTTCAATGGTGGCCAACCGGCAAGTGATAATCTAAATTCTTACGGTGTAAGCGGTGCAAATGGCGGTCTCAGTCCGTTTGCGATGATAAACCCAGACGATATTGAACGGATTGATGTGTTGAAAGACGCAGATGCGACCGCCATCTATGGTTCAAGGGGCGCAAATGGTGTGGTGCTGATCACCACAAAAAAAGGTTCCAAAAAAGGAACCATGTTCAACGTGAAATTTGATCAGGGAACAGGTAAAGTATCGCACTTTTTAGATATGATGAATACCCAACAATATTTGACCATGCGCAAAGAAGCGTTTGCCAACGCAGGTATAACACCAACCGCAAGTAATGCATTAGACCTCACCACATGGGATCAAAACGCTTATACAGATTGGCAACGTTACGCCATTGGTGGAACGGCAAATACAACCAACGCAACAGCTTCTATTTCTTCTGGAGATGCGCAAAACTCGTTTTTGTTCAGTTCAACTTATAGAAAAGAAGGGACCGTTTATCAGGGAAATTATAATAATACCAACTTTTCAAACCGTTTAAATGCTGGCCATACCAGCATCGACAGGAAATTCAATATCAACCTATCGGCCAATTATGCCTACATGAAAAACAATTTGCCAACGGTTGACCTTACCGGCATTTACAACCTTGCACCAAATTATCCTTTGTACAACGCAAATGGCAGTGTTAATTGGACGTCAACCAGTCCGCTTTCTTATTTCAAAAAAGACTATGCTGGTACAACCACAAATTTTATTTCCAATATAGATGTAAGTTATAAAATATTACCGGGCTTGGCAGTAAAGGCCAACTTGGGCTACAGCTCAACCAGGTTGCAGCAAACTACTACCAATCCAGCTAGTTCGCAAAACCCAGCCGGAACAACAACAAGCAGGTTGACTGTTGCCGACAACAACAATGATAACTATATTGTTGAGCCACAGGTTACCTACAATAAAACGATTGGCCAAGGCAGGCTTGACCTTTTGGTAGGTACAACATTTCAACAGACCAAAGCAACCGGCATTTATATAAGCGGTGTCGGTTATTCTAATGAGGCCCTGATCAATTCATTGCTGGGTGCAAGTTCCATCACCGTTTCGTACAATAATTATTCACTATACAAATACACCGCCTTTTTTGGCCGTATCAATTACAATTGGGCCGATAAATACATAATTGATGCTACTGCAAGGCGTGACGGATCTTCCCGTTTTGGTCCGGGCAACCGCTTTGGTAACTTTGGTGCGGTTGGTGCGGCCTGGGTTTTTACCAAGGAAAAATTTGCCAGTAACCTTAATTTCTTGAGCTTTGGTAAAATACGAGGTAGTTATGGTCTGACGGGTAACGACCAGATCCCAGATTATTTGTACACAACTTTGTATTCAACCACAGGTACAAATTATGCTTATCAGGGAAACAGCACTTATACTGTTTCAAATCTGGCCAATCCTGATTTGCAATGGGAAACAACAAAAAAATTGGATCTGGCTGTCGAATTAGGTTTTCTCCACGACCGCATTTTGTTAAAAGCCGATTTTTACAGGAACCGTTCATCTAATTCCTTAAGGTATATTACGCTTCCAGGCCAATCTGGTACAACTGGGTATACCGGTAATTTTCCAGCAGTGGTGCAAAACCAAGGGTATGAATTTGAGTTAAATACGGTAAATGTTTCTACGAAAAATTTCAGGTGGTCAACGTCTATCAATCTTACCATCAATAGGAATAAATTGATTTCATTCCCAGGGTTGGCCACTTCAAGTTATGCCAGTACCTATGTTATTGGGCAACCTACAGACATTCGTTTCGCATACCATTATACTGGTGTTGACCCATCCACAGGATTGCCAACTATCGAAGATTTGAATAAGGATGGCGTTATTACGTTTGCTAACGATCGCAAACCGGTTAATTATGGCCATCCCTATTATGGTGGTTTGATCAATACATTGACTTATAAGAACTTTACGCTTGATTTTGCTTTTCAATATAACCACCGCAATGGTTTTATCAATAATGCCTTATCAAGCAGTCCATTCGGCTATACATACACCAATCAAACCACAGATGCCTTGAACAGGTGGACAAAAGCGGGAGACGTAGCAAAATATCCAATGGCTAACGTCAATTTCCCGGCTGTATATTCTTTCATGTCAGCGTCTGATTATAATTGGGGCGATGCGTCTTTCCTAAAGCTTAAAACGCTTAGCTTGAATTACAGTTTCTCCAAAACATTAGCTAAAAAAATGAAAATGTCGGCTGTATCTGTATTTGCGCAAGGACAAAACATTTTCACTTCGGCCAAACAAAAAAATACCTATGACCCAGAAACAACGGTTCCAGGTACGGGTAGCGGTTTGGGTACGGGCCAATATATTGCCATGCCACAATTGCGCACTGTCGTATTTGGCTTGAATGCAACATTTTAATAAATAACCTTAGAAAGAACCAATAAAAATATTCAAATGAAATTAATTCTTATAAAATGGGGATTGCTTTTGGTAATGGCCTCTTCATTGTTTTCTTGTAACAAGTATGTTGAAATTCCGGTAGCGCCAAGCCAGTTGTCGCCAACGGCTACCTATTCAACCGATGCATCTGCCACCAGCGCCGTACTGGCTTTGTATTCCTACTATATTACTACAAACAGCATTGCTTATTTTAATTACTGTGGTAGCTTATCTGCTGATGATTTACAATATACCGGTACTGGCGACCTTACCGAATTTGCGGCATCTTCTGTTACTGTGGCTAATAGTTCGCTGTTGAATTTTCTATGGAATTATCCTTATAATGTAATTAGTGAAGCGAATCAATCCATCGCTGGTATAAATGCTTCTACCGGAATGACCACGGCAACGAAAACGCAATTGATAGGCGAAGCAAAATTTTTTAGGGCATATTTCCTTTTCAATTTGGTCAACTATTTTGGGCCGGTTCCACTTACAACTAGTGATGTGCAAATAAATAATGCCTATTTGCCCAGGAGCGATACGGCTACCGTTTATGCACAAATAATCACTGATTTAAAAGACGCAGAAACAGCATTGTCTGGCGCTTATGTTAGTACTTTAAGGGCACGTGCCAATAAATATGCAGCCGCCGCAATGCTGGCCCGTACTTATTTGTACACCAAAGATTATGTAAATGCAGAAGCAGAAGCAACCAAAGTAATCGGTGCGACAGATGTAAGTTATTCACTTCCCTTGGACAGTTTAGCATTTGTAAATACCAGTCCAGAAGTGATCCTACAATTTGCAACTTTGTACGGTTTCTCACAATTTGGTGGAACTTATAGGACCAGCAGCGCAACCGCAATTCCAACTTATGTGTTGAACCCCGCAATTGTTAATTCTTTTGAAAATGGTGATAACCGCAAAAGGGATTGGGTTGATTCGGTTACCGTAAATAGCGCCAAATATTACAAGATAAGAAAGTATAAATTGGTAACCGCAACCGCAGGAAACGAATACGATGTGATTTTACGTTTGGCCGAACAATATCTGATCCGTGCCGAAGCAAGGGCGCAACAAGGCAATATAGCTGGCGCACAGGCCGATATCAATATCATTCGTACCCGCGCAGGTTTAGCGAACACAACTGCAACTACACAGGCAGGTTTACTGGCCGCCGTTGCGCAAGAAAGAAAAGTGGAATTGTTTGGTGAAATGAGCCACCGTTGGTTCGATTTAAAACGCACTGGGCAAGCAAATACAATCATTGCGCCGCTTAAACCAACAACTTGGAAAGCCACATCGGTTTTGATGCCGATACCATTAACACAGATTCAAGCAAATAGTAACCTAACCCAGAATGCTGGCTATTGATAAATAACAATAGGGGGAATTAGGCCAATTTAATTTCCCCTTATTTTAATTTTTAATCTTTAATTTAAAACATGTTGAACATCAAAAAAATTACAGGGACTTTATTGCTGGCCGCAATCGTTTTAATCGCTACGGCGCAAAAAGCGATTGTTAAAAAGGATTACTTGATTCAGGGGGAAATTGAAGGATTGAAAGAAGGGAAAATCTATTTGTCCTGCCAAGATGTAGAAGGCGGAATTACAGATTCGACCATTGTTAAAAATGGTGTTTTTAGGTTTAAAGGAAAAATTAGACAGCCGCTATTTTATATTCTGAAAATAGCTGGGCAAAATGGTGGCAAAGGCATATTTGTTGAATCTGGTACAATCACGGTTCATGCCTTTAAAGATTCGATGTATAAAGCTGAAATAATCGGCAGTAAATTAACTGGGCAATGGGAAGAATGGAGCAAAAGCTGGAGTAAAATTGCGGCGCAGGCAGGGCCGATGTACCGCCGTTTGGATTCCGTTTCGCAGCATGGAAAAGTAAAAGAATCAGTTGAAGAAAGAAAAATTTTTGATGATGGGATGAAATCGTTGAACGACCAAACTGCCGCGGCAGTAACGACTTTTATAAAGAAATATCCACAATCCCCAGTTGCGCCTTTTATTATTATAGATCGGTTTATCAACTATCCAAACCCAGAAATGGAAGCCAAAACGTTTGCTTTGGTAGGAGAGGATGGCAGGAAAACTTTTTATGGCAAAAAGATAATTGAATACGACCGCGTTGCTGCCATTACGGGCATTGGCGCAACGCCTGAATTTAGTTTGACAGATACTGCTGGTAAAATAGTAAGGCTCTCAAGTCTGCGTGGCAAATATGTATTGGTCGATTTTTGGGCAAGTTGGTGCGGCCCCTGCAGAAAAGAAAACCCAAACGTAGTTGTCGCCTATAAAAAATACCATGACAGAGGTTTTGACATTGTCGGCGTTTCGTTAGACACCAAAAAAGACGCTTGGGAAAAAGCCATACAAAAAGATGGTTTAACTTGGCAACATGTAAGTGATTTGAAAGGTTGGGAAAGCGGTATTATAAAAGAATATGGTATTAAAGTGGTGCCAACGAATTTTTTGGTTGACAGGAACGGTAAAATAGTTGCCAAGAATTTAAGGGAAGAAGCATTGCAAAAAAAGTTGGAAGAATTAATGAATTGAGCGGTCCGTTATAAAAAAATAAAAAAAATTAAAAATGAAAACCTATTCGAGATTATTAATTGTAGCTAGTTTATTTGTTTCCCAATTAGCAATGGCGCAAAGCAATTCAGCTTTAACTATTTCAACCGGCTTTCCCGAAGCTGGCAATAAATACGAATTAAACTATAACCCAAAAGGAACAGCTTTGGATGGAATAGATTCTATTTCCATGATGCTTTATTATTTTGTGGATCCTGATAAAAATGTTTCTAAAACAACATTGACCCCAAAAAAAATCAATGGTATTTGGAAAAGCGAATTAATGATTCCAGCAAATGCAAAAGCATTTTTTATATCATTGAAAAAAGGTGATTTGGTCGATAATAATAATGGGAAAGGTCACCCTTATTTTATTTATAAAAACAATATGCCTATAATTGGAAGCAAAGCTTTTATTGCTACATTATTTGTTTATGATAATCCAAATGCTGGTACATTTAAAAATATCAGTGAAGCTGAAGCACTGATTGGGCAAGAGTTTCAAGCCTATCCAGCCAGCAAAAAACTATTTGCGCAAACCAATTATAATATCCTTTTAAATTCAGGCGATGATAATAAAAGAGATTTGTTGATTAAAACTTTGTACGATTCGTTAAATACAAACGATGAGAAGAACTATTCCTTGGCGAGGAATTATTTTTATCAATTAAAAAAAATTAAAACATCTGATTCAATTACCACAGCCGCAAAAATTAAATTCCCACTCGGTGATATTGCAAGGGCCGATGAATTACAAGCTATCTATAAAACCGAAGGTGGTGCCAATAAAGAAAAAGCATATTTAAATTGGATTGCAAAGTTTCCGTTGGATAAATATAAAAGAAACACCATTTTAAATGACTATGCATTAAATGATGTGGCTGCAACTTATGCCAAAGAAAACAATTTAAAAAAGGCTTTGGAATATTCTAATCGCTTTTTAACAGGGCCATGGAAAGGTGAGGGTTACGGCGGAACAGCGATGCAATTGATGAAAAATGATGCCTATTTAAATGAAGCGTTAATGCTATACAAAAAGGCGGCAGCTAATTCATTGCTGTACAGAACAACTTTAAAAAACGAAGAAGGCGCTGAATTTGCATCGATGGGTTATGGCGGTTACAATAATTCCATCGCCCAGATTTTATATAAACAAAAGAAATATAAAGAGGCATTGCCTTACGTGGAAACTGCCTATAAAGCGAATAAAGAACCAAAGGTTTATGTAAATACCAATTATGCGCAAATATTGGTTGCGTTGGGTAGAAACAAAGAGGCGTTTGATAAAATAGATGAACTGGTAAAAACCGGTCAAACAAACGCCGAGATGTTGGTCAAACTGAAAGGTTTGTATGTGAAAAAACATGGTTCCGATAAAGGTTACGACGAATATCTAGCAACTGCCAACAAGCAAATGGCCGATAAAATTATAAAGGAATTGCCCCGCCAAATGATCAACATTCCGGCCAAGGGATTTACATTAAAAGACGTGGATGGCAATACGGTTTCGCTGGCCGATTACAAAGGAAAGGTTGTGGTTTTGGATTTCTGGGCTACCTGGTGCGGTCCGTGCAAGGCATCGTTCCCGGCTATGCAAATGGCGCAGAATAAATATAAAGATGACCCGAACGTAAAATTCCTTTTCATACATACCTGGGAGCGTGGCGAAAGCGCCGAAAATCCATCAGCTGCTGCAAAAAAATATGTTGACGATAACCACTACAATTTTAAAGTTTTGATGGATACGAAAGACCCTGAAACTGGCGTAAATAAAGTGGTTGATAGTTACGGTATTACTGGCATCCCAACCAAATTTGTAATTGATAAAAACGGTAATATCCGTTTTAGGCTTACCGGGTTTTCGGGTGGAAACGATGCCGCCGTGCAAGAAGTTGCTGCCATGATCGACTTGGCAAGTAAATCATGATGAGTAACCGGATTAGCGGGATATTGGTTTAGCCTTGCCTACGTTTATAGCAGCAGGGTAGGCGGATAAGACCCCCCGATCATCTTTATTAACCAACCAATTGAATAACCGTGAAGAAATCTTTCCTTTCAATCATCATTTTCGCTACCGGCCACTTTGTAAATGCCCAGATCCAGACGCCCGTACATTGGGCATTCAGTGCCAAAAAGTTAAGCCCAACGTCGTATGAAGTACATCTAAAAGCCACCATCGATAACGGTTGGCATATTTATTCGCAGACAACCCCGGCCGGTGGCCCCGTGCCGACCAGTGTTACTTTTGGAAAAAATCCATTGGTGACCATCACGGGCGCAGCAAAAGAAGTAGGCAAACTGGAACAGCACAACGAGCCACTTTTTGGGGTGGACGTGAAACAATATTCCAACAAGCTCGATATTGTTCAGTTCATCAAACTAAAGGCACCGGTCAAGACCAACCTAACCGGGAGCGTGGATTTTATGGTATGCAACGACCATGAATGTTTGCCGCCGTCCACCCAGAAATTCACGGTGGCCATCAACTAAACCCCAATAAAATTTAAGATGAAAAAACTTTTAGGTTTTGCCATCTGCACCTTCCTCTTTTCGGCTTTTTCAAGGACAATGGCGCAGGACAGCATACCCGTGCACGTACGTTATAGCCAGCAGCACACAAAAGATGGCGGAACGATACTTATCATCAAAGCGAACGTTGAACCCGGCGTAAAACTTTTCACCACTCAAAAAAGTGGCGATGACCTGTTGTTCTCGGCCATCAAATTTGATAGTGCCATGTCGAGATACCTGGTCGACAGTTTGACCGAGACCGGGAAAGTGGTAACGGAAAGGGACAGTTCGCTTGGCGCAGACGAGCATTACGCAAAGGATAGTATCGAATGGCAACAGAAATTAAAATTACCCGTAGCCGATAGTTTGTTGGTGAAGGGCATTATCAGTTTCAGTTACAAAAAAGGCGACGAATTTTTAACGGGGGAACGGAAAATAAAATTCCTCATCATCCCAGAAAAAAGCGCAGAACAGGAAGCCGGGCTTACGGCCAACCGCTCGTTGTGGTGGATATTCCTGGCCGCTTTTGGCGGTGGATTGTTGGCGTTGCTGACACCATGTGTTTATTCCATGATCCCGGTAACGGTAAGCTTTTTTACCAAACGCAGCAAAACAAGGGCCGAGGGGATAAAGAATGCCATCTATTATGCACTTTCCATCATCATCATCTTTACGCTGCTCGGCTTTTTGGTCACGGTTATTTTTGGCCCGGCTGCACTTAACAACTTGGCCACTAATTGGATCGCGAACCTGATATTTTTTGCGCTCTTCATACTATTCGGCATTTCATTCTTGGGAGCTTTCGAGATTGCACTTCCCTCATCATGGACAAATAAATCGGATTCCAAGGCAAACACAAGTAGCTTTTGGGGTATATTCTTTATGGCCCTTACGTTGGCATTGGTGTCTTTTTCCTGCACGGGACCGATTATCGGCAACCTGTTGGTGCTTGCCTCAAAAGGCAACTATTTCGGGCCCTTGGTCGGCATGTTCGGTTTCAGCCTGGCACTGGCATTGCCGTTTGCATTGTTCGCTTTTTTCCCGAGCAAACTGAACGTGTTGGGCAAAGCTGGCGGCTGGCTCAATTCCGTAAAAGTGACGCTTGGTTTTCTGGAACTGGCGCTGGCCCTGAAATTCTTGTCAAACGCAGACCTGGCAAAGGGTTGGCGTATATTGGACAGGGAAATCTTTATCAGTCTTTGGGTAGTTGTTTTTATTATGCTCGGTATCTATTTGTTGGGCAAAATAAAGTTCAGCCATGACGATGATTTGCCCAAAAACGATTATGGCATCCCTCATCTAAGTGTAACAAGGCTTCTTTTGTCAATGATTGCGTTTGTTTTTGCAGTTTACATGATTCCAGGACTTTGGGGTGCGCCTTTAAAAGGCATCTCTGCATTTGTGCCGCCAATGGGCACGCAGGATTTTACTTCATCATATACATCAAACACCGTCCCGGATTCAATTTCTTCAGCAGAAAGTATTTTGGTCAAGCCGCAAAAATATTACGACCGGATGCGCATGTACGAACCGGAAGTGGTTACAAAATATGGCATGGTGACTTATTTTGATTACGATGAAGCATTGGCAGTGGCAAGGAAAGTGAAAAAACCGCTGATGCTCGATTTTACAGGCATCAACTGCGTGAACTGCCGCAAGATGGAAGGGCAGGTGTGGAGCGATCCGGGGGTGATGAAACGATTGAAGGAAGATTTTGTGATCGTATCGCTTTATGTGGACGTTACGCAGATAGACCTGCCCGAGAGCGAACAATATTTCTCGAAGGAACTGAACAAACAAGTGGAGACACTGGGCGACAAGAACGCCGATATGCAGGTGAAACGCTTTGGTGCCAACACGCAGCCCTATTATTTCTTTGTGGATGGGAACGAGAAGAAAATGGTGGAAGACGGCTATGGTTATGACCCCGATATCAAAAAATTCATAGCGCATCTCGATAGGGTAAAAGCCAAATACAATGGCAAATAACTGTGTTACAAACGGTGCGTTTCATCGTTCTGTTTCTACACTTACATTCCTGAATTTATCTTAATATTGCAAAATACAAATGAGGCCGGATTATCCAAATAAAATATTTAACGACAGGCGCATCAATTATGTTCTATTGATGATTGCGCTGGCCACTGACCATACTGTTGTTTGATTTCCCAATTTTACTTTGGTTGCCTGAAATCAGTACATTTTAATGATGTTGCCAAGGTCTTGTGCATCCATTTAACTGGATAATAGATAGCTTGATTAGTATTTCTATTCAGCCCTAGCAACAATTGTTATCAACCAAACGATTGATTGGAGTATTTGTTTATCTGATTTTGTCTCATTTATCTGCATATAAAAAATGAAATTATCCAAGCTTTCAGCTAGTTTGGCGCCGTCTAGCATATTAAAGTTCAGTGAACAGATCAAAACGATGGTACGATCTGGTGATGCCATTTATAACCTGACCATCGGCGATTTTGACCCATGTATTTTTCCGATCCCTAAGCAATTGGAAGATGCTATCGTCCAGGCCTATCGGGATGGGCTGACGACTTATCCTTCGGCAGATGGTAATCTTGATTTGCGCATCGCTATAAAAGAATATATCAAAAGCTTTCAGGGATTAAATTATGACGAAAGCGAAATATTGGTTGCATCAGGTGGCAGGCCATTGATTTATGCCTTGTTTCTTGCGCTTTGCGATGTGGGCGACGAAATTATTTACCCTGTACCTTGTTGGAACAACCATTATTATGCACAGTTCGTGGGTGGGAAACATATAGAAATCGAAACAAAAGCGGCCAACAACTTTATGCCAACTGCCGAGGAAATAACTCCGCATATCAAAACAGCTACATTATTGGCACTTTGTTCGCCGCAAAACCCAACGGGGACTATCTTCACAAAAAATGAATTGGCTAGGATATGTGAGCTGGTGGTAAACGAAAACAATAGGCGTGAGCCAGAAGAAAAAAAACTTTATGTATTGTTCGACCAGATGTATTCGCAATTGGTGTACGGGGATGCAAAACATTACAATCCGGTTGAAGTACATACGGGAATGCGTGATTTTACCGTTACGGTTGACGCTATTAGTAAGTCTTTTGCCGCGACCGGTGTTAGGGTTGGCTGGTGCATGGCCCCTAAAGGATTGATTGACAAGATGAAAGCCATTACCACACATGTGGGTGCATGGGCACCGATGCCCGAGCAAAAAGGGTTGGCAACTTATTTTGCCCAGACCGATGCCATCAAAGCTTTTCTTGACGCATTTTAGGAATGGGCTCCATTCAAGGTTACAACATTTGTATAATGGTATCCATCAGTTGAAAATAGATGGTTATCCTGTTGATGCGATTGCGCCAGAAGCCGCTGTTTTCTTGTCTATCAAATTGGATATCATAAACCTTAAAGAAAAAAAAGGAAAAATACTTTCGGATGCCCGACAGATAACCGATTTTATATTAAGGGAAGCCAAGATAGCACTGATACCTTTTTTTGCGTTTGGGGCATCTAAGAACAACACCTGGTACAGGATAAGCGTCGGCACTTGCAAAACGGTAGATCTGGAAAAAATAATATCGGCATTAAAAAATGCTTTGGATTTGTTGATAAACGAAAATGCAATCGTAGAAATCCCCATTTACCCGATTGGGTTGAAAGACAAGCCGGTAGTTCATAGTTTATAAGTAATCAACATTAAAACATCAAAGAGATAGCATGAAAATAACCAGCTTTAGCGGCAGTACAGAAAAAGGAGCAGCCTTTTTACCAACCAGTATCGAAAACAAGTTCGACCATCTTTGGCACCTGATCGGCAACACGCCGATGCTTGAGATTATATATCGCTACAAGGAAAACATAAGAAAAATTTTCGTGAAATGCGAGCATTACAACCTTACCGGGAGCATAAAAGATAGAATGGCGTTGTACATCCTTGAAAAAGCTTACCAATCTGGCCAGATAAAAAAAGGCGACAGCATTATTGAAGCCACCAGCGGCAATACGGGTATTTCCTTTAGCGCCATTGGTAGGGCGCTTGGCCACCCTGTCAAGATAATAATGCCCGACTGGCTCAGTAAAGAAAGGATTGATATCATAAAAAGCCTAGGGGCGGAAGTGGTGCTCATCAGCAAAGCGGCAGGAGGATTTTTGGGTAGCATTGCTTTGAGCGAAGAACTTGCCCAAACAGGTGAGAATATCTTTTTGCCCAAACAGTTCGAGAACTTGTACAATGCCGAGGCCCATGAAAAAACAACCGCCAAAGAAATCTGGATGCAGCTGCAATCGGAAGATATAACGCCAGACGCTTTTGTGGCTGGTGTTGGCACCGGGGGAACCATTATGGGCGTTGGCCAATATCTGAAAAAAAGAAAACCGGATATAATGATACACCCTTTGGAACCTGCCGAGTCGCCGACGCTTTCCACAGGTTATAAAGTAGGGTCGCACCGTATACAGGGAATTTCGGATGAGTTTATCCCCGCAATCGTACAGCTTGACAGATTGGATACCGTAATCAAGGCATCTGACGGCGATTCCATCTTGATGGCACAAAAACTGGCAAAACAATTGGGGCTTGCGGTTGGCATTTCATCGGGCGCAAACTTCCTGGGGGCATTACAATTGCAAAACGAACATGGGGATAATTACAATGTAGTCACCATTTTCTGCGATAGCAACAAAAAGTATCTGAGTACAGATTTGACGAAAGAAGAGCCTATCAAGGAGGGCTACTTTTCGCCAGATGTGGAATTGTTGGATTTTAAAGCAATAAACAGACTTTAAGCAATAGAATTTATGCTGGCTTTCACTTCCCATATTCTTTTGGAAGACACCATTGAAATCGATTACGAAAAATTGTTTACCAAACTAAACATCGGGCGGCGAAAAACCAACAATTGTAGAAAAAGTAGATTGGGATTACCAGATACTTTAAAATCGACAAAAAGCTTGTAATTTAAAATCTTTATTTTTTCTCCTAATGGTAATAATTCCTTGCTAAAACATGTTTAAAACGCACGTCTTAACGATTGTTTTAATCAAAAGTATTAAAACTCGATACTAAAAATTATAAAAACCGACTTATCGAGGGTCTACTAGATAGTGTATTTTTATGATTATAATACTCAATACCCATAATGATTTTCAGGATACCTATTACACGTTTATGCGACCGGTCTGCCAGAATACCTATGGATTACGGTTGCGGGATTAATTCGCCTATATTTGCCGCTAACTATTTTGCATTGCCTATATATTATGTTGGCATTATATATCTTTATCCTGCAAACATAATACTCATTTTAGTGCCTATGCTTGTTCTACTTTGATAACCCTAATATTAAAAAATGGCAAAACAAATTTTCATCAATTTAGCAGTAAATGACTTACAAAAATCGTTGGACTTTTATACTGCATTAGGCTTTACGAACAATCCCCAATTTTCGGACGACGCTGGGAAATGTATGGTTTGGAGTGAAAGTATTTATGTAATGATTTTGACGCATGAAAAGTTTGCAAGCTTTGCAACCAAACCCATTGCTGACACAAAATCAACATTAGCTGGGCTTTTTTCTTTATCGGTTGATAGTGTTGACGAAGTAAATAATATGGTAACAAATGGACTAAAAGCAGGCGGCACAGAACCTCATGAAATGCGAGATTATGGTTTTATGCAACAGCGAACCATCGAAGATTTTGACGGACATACTTGGGAAGTTTTTTATATGGATATGTCAAAATTTCCAGCGGCACAACCAGCGGAATAACGGCACACTGATAAAACATGGATTTAAAAACAATCTAATAAAAAGGCCGCTCCATTATGAAGCGGCCTTATGACGGACGGGCGGCGGGCGTCCATGCGCGCGGCCCAGCACGTGCCCCGCCGCCGGTCTGGGCACTGGTCCGAGGAGCGCCCCGCCGCCGAGCGGGCCGCCGCCCGGGCAGCGACCCGATGGCTCAGCCGCGGCGGCGAGCACGACGTGCTGCCGCAGCAGCGGCTCGTCCACCATCCGGCCGTCGACCGCGACCACGCCGCCTGCAGCGGCGGCTTCGACGATGAGCAATACGTCGGCGGGAAGAGACGTACATAGAG
>CAWJTH010000062.1:0-3835 GCA_963845495.1 uncultured Chitinophagaceae bacterium
AAACCGGCACCCGTAAACCTGCATGTCCTAATTGTCTATATTCCATTATATTTGTTTTATCTATTAATTAATTTTAAATAGTAAGCATCGGGCCATTGCGTTTTACTTTTTCTTAAAAAAATAAAATATTTTGTGTACTTCGCTTCGCGATGTTCATCAAAAGCGCCGCCAATACCAAACATTTCAAAAAAACAAAATGGAGTTGTTATTGTTCATTGGTATATTGAAAAGAATAATTCATATTCAACATTTTGTATCTTTAAAAGATGGCTAAAGTTAATTACGATATCCTAGCGAAACATTACGATTTTTTAAGTCGTTTGGTATTTCAAAAATCGCAAGTAAAAGCCCAGGTCTCTTTGCTAGCCTATGTTCCAGCTTATAGCTGCATATTAATTGTTGGCGGCGGCACCGGCTGGATTTTGGAAGAATTAACCAACCGCCACCCAAGTGGTTTGCTAATTGATTATGTTGAAATATCAGCACAAATGATTTCACTTTCACAAAAAAGAAAATATAAAAACAACCAAGTAAATTTTATTAATACACCAGTAGAAAAATTTAATGGATCAAACAAATATGATATTATTCTTACCCCATTTTTATTTGATAATTTTTTGTTTAACAAAGCCGAAATGGTATTTAATAAATTAGATGCCTTGCTTAAAACAAATGGCAAATGGTTGCAAGTAGATTTTATTTATGATAAAAATAAAAGCAAATTATGGCAAAAAGCAATGTTGCGCATCATGTATTTTTTCTTTAAAATTGTTTGTAATATCGAAGCTTCGGAATTAATAAACATGGATATTTTCTTTCAAAAAAAATACCATGTTGTATTTGAAACATGGCATTATTTTAAGTTTATTAAATCGTCGGTTTACGAAAAGAATTAAAATTTCATTTTAACCGCCAACACCCAACTTGGCAATTATTTCTTCTGTGGTTCCAATTTCACCTATTCTAGGAAAAATATTTTTAATGCTGTTTTCATGCGCTTCCAGCACCATGTCGGTCATGGCATCCTCTGCAAACGTAATATTGTAGCCATTTTCGTTTGCAGTACGGGCGGTGCTTTCAACACCTATGCTGGTTGAAATGCCGGCCAACACAATGCCCGTAATGTTTCTTTCTTGTAATAAAGTAAGCAAGTTAGTAGCATGGAATGCATTCCACGTGCTTTTTAAAATCACCAAATCGTTTTCTTTTATCCCTAGCTCGGGCACAATGGTAAAAAAACCACCAGCTTCCATTTTTGCTAATACTTCTTTTTGCCCTGCATCATCTTTGGGCAACATACTTTTTTCAACCCGCACTTTTGAAGCTGGTGAGCCAATGGGATTAACATGCACGGCCACAATAGATAGGTTTGCTTTTCTAAAGGCTTCCACTAGCTTGGCAGCATTTGCCACCACACCTTTTGAATCGTGTGCACCGTTCATACCAACAATCCCTTTTTGTAAATCAATCAATACTAAAGCGGTTTGTTTATCAATTAATGTTATCATAGTTATAATTTTTATTTAGTTAAACATCTTTTAAATCAAACCATGGCTATCCGCTATTTGGAATAAAGTGCCAGCGGTACGAAATGTTGGTAAAATCCGTTACGATGACGCACCCAAGCCCCAGCGGGGCGACATGTGAACCGTAAACATTTCGTGCCGCCGGCACTCTGTTTCGCTATTGTTCCTGCTTCTTTACCAACATACCAGCCCGTTGGGCTTTAAAAAGCACACATGCTAATATTCTAACAGTTATCTAATTCCAAATAGCGGATAGTCATTAATCAAACTTTATATAAACTCCTTTGTCCCACAAAAAGTTCATTCCACCTACATCTATGTTAATGGGTGATGAAAAAATATTTTTCGCTTCGTGTTTGCCGTGCCATTCTTTCTGCGATTCATGAATAAAGGACGAAGCCGAAAATCCTTTATTCAAAGAGTAGGCAAAAACGATTTCTAATATGAAAAACGATCCAAAAGAAGTTACCATCGGTAATTTAAGCGTACGCACTTTTGAAGCACCACCAGAAGGATTTGACCCACTAACCGCATCGAAAACAACTTTAATGCGCCACGGTATTGTTCCAAAACCGGATGAAGAAAAGGAACCGGAATTGTATAAGGCATGGCACAAAGTTTTTTCAAGAGACTTAAATCATATTGTTCCTGAATTTGAAGAAAACAAACACAAACAACACAAGCCAAGCGAAAAAGTTAAACAATTGCAAGATGGAACCGCTACATCACACAACTGGTCGGGCGAGGTTATTTTTAATCCAGCAGGTGATTCATTTAAATGGATCGAAGGATCTTGGATAGTGCCAGACCCAAACCAACCGCCCGGCTTGCCAACCGGTTCTTGGTATTACTCTTCCGCTTGGGTAGGCATTGATGGCTATGGTTCTCCGGATGTTTTACAGGCTGGTACCAGCCAAGATGCATTGGTTCAAAATAACTCAACCCAAAAATCGGTGTATGCTTGGTGGGAATGGTATCCTAATTACGAAATAAAAATCAACAACTTACCTGTATCAAGCGGCGATTACATGACTTGCCTTATTTGTGTAACCAGCAATAAAACGGCTACCATTTACCTTACAAACCTTAGCACCTCCACTTCTTTATCTTTCCAAATTACCGCACCTTCAGGAACTACTTTGGTTGGCAACAGCGCAGAATGGATTGTGGAAGCCCCTACTGTTGGCGGCAATCAAGCACAATTGGTAGATTACGGCGCTACGTTTTTTGACAGCGCCATTGCCAGCACACAAAAAAATGTAGTTATCAATGCGGGAACCGGCACCAACATTAACATGATAAACAACGCAAACAAGGTTATCTCAACCTCACTTGTGGAAGCACCACAGGTTTTAAAAATGAGTTATACTGTTTAACACCCAATGATTACTGAAAAAGCCAAGCATTTTGCTTGGCTTTTTCAGTAATAAATAATTGGATAATAACTGGGTAATTGATCCAATTGTTTTTTAAGCACATAACTGGCAACCATCGGCTGCGGTGGTTTACAACAGTTGTTATTTATTCTTTTCTAACTTTTTATAGGTTAACAAAACCACTCCACATTTATAAGCTTTTGCACTAACCAATTGAAGGTTTTTATTAGATGAAACCTTTTTAAAAATCGATTTGCCTTTACCAACAATAGTGGGGTTAATAATGAAATTGATATTCATCTATCAAATCTTCTGTTATTAACGAACTAACAAAAGCGGCCCCACCATACACAAGAATGTCCGCTCCTTTTTTTGATTTTAATTTGTTTACTTCCTCGGTCAGGTCGCCGCTTAACATTTGCATTTTATCCCAATGCGGATTATGTACTCTTTTCGAAAAAACAAATTTGTTCATATCAACAATTGCCTTGGCAAATATGTGTTGTGGGCTTTTTACATTTCTAGCCACCATTTGCCAATGGAAAAGAAAACCGCTGTTTGCCATATTCTTCCCCATTATAATAGTGTCTGAAGAAGTATGGAGCTTAATATGAAAATCTTGGAGCTCTTTATCCCAGCTCCAGGTAGATCCCCAATCCCAAACCAACCAGTTTGTTTGGTTATCCATATCTGTGGCAAACCCATCCAACGAAAGTTGGATCTCTAATTTAAGCTTTCTCATGTCAAAAAAAAATACTTAATAATTGATTAGTAAACCAATGGTGTTGTTACCTTTTTTGAAGGTGCCTACTTTAAATGGCATCGCTTAATAAAATTTGTATCACCTTTTCAGCATTGTTTTAAAAGTTGCTTTTTAGTTTTCGCAACTTGCTGTAAAAGTATCGTTTATAACTCAAGTTACTTAATATTAGC
>CAWJTH010000063.1:0-15883 GCA_963845495.1 uncultured Chitinophagaceae bacterium
GACCGCCCATTGGGGTAAATTTAAAGGCGTTGGATAACAGGTTAAATATCGTCCTCTCTATTTTGTCATAATCGAAACTTGTAACCAGGGCTTCGATATCGCTGTCAAAAACAAAGCCTATACCTTTTTCAGAGGCAATATCTTTAAATGAGAGGGCAACCTCCTTGATAAACCGGACGATATCACCAGGTTTACTATGCAATTTCAATTCCTGTACCTCCATTTTACGAAAATCAAGTAACTGATTAACAAGGTTTAATAATCTTTTGGCATTTCTCCTTATCATATTTAATTGCTGCTTTTGCTCTGAATCAGCCTTATTAAACATTTTATCAACAGGCGCCATGATTAATGACAACGGCGTTCTGAACTCATGACTTACATTTGTTAGAAATTTGATTTTCATCTGGTCTAGTTCATGCATGCGCTTAACTTCCTGTCGTTCCTGTTCAATCAATAACTTTGCTTCCTCCTTTTCCTTTTCGGCTGCAAATTCCCTTCTTATCTTCTGTATGCCCCGCCGGCGGATAAAAAGAAGAACTCCTACAAACAAGGACAGGTAAATAATATATGCTGGTGTGGATTTCCAGAACGGAGGAAGTACTTTTACCTTTAAAGTTGCATAATCCGGGTTCCATAAACCTTCAGAATTGTACGCGCGAACTTTGAATATATAATCGCCTGCGTCAAGATTTGTATAAGTTGCTTTTCTGATAGCATTATCAGCATTAAGCCACCCTTTATCAAAGCCCTCCATCATATACTGATATTTTACTTTATTTGGATTAAGAAAGTTAATTGCGGCAAACTCAATGGTAAAAACATTTTCGCTATGCTTAAGGGTAATCTCATGGGTTGCCGAAATAGCTTTTGTGAGTACTACATCTCCGTTAAAAGATTCATTGGCGGCTATACTTTTATTAAAAAGCTGGAAGTCGGTAAACATTAATTTAGGCTTATTAATGTTAGGATGTATGCTTAATGGGTCGAAAATATTGAAACCGTGACCACCGCCGAATATCATTTCGCCCTTGCTTGTTTTTAACGACGCGTATACATTAAACTCCCGGCCCTGAAGGCCATCAGTTTCATCAAAGTTCTCGAACTGAAAAGTGTAGGCACCTTTACCAGGGGTCAACGTTATGTGGCTCAATCCGTTTGAAGTACTTAACCACATTGTTCCTTTATTGTCCTCCAGTACATCCAATATTGAATTATCCGGGAGTCCGTTTTTTTTTGTCAGTGAGGTGAAGCTCTTTGTTGTTGGATTAAGGATGCTCAATCCGTCGCGTGTTGCTATCCAGAAAAGCCCACGGCTATCCTGTTTAATACAATTTATATTATCATCTATCAAACCGTTTGCATTTCGGGTATAATGAATCACCCGGTTGCTTTTCTTTATAATAACATCAATACCCATATAACCCCCTACCCAAATATTTCCGCTTTTATCCTCAATAATTGAAGAGATGAACGGACATCTGATATCAGTTTGTTTAAAAGGGTGATAGAATGCTTTTTTTGAGCGGTCAAAAATTTCAAGGCCGCCCGCAAATGTCCCTATCCATAACCGTTGCGAAGAATCTTCAAAAATGTTCCATACCCTGTCATCGGCAATGCTGTTGGCTACTTTATCATCGTGTTTATAATGGGTGAAAGTTTTTCCGTCAAAACAATTCAGCCCGCCAAAATAAGTACCGATCCATAATTTTTGGTCATGGTCAATACATAAGCTAACAATAATATCGTTGCTTAGGCTATTCGGGTTTCCTGGATCGTATTTATACTGTGTAAATTTATTGGTTTTGCGGTTAAAATAGATTAAACCGCCGCCATTTGTCCCAATCCATAAATTACCCTCCTTATCTTCAACAAATTTATTTACGTCGTCAAAACTTAGGCTGCTGGGGTCTGAGGCAAAATGCCTGTATAGTGCAAACCTGATAATGTTTTTGTGATAATAACTTATCCCGTCTTTAAAAGTACCAGCCCACATAATCCCGGTATTATCCTTATAAAGTATCACAGTGTTTTGTCTTAACGATTTTGCATCGTCTTCCCGGTTTAGTAAGTAAGTAACTTTGAAGTTCTTTTTATTCAGTACGTTTATGCCGCCCTGATCAGTTGCTATCCAAATCAATCCGTCATCAGCCTGAATGATATTACTAATGATACTTGACTTTAATCTTATATCCTTTGATTCCTTATCCATATGCCGGAATATTCCGGTTGAAGGGCTATAATAATACACGCCGGTATTTACATTGGGTATATAAAGCCACAAATCGTTATCACTGTCGACAGTGATAGAATAATTTCCCGTTTTATTATTGATCGCTTTATTAAAAATATTGGTGCTGTAGGAAATTTTATTGCGCCTGGTATCAAGCATCTCAACCATACCTCCTTGATAAACAAGCCAAATATTGCCTTTAGTATCTTCGGCAATATCTGCCACAAAATTTGAGTACAAAGACGGTTTGGTTTTATTATGATGATAGTAACGTGTCGTCTGCCTGTTGAAGATATTATATTTGAATAGGCCCGAATCGGGACACAAGAACCAAAAATCCCCGTTGTTATTCCGTATTATTTTTGAGGGTTCAGGATAAACTGGAATCTTTAAAGGATTGAGCAACACTGACATGTCGCTATTAAACTGTTCTGTTTCGGGATCATAAAAACAATACCCGGTACGCGTTGATATAATCAATTTTTTGATCGGGGCTCTCGAAAATATTGACTATAAAATCGTCACGGAGAGAATTTTTATTATCGGCATCATGCTTAAATACCTTAAAAGTATAACCATCGTAACGGTTAAGGCCCGATGCCGTACCAAACCACATAAAGCCCTCAGAATCTTTATATATGCAGTTAACCTGATTATGCGACAAGCCGTTATTTATATCGAGTTGCGAGAACTGGTATTGGTTGCTTTGTGCAAAAGTGTTTGTGCACAGAAAAAATATTATGGTAAGGAAAAAATAGAATTTTACATGCATTAGGACATAATTGAGAACGTTTAAATCAATGGCTTGACCTTTTAGGAAATCGTTATACTAAGTTAGTATAAATGTTACACAAACAGTAATTCTCATTTAACGAAAAATATGAGATTTCGATTACCTGATAATCAACCCTCCGATAATATCAAAATAAAAAATGCGCCCCATAGCGCTAACGAATGATAAACTTATCTCAATATTTCTATCCAACAATATCGATCTGATTTAGCGCAAATAGGTGTCAGTTTGCACTTTGATCAAAACTGGACGTTTAACTAAAAATTCAACCAATTGTGTTACAGTGGTGTTATTAAAGATTATGATGAACAGATAACACATAATTATTTGATAATATAATTGTTATAAATACATTTAATAATTATTTTTAAACCAAAATGAAAAAATTATTTTACTTGTTTATCCTGATCAGTTTATCAGCTGCTGTGCATGCGCAAAGTGGGCGCTCGGTTTTGGATTTTGATCAAAACTGGACGTTTAACCTGGGCGACGTACCCAACGGCCAAAACGTTGATTTTAATGATGCCAGCTGGCGAAAATTAAATTTACCTCATGACTGGAGCATAGAGGGCGAATTTAAAAAAGAAAACCCGGCCACTGTGGAAGGCGGCGCTTTACCAGGCGGTATAGGCTGGTACCGTAAAACCTTTACCATCCCGCAAACTGATAAAGGCAAATTGATTTATATTGATTTTGACGGTGTTTATCAAAAAAGCGATGTGTGGATAAACGGCCATCATTTAGGTTTCAGGCCAAACGGTTATATCAGTTTCAGATACGAGCTTACGCCGTATTTAAATTATGGCGGTAAAAAAAATGTGATTGCTGTAAAGGCTGATAATTCTGTTCAGCCAAATTCACGCTGGTATTCGGGTTCGGGCATTTACCGCAATGTTTGGCTGATAAGCACCAACAAAATTGCCGTTAACCATTGGGGTACTTTTGTAACCACACCAAATGTAAGCGCCAGCCATGCCGATGTTAACCTGAGCGTTAGCATAAAAAACGCGGCAGGCAATACTAAACTTGCCACTGTTGTCAGCAGCATTTATGCTGGTGGTAAAGTAGTAGCAAGCAAAACCCTTACAGGCGTTAGTTTAAAGGATACGGTTACTACTATAAGCCAAAATTTCGGTGTTAATAACCCGGTATTATGGTCGGTTAACAAACCATTCCTGTATAAAGTACAAACTAAAATATTGGTGAATAATGTGGTGGTTGATCAGTATGAAACACCGCTGGGTATCCGTTATTTCAATTTTGATGTGGATAAAGGCTTCAGCCTGAACGGTGTTTCCATGAAAATAAACGGCGTTTGCGAACACCATGACCTGGGCGCGCTGGGCACAGCATTTAATGTGCACGCGCTGGAAAGGCAGTTTAAAATATTAAAGGAAATGGGCGTAAATGCGATACGCACTTCGCACAACCCACCCGCACCGGAGTTTTTAGACCTTGCAGACCGCATGGGCTTTATTATTATGGACGAGTCATTTGACGTATGGCAGGTTGGTAAAAGCCCTAAATTTGATTATCATATTTTCTTTAATGAATGGCACAAACGCGATCTGGTGGATCAGATACTTCGCGACCGGAACCACCCATCGGTGATCATATGGAGTATTGGTAATGAAATACCCGAGCAAAGAGATTCCAGCGCGGTACGTATAGCCCGCGAGCTTACTGGTATTATCCACGAACTGGATACCACAAGGCCAATCACTACTGCTAATAACGAACCGGAACCTGGCAATAAAATCGTTGAATCGGGCGCTGTTGATCTGGTAGGTTACAATTACCGTAATTACGAACTGGCCACTTTCCAGAAGGACTATCCCGGTAAAAAATTTATTGGTACCGAAACTGCTTCGGCGCTGGAAAGCCGCGGTGTTTACAATACGTCGCCCGATACCATTCAGCGGTGGCCGGGAGACGCGGTAGTCAATGGTACAAGGGTGAGAAGGCCCATGAATGCCGATAATACCGTTAACGCTTATGACAATATTTCGGCACCCTGGGGCTCTACCCACGAGGAAACCTGGAAAATATATAAAAAATATGCTTTTCTATCAGGCCAGTTTATCTGGACCGGGTTTGATTATATAGGCGAACCATGGCCTTACCAATGGCCATCCCGCAGTTCATACTTCGGGATAGTAGATCTGGCTGGCTTTCCTAAGGATGTTTATTATATGTACCAAAGCGAATGGACCAATAAAACAGTGCTCCACTTATTACCGCACTGGAACTGGGAAGCTGGTAAAGTAGTTGATGTTTGGGCCTATTACAATAATGCCGATGAGGTTGAACTGTTTTTGAACGGAAAATCATTAGGTACAAAATGAAAACAGGGCGACGATCTGCACGTTGCCTGGAGAGTAAAATATGAGCCGGGTACCTTAAAGGCCGTATCGCGCAAAAATGGGAAAGTTGTGTTAACTACCGAAGTTAAAACCGCGGGCGCGCCAGCCAGGATAGAATTAAGTGCCGACAGGAGCATCATACGTTCGAACGACAATGATCTTTCTTTTATCACTGTTAAAATTGTAGATAAGAATGGCGTAATGGTCCCTAATGCTGATAATGATGTCAAATTTAAACTATCAGGAGCCGATAGCTTCCTGGCAGGTGTTGATAATGGAAGCCAAACCAGCCACGAATCGTTCAAAGCAGATCATCGTAAAGCATTCAATGGTTTGGCCTTAGCAATTATTGGCGCTAAAAATAAACCGGGTACAGTAACAATAACAGCAACAGCCGATGGCTTACCTTCTGCATCGTTGCCAATTATTATTAAATAAACCAATTGGTTATACCGGCAGATGCGGGTATTTTTCTTTGATACGCTGGCAGACCGCTATAGAGCGTTTTCCATGTAAAGGATAATCCAGCATCACCACGTGGGGCCGGAGCTGATCGATCAGGCTCATAAAATCATCGTCAAAATTCATCAGTGGATAAACTTCAAAGTTATCCATTTCCAGTGCCGAAGTCAGCATTTCTAAAACGGTTTGGTCGGTGTCCTGTACTATGATCGTTTCCATACATTTCCGGTTTCCTGAAATCCAAAAAAGGTAAGAAACTTGAAGGGCGAGCTTAATGCAGTTTTTGGGGTTCAGTACAAAGATATAAATTAAATTATTAGGCAATAGGTATAAATCAACCGCTTACGGTAATCGTAGCAGCCACTCCTTATTCACCTGCGCCGCGAAGATAACCCGCCGCCGGGATAAAAAATAAAGGCTATACAAGCGGGCGGGAGTTGTTCGCTTTCAGCGGCCCCGCCCGGCCTTGACTTTTTACCCGGCTCGCGCTGTTGGTTGCTTAACAGTTGAATAAGGGATGGTGGGTTCAGCTGGTCGCAAACCTGCGCTTTAACAGAACCCGGTGTTTTTCGCTTCACTATTCCATTAAAGATTTGAAATGATCTGGGAATATCTATCGATAACAATAAATTTAATCTTTCCAAAACGATTGGTCGATACAACGAGGTTACCAGGTAATCTTTAATAAAGTGATACCTTGTCTTTCCAAATCAAAATCAATTTTAGCTTCTCCTTTTATTGGGGTAATATATTTTGCGGGAGAAATTTCTTGTAGCTGACCCGCAGCTTCCAATACTTTGTATTCATTTGCCGTAGGTTCTTTGGGTGAACCCATCTTTTTCCACGCGGTATAAGCATTACTATGCTCCTGGTCGATTGTATATTGCGTGAGCAACAGCCGTAGTTGCGGAAGTCCTTTTACCAAAACAGAAACCGTCGTTGGCAAAATATTGATGTCGTTTTTATCATGATAATTCCAAACCATTATGTTGACATTATTTATACTTTTGGTGGTTAACGCGTTTACATCTGGCTCTTCGCCCCTTACACTGGAGTCGCGTATGGTGATATAGTTTTGCTTTGATGTCGATATTGTGGCTACCCTGTCGCCTTTCATCATGCCGAACATCCGGAATACATTTAAAACAGGTTTATCAATACCATTGGTGGCCAGGTCCCTAAAGCCCCTGAAATAGGGTTGGTCTTCAAATTCAAATGCCCATGTTACGGCACCTGCCAGGTTAACCCCCCTTTTTTTTGCAAGGTCATAGGTGCGGGTCATCACCGCTGCGGTATAGCTGGCATACATGGTGCTGTTACGGTAGGCGTATTCAGGATGAAGGTCTCCCGGGCAGGCCGCACAACCCTCAGGATCAGATTCCCCGATAACGATAGGCAGATTTTTTAAAGAAGGTATAGACGAAACGATCTCAAATCCCTTGTCGATGCTTCTAAGTTGATTCCCCATATTCATCCACACAACCCCATCGACAAGTTTGGGAGCGCCTTTAGCGTGAAAGGTTATAAAATCAAGCGGGGCGCCTGTTTTACCGGTAACATAATTTTTACCGTTAACGATATGCGTTAAAAACTTCCGCAGTAGTTCGCCACCTGATTTTCCGTCGGGGCTGGTGGTTTCAGGCCCACCTATTTTTGCACTGGGCAAAGCCCTCTTTACCGCGTCGGCGGCATAGTCGTATAATTTGATGTACTCATCAGGGGTTCCCTTCCAGTAAAAGGTTAAATCAGGCTCATTCCACACTTCCCAATACCATCCTTCCACTTCCGTTTTGCCATACCGTTGTACACAATGTTTCATCCATTGAAAAACCAGTTCGGCCCACTTTTCATAGTTTTTTGGAGGATACGGCCATCCTGAATAATGTTTCGGATCAGTTTCAGTTTAGAGAGCCGGGATTAACAGACATAGCCTCCGGCATGAAGCCAATCTCGACAAGAGGTTTCATACCGCGCTGAACATAGGTATCAAAAATACTGTCAACGATTTTCCAGTTATAAACCGGGTTCCCACTGGGGTCTTCAGTGTAGGCATTAGTTGAACTCCATTTTAAACCAGGGGTGCCGTCGCCACTGGTCAACATATTATGGGCTCTTACATTTACCGTCACCGGGCTTAAAGCAGCTATTTCGGTCAGCAATTTTTTTCCGTCTTTCATATAGGTATAGTTCGCTTCATCGTAGCCGAAAAACTCCCATATCGGGGGTAGCTTTCCCTGGCTTTGCAATAAATTCACTTCTATAGAAACTGCTGGCGTTTTATTTTGTCCATAGCCCCGTAATGATACTGTCAGCACGATTAAGTAAAAAAAATACTTTAAAACAATTTTGGCTGTCATCGTATTGATTTTTTGGTAAAAGTCAATTAAAAATTGGTTTTTAAAATTTGTTTATTGGTTGGTTTTCTTAATTAGCTTACTAAAGATTAATAGAAAATTTATAGTAATAAAAAGCAATATAAGTCTTGTTAGTTTCCAAAAGCATCCAGTGCTATGGTGGGTTTGCCTAGCTTGTCAAAAGCACCCAGGCCATAGCCTTGCCAATTGTAAGCTTCCGGCTCCCAATAGAAAACGCCTAAGCCATTTCCACCCGAAACAGAATTTACCTTGGTTATAATATCTGTCAAAAAAGCCCTGCTGTCTGTAGGATCGTCCGCTTGCATTCCAACTTCAACTATCATACAGGGGGTCGAATACCGTGTTATCATATCATTTATATTGGCTAAACATTGGGCATCAAGGGTTTTATAATTAGTAGTTGATGGATAGAGCGACATCCCAATAATATCCCATTGGGCACCGTTTGCTTTTAACCCGTCAAATATCCATCGGAACAAACCATTATCATAACCGTTAGAAATATGGACTATTACTTTAGTCGTGCTGCTAACGGCTTTAACCGCCGAATAACCCGCCTTTATCAAGGCAGCAAAATTTGCCATATTGGCAGATGCCTGCCCGTCTTTCCAAAGCATACCGTTGTTGGTTTCGTTTCCAACCTGCACCCAATCCGGGGTTATGCCATTGCCGTTTAACGTAATCATCACAGTTGCCGTATAGTCGTGCAGCGCGGTAACCAGCGCAGCAAAGGGCAACGAACTCCATTTTGCCGGTTTAGTTTGGGAACCAGGATCTGCAAAAACATCACTATAATGAAAATCAATCATAATTTTCAACCCGGCGTTTTTTGCCCTTATTGCTTTTGCTACTAAATCAGAGATATCGCACCATCCATCCGGGGGGTTAACCCAGACCCTCAACCGAATTGAATTAAAACCCATACTTTTCATTAAAACAAAAAGGTCTTGCTGATTGCCATTTTTATCATAAAACTTATTACCAGCATCTTCCATTTGCGTTACCCAACTTATATCAGCGCCCTTTGCGAAAGACGTAGAAACAACAGGTGGCGTGTACGAAATCGACTTTATCGTGTTTTGAGCTAAACTATTTTTTGAACAGGGAACTGTAAAAAATATAGAAGTAACCACAAATACCCACAGCATTTTTTTCATAACTTGTTATTTTATTGCTTTTGTGCCATAAATAAAAGACTGATTATAAGTACGTTATAAACATAAATTTCACCGGCCATGGTACCATTTTGAACTCACCCATTTGATTGGAATTATATCTTTTCTAGCGTCTTAAAACTCTTGTATAACCGGCCTGCCTTCTTCCCGGGCAATCATATTCAAAACTAAATAATTCCAGTTTTGAAAGCCCTTATTCATGATTGGCTCCCCGGTATCCGGCTCATAAAATTCGTGCAAAGCTCCATTTATTTTGAGATCATTGCCGAATAGCATGATCGTTTTATTGGCCAATTCCGTAGCTTCTTTGTTATAACCATACTTTAGCAAGCCGCGATACACCATATAATTCGATATACCCCAAATAGGGCCCAACCAGTTTGATGGGTTATTGGTTGCACGTATACTATACATTTTTTCGAGCTTAGATAAGGTCCTGACTCCGTATTTGGCATTAAAAGTCCTGGCATCCAAATAATTTTCAGCGACCATTCGTTTGGCCTGTTCTGGCGTGGCGACACCTGCCCACATCGCCATGAATCCGGACCAGCATCCAATACGTTGAATCAAACCATCCCACGCGCGTGGCATACTGCTATGCAAAAGCGTCTCGGTAACAGGTCGCAGGTTCAGGTCTACTGAATAAAAATAGCCGTCTTTTTCATCCCAGCAATTCTTTTGAATCGCCGCCTTCAGGTTCTCCGCGTCCTTTTCATATCCCGCCCCTACTTCTTTCAGGTTTAAACGATCAGCCAGATAAACCATTGCTTCTAATTCTTTGTACATCAGACAGTTTAAATAAATTGACGCCGAGCTTTTATCCGGCCGGAAAAAAGTGGATGGGTCGTTATCTACACCGATCGCAAAGTCGTTTTGCCAATAATACAAACCTGTTGCGCGGTTTCGGTGATGCGATTCATAATTGTTGATGAACGCCTGCATTGTTTCGAATCTCTCCCGTAGCCATTCTGCATCGCCGTTGTTCAGTTGTGTGAGGAATGCTGCATGCTGGGCGATACACGGTTTATGCATGTTGGACGCATATATATCATCGGGTGGGGTCACTTTTTTCGCCTGGAAATCCTGATTGATGACAATAGGCATGAACCCCCGCCAATCAGTGTTTTCCAGGAAATCGAGTACACAACCCTGCTCATATGGTAACGCTTCAGCTTTATCCGCTGCCATACCTTTGTCTTGTAAAATCTGTTCAAGCGCAACGTTACTAAGCCAGGAATCCCAATCCCAAAGTACGGCAGGGTAGGACCGGCTTCCGGGTGTGATGTAGGGAAATGGCAGATTGCCACCCGCTTGTTTAAACATTTTTTTGTAATCCTGGAAAACATACTTTTTTATAACGGCGATGTTTTTGGCAATACTATCCGCCACTTGAGCAAACGAGGATACGGTGCAAAAGGTCAAAGCGAGAACAATAAGATTTCTTTTCATTTTCTTTATATAAAGTGTTTATTTATAAAATGCCAATTTATTTTATTCCACGGCTGAACATGTTTTTTAAAGTTTTTCATTTGCTTGATGTTAAAGTTTGCATCCAGTTAAAGGGCCAGTATACCAACTACCATTGTAGATTATAAACACCTGACCCCGCTGTAAATGCCAGAAATTTGAGTCCTGAATAGGGATCTGTAACTATTCTGCTAAATGATATACTATCGGATGATTTCCCATTTCCATTTTCCCAGATTGTCTTATTGCCTTCGCTTATAATTCCATTTGAATTAACAGGAAGAGCTACATACAATTGCGCGGTAGTATTAACGGGGATTTCAACATGCCATTTCGTAACACCATTTTTTACCTTCCATGAAGATGAAATAAGACCGCGTACTGTTTGCGTAGCTACGCTAACACTGTCAAGGCCAACCGGGAAACTGGGTTTTAGCAAAATCTCTTCGTAACCTGGCTTTAAAGCGGAAATTCCGCCAAGGCTCCGGAATAGCCATTCCATTATACCCGCATACATGTCATGATTATGACTTCTTGTTTTGTTATAGTTCCAGTTTTCCGGGATCGTAGTGCAGCCTTCATCAATCATACTTAGATAACTTGGCGCCGTCTTTTGCATGATCATAGTTTGTACAAGGCTGGCCTGGTCCGCGTTTCCGAGAGCACGCCACAAAAATGTTGTTCCAATGTCGCCGGTCGAAATATGACCTGCCAGAACTTGTCCAAATTCGCCTGCGCTTCCATAACTGGAAGCTGACTCATATTGCTTTGGCGTTGCTATTATATTTAAAAAAGACTGGGTCACATTCCAGTCATCAGATTGCGGCACAATTCCAAAAATTAAAGGCAATGCAAGATTAGCCTGAGTTGCCGGCACGTAAGATTTTTCATTGATATTATAATAGGCATTATTGTACGCTGCTTTTACACGTTCAAACTCACGGTTGTAGTAACGTGCATCGTCTGAAATTCCAAGAATATCAGCCACTTTACTTAATATATGCGTATCCTCAACATATATTGCACCTTCTACATTTCCTACTGAAACACCGGCTGGTGCCATCCAGTCCCCCAAACCATAAGTTACCAAGCCTTCAGGGGATTCTTTTGTTTTTAAGTATGCCAGGTAACTTTTCATATTATTGTAGATGTCCCTTAAAACTTTCTCATCGCCATACGTATTGTAAATCTGCCAGGGCAGAAAAAACATAGAGGAACCCCAGGCTGGTGAGTCGTCATAAGCATTTCCGGGAGGCGTATCGTTGGTAGCCCAATAATTAGGGGCAATGTCCGGGCTTAAGCCGGATATTCGTTGAGTTTCCCTTACATCGTTGGTAATCTTTGTATAAAGGTTCTGGAGATCAAAAATGTAGCATGCTGAAGGCAAAAGGGTGTAGGTAACCTCTTGCCAGCCCAACTTTTCATAATTTGGCCCGTCGGTATGAATGCTGATAAAATTACTTCGAAGGGTATTTAACGCCATGTTGTAAATCTGGTTATAACGTTCATCAGAAGCATAAAATGACCCTCTTTCGTTGGATGCAGAACTTACAAACTGCGCAGTAACGTCATTCAAAGATGGCATTGTTCTTTGGATCGCATTTGGGGAAACATTTTGAAATTCCAGGTAACGAAAGCCAATGGTTGAAAAACTCATTTGCCAGTTTTCATTTTCCTTGCCGTTAAGTGTATAGGTTATGCCTTTCGTGCGGCCCTGCAGCGCCCGTCCAGTTGCAGTAGTATCTTCCCCTGGCATTATTTTGACAACCGAACCTGGCGGACCGTTAATATTAAATTTGAATATGCCGTTCATGTTTTGACCGAAGTCGTAAACAAGTACACCAGGTGCAGGCGAGGTTATCCGGATAGGTTTAAATGTTTTTACTACAACTACAGGAGGTGAACTTTGAGAAACCAGTTTACCCTTTGGCGCGGATGCGACAGCTGCGGGTTCCCAATTGGTGTCGGCAAAATCTGGCATATCCCAACCAGGCAATTCTAAACGGGCATCATAATTCTCAGAGCCGTCGAATGTTGCATCAATAAAAGGGCTTTGTTTAACCTTCCAGGTAGTATCAGTAACAATATTCATGCTGGTACCATCTATGAAATCGATATGTAATTGAGCCATCAGTCTCAACGGTCCGAAATCGCGCATCCCTTTATTGGCATAAACTCCATTTCCAAGCATTACTCCTAATACGTTATTTCCTTCTTGAAGATTTGCGCTAACATCGAAGGTTACGTAATTAACACGCTTATCGTAGTTTGTCCATGCGGGATCAATGATGTGATCGCTAATTTTAGCCCCATTTAAATAACTGTTAAACTGCCCCAGTCCACAAATGTAAAACCAGGCATGCTTTATTTTTTTATCGATGCTGAATTGTTTTCTGAACATTGGAAGCGGATCGACCGACTTACTGGTCGCCCCCGGATAACGTATCCATTCCGCCCGGTGGCCCCAATCATTTTTATTAAAAAACCCTGTAACAAAATTTGAAAGCACGCTCCACGACGATGCAATACTTTCTTTATTCCACGTACGGACTTTCCACAAATATTTATTTGTACACTTAAGTGGCTTACCATTATAAACTATTCCATATTGCTGTGAAGAAGGGACTTCCCCGCTATCCCACATTATCACATCCTTGCCGGTATTGTCTTTTTCGTCTGTTGTTACTATTAGTTGGTATGCGGTTTGATATTCTCCGCGATTAGCGTCATTTACAACCCACGCAAACCGCGGATTTGGGTTATCAATACCCAAGCACGAAAAATTGTCGATTATTTTTGTATTCGTAGGGGCCCTTGGGGTGTTGGCAAAAAGGGATGAAGATAGTAGACAAAAAAATAGTAAAGAATTCAGCACTCTAAATTTGCAGCAATTATTCATGTTAGTTTTAGTATTTAACAGGGATAATTTTTAACCCCGTTCAATTAAGTTTATATGCCCCAGCACTAAAGATTGCGCTGGGGCATAACGGTTTAATTGTTCCCAATCAACTAAACCGGACCAGTTATTAACACAGTTTATAAATAACTCAATTATTGATTTAGTCTCCTTTAATCAACATGCTATTAGTTCTAATTATATCCGGGGTTTTGTTTTAACCCAGGGTTACCCTCAATAGCGACTGTTGGGAAAGGATAAACTAAATATTTATTGCTGGCTGTTGAGCCGATTACTTTTGATACCCATGGTAAAAAGGTTCCAGCTCTGATCATATCCGTCCTGCCAAATCCTTCGTCAAACAACTCCCATCTGCGCTCTTTAAAAATATGGCTGCGCAATGAATCCTGGGTTGAGGACTGCTGAGCACTAACCGGACCCAATTCTGCCCTCTGACGGACCTGGTTTACATATACTACTGCAGCAGCTGTGTTCCCCAATTCATTCTGCGCTTCAGCTTTCATCAGCAAAATGTCTGCATACCGAATGATCGGCTGGTCGTTGCCGCCGAAGTAGCCGTTGGACTTTGGATCGAGCGGATATTTAGTAACAATAGGTGTGGAATTATATGCAGTCGTCCCGGTTGTAGTAGTATAAGCATAAGATATTTGATTTCTTCTTTGGTCACCCGTTTCAAATGAACTGTAAAAGTCGTAAGTCACCGTCCAGTCGCCCCAGTTAACTTGTGAAGGATCGGGGAAAAGCATGTTTCCCGGCCTCGACCAGTAGTCATTTAATATGAATACCGCGTTAGTAGTAGTTGCATCATGCCTGATACTATAAACCAACTCCGCATTATTCTTATTATTAACATCGAAAATGCTGCTATAGGGCTTAACTAAACCCAGGCCAACTGTCGCGGCGCTGTTTATTACTACGTCGCATGCATCAGAGGCTTTTTGCCAATGTGCCGAATTAGTCTCCCAATTCAAATACAGCCTTGCCAGCATGCCTGCCGCTGCTTGTTTTGATGGCAGCGAATAATTTGAGCCTATGCTCGCATCATTTTTGTTTGGTAACAGGTTTTCCGCGTCTATCAGGTCAGATTCCACCTGGGCCCTGATCTCATCCCTTGTACTTTGGGGGATAGATGTCCTGGTGTCATCCGGCGATAATACAAGCGGCACACCGCCAAATTTGTTTTGAAGAAAATAATAACTAAATGCCCGCAGAAATTTCGCCTCTCCTTCAAATTGCGCCTGTTGAGCCGCGGTCAATTTTATCCGCTTCATACGGTCCAATATCAGGTTTGCGGTATAGATCGAATTCCAGACCTGTGGATAAACACCCCAGGAAAAGAAATCGGGATAGTTAGTCTGCCATTGAGAAAAATTTGCCATTTCATTCGCGTCATTTGCGCCCCCAGCCCAATAATCTGTGGCCCCATCTTCCATTTCCATAAAGAATATATTGTAATAGGCAAACGGTGCGTCAACGTAACCCAATCCGCCGTTAAATGCTTGGGTCAGGTCGGCCGCGCTGGTCCACAGCACCTGGTCGTTTATCTGGCCATATTGTTTTTCCACCAGGTCCTTTTTACAAGAGAATGTAATCAGGATAGGTAAAATCATGATTGATAATATTTTAAAGCTTTTCATCTTATTATTTTTATTTCGTTAAAAATTAACATTTAGGTTAAGGGTAATCGTATGATTGAATGGATAAAGGTTGTACTGTGAGTCAGTAACCAACACATCCGGGTTCAAGCCTTTAAACTTGGTTATTGTAAATATATTTGTCATGCCTAACCCCACTTTAATCGTATTTATTCCATGAACTATATTATCAGGAAGGCTATAAGAAAGAATTACTTCCTTTAATCTTATATAAGATCCGTCTTCAAGATATTTGTCGCTTCCTGCAAGTTGCTGGCTTAAAGGCTTTAATTTCGAATCCTCTGTGTTTGATGGATTCGTGGCTGTCCACCGGTTCAAAACATCCGGCGAAAGGTTATTAAAATAACCGGCGCTCGGATTATCGAGGATCAGTTGCGTTTGGCTGTATACTTTGTTTCCATAAACGCCCTGTACAAATGCGTCTAGTTCAAATTGCTTATAAT
>CAWJTH010000064.1:0-18019 GCA_963845495.1 uncultured Chitinophagaceae bacterium
GTTTAAAGTGTTAGTAATAATTGGCTTATAAAGTACACAGCAATTAATAATGCCGTGGTAAATATTTATCGGAATCAAAACTATGGTTGTTTAAAAAAACGGAATGGCAGATTTGATAATGAAGATAGACCGAATGTTAACAACCCATCAATGCGCTGATAGTAAGTTAGTTAAATATATTTTTAATTGCATAGCGCGATAACACATCCATTATCCATGATGACGGCCTGTTAAAAAGAAAAAAAATACCTAATGCCCGCTTTAGCACGACACAAATTAGGTGAGTATAAAGGCAAATTTGTTTAAGATCGGTAGTTATGCTTTGTTTCTTCGTGAGAAAAATTGTCTTTTTGACGAATCGAGCTGATGTATTCGGATGGTAGGATATTGTATTCTTCCCTAAACAATTTAGTAAAGTAACTGGGGGTGTTAAATCCAACTTCATAGGATATCTGGCTTATTGTCATCTGGCTGTTTTCCAGCAAATAAACCGCTTTTTTCAATCTTATTGAACGGATGAGTTCAATAGGTGATTTGCCGGTTAGCATCAAAACTTTTTTATAGAGCGACACCCTGCTCATATTCATCTGTCGGCTAAGTTCTTCAACAGAAAGATTGTCGTTTGAAATGTTCTGCTCAACATATGCAACTACCTTCCTTAAAAGCTTTTCATCTTCAGATTGAATTTCGGCTTCCTGCACATGTATATCCATTTGCTTTTTATAAGTGCGTTTAAAGGTATCCTGAAGGGTTAAAAGATTTTTTATTTTTGAAAGCAGTATTTCGAAGTTGAAGGGTTTTGTCATATAATCGTTGGCGCCAATTGAAAGACCTTTTACCTGTTCATCTTCACCCGTCAAAGCAGTTAGTAAAATTATGGGGATATGCGAAGTTCGCTTATCTTTTTTTATTTTTTTACAAAGGGCGATACCATCCATTTCAGGCATACTTATATCACTAACCATTATATCAGGATGTTGTGATAATGCCTTTTGCCAGCCTTCTTTACCATTAGAGGCTTCAACAATAAAAAAAGCATCCTTCAGGTTGTCTTTTAAATAAAATCGAAAATCATCATTGTCCTCAACGAGCAATACGACAGGCTTCTTATTGGTATACTGAGGCTTAACAACGCCGTTCTCTTCATGAACCGGCAAGATCTCTAGTACCTCGGGTTGATCTACAATATTTATAAATACAGGCAACAGGGCATCCTCCACAGGCACGGGTAGCCTGATGATAAAACAACTGCCGTAACCCGGTTCACTTTCAACCATTATTTCCCCGCCATGCATTGCAACAAATTCACGTGTTATGGACAAGCCGATACCACTGCCCTGATTTATTAATGATTCAGGAATATCATGCTGAAAAAACCGTTCAAATATTTTACTATGCTTTTCGTTCGGGATGCCAATACCTGTATCGATGACTTTAATTTCAAGCAAAGGCAAATCAGTGGCCTGTTTTTCGTGTACAAGGTTTAATAAAACGCTTACGTGACCGCCCATTGGGGTAAACTTAAATGCGTTGGAAAGCAGGTTAAATAACATCCTCTCTATTTTATCATGATCGAAACTTGTAATCAGGGTTTCCACATCACTGTCAAAAACAAAGCCGATACCCTTTTCAGAGGCAATATCTGTAAATGAAAGGGCAACCTCCTTGATAAACCGGACGATATCGCCGGGTTTACTATGCAGCTTCAGTTCCTGTACTTCCATTTTACGAAAATCAAGTAACTGGTTCACCAGGTTTAACAATCGCCTGGCATTGCTCCTTATCATGTTTAGTTGCAGCTTTTGCTCTGAATCGGCACGATTGAACATTTTATCAACAGGCGCCATGATCAACGACAATGGCGTTCTGAATTCATGACTTACATTTGTTAGAAATTTGATTTTCATCTGGTCTAGTTCATGCATCCGCTTAACTTCCTGTCGTTCCTGTTCAATCAATAACTTTGCTTCCTCCTTTTCCTTTTCGGCTGCAAATTCCCTTCTTTATTTTCTGTATTCCCCGCCGGCGGATAACAAAAAGAACCCCTACAATCAAGGACAGATATATAATATATGCTGGTGTGGATTTCCAGAACGGAGGAAGTACTTTTACCTTTAAAGTGACATAATCAGGGTTCCATAAACCTTCTGAATTGTATGCGCGAACTTTGAATACATAATTGCCTGCGTCAAGATTTGTATAAGTCGCTTTTCTGAAAGCATTATCAGCATTAAGCCACCCTTTATCAAAGCCCTCCATCATATACTGATATTTTACTTTATTTGGATTAAGAAAGTTAATTGCGGCAAACTCAATAGTAAAAACATTTTCACTATGCTCAAGGGTAATCTCATGTGTCGCCCAAATAGCTTTTGTGAGTACCGTATCTCCGTCAAAAGATTCATTGGCTGCTATACTTTTATTAAAAAGCTGGAAGTCGGTAAACATTAATTTAGGCTTATTAATGTTAGAATGTATGCTAATTGGGTTGAAAATACTAAAACCGTGACCACCGCCAAATATCATTTCGCCCTTGCTTGTTTTTAATGACGCGTAGAGATTAAACTCCCGTCCCTGAAGGCCATCCGTTTCATCAAAGTTCTCGAACTGAAAAGTGTATGCACCTTTACGTGGGGTCAACGTTATGCGGCTCAATCCGTTTGAAGTACTTAACCACATTGTTCCTTTATTGTCCTCCAGTACATCCAATATTGAATTATCCGGGAGTCCGTTTTTTTTTGTTAGCGAGGTGAAGCTCTTTGTTGCTGGGTTAAGTATGCTCAATCCGTCGCGTGTTGCTATCCAAAAAAGGCCACGGCTATCCTGTTTAATACTATTTATATTATCATCTATCAAACCGTTTGCCTTTCGGGTATAATGAATCACCCGGTTGCTTTTCTTTATAATAACATCAATACCCATATAACCCCCTATCCAAATATTTCCGCTTTTATCCTCAATAATTGAAGATATGAACGGACATCTGATATCAGTTTGTTTAAAAGGGTGATAGAATGCTTTTTTTGAGCGGTCAAAAATTTCAAGGCCGCCCGCAAATGTCCCTATCCATAACCGTTGCGAAGAATCTTCAAAAATGCTCCATATCCTGTCATCGGCAATGCTGGTGGCTATTTTATCATCGTGTTTATAATGGGTGAAAGTTTTTCCGTCAAAACAATCCAGCCCGCCAAAATAAGTACCGATCCATAATTTTTGGTCATGGTCAATACATAAGCTAACAATAATATCGTTGCTTAGGCTATTCGAGTTTCCAGGATCATATCTATATTGTCTAAACTTATTGGTTTTGCGGTTAAAATAGATTAACCCGCCACCATTTGTCCCAATCCATAAATTACCTTCCTTATCTTCAACAAATTTGTTTACGTCGTCAAAACTTAGGCTGCTTGGGTCTGAGGCAAAATGCCTGTATAGTGCAAACCTGATAATGTTTTTATGATAATAACTTATCCCGTCTTTAAAAGTACCAGCCCACATAATGCCGGTATTATCCTTATAAAGTATCACCGTGTTTTGTCTTAATGATTTTGCATCGTCTTCGCGGTTTAGTAAGTAAGTAACTTGGAAGTTTTTTTTATTTAGTACGTTTATGCCGCCCTGATCAGTTGCTATCCAAATCAATCCGTTATCAGCCTGAATGATATTACTAATGATACTTGACTTTAATCTTATAGTCTTTGATTCCTTATCCAGATGCCGGAATATTCCGGTTGAAGGGCTGTAATAATATACGCCCGTATTTACATTTGGTATATAAACCCACAAGTCGTTATCAATGTCAACAGTAATAGCATAATTTCCAGTTTTATTATTAATCGCTTTACTAAAAATATTGGTGCTGTAAGAAATTTTATTGCGCTTGATATCAAGCATCTCAACCATGCCTCCCTGATAAACAAGCCAGATATTGCCTTTAGTATCTTCCGCAATATCTGCCACAAAATTCGAGTACAAAGATGGTTCGGAATTATTATGATGATAGTAACGTGTCGTCTTCCTGTTGAAAATATTATATTTGAATAGGCCAGAATCGGGACACAAGATCCAAAAATCCCCGTTGTCGTTCCGTATGATTTTTGAGGGTTCGGGATACACCGGAATCTTTAAAGGACCTAGCAACACTGACATGTCGCTATTAAACTGCTCTGTTTCGGGATCATAAAAACAATATCCGGTACGTGTTGATACAATCAATTTTCGATCGGGGCTCTCAAAAATATTGACAATAAAATCGTCACGGAGAGAATTTTTTTTATCGGCATCATGTTTAAATACCTTAAAAGTATAACCATCGTAACGGTTAAGACCCGATGCCGTACCAAACCACATGAAGCCCTCAGAATCTTTATATATGCAGTTAACCTGATTATGCGACAAGCCGTTATTTATATCAAGTTGCGAGAACTGGTATTGGTTACTCTGTGCAAAAGTGCCTGTCCGCAGAAAAAATAGTATGGTTAAGAAAAAATAGAATTTTACATGCATTAGGATCTAATTGAGAACGTTTAAATCAACGGCTTGACCTTTTAAGAAATCATTAATAAAGATAATATTTATGTTATACAAACAGTAATTCTCATTAACGCAAAATATATTGATTACCTCATAATCACACGCCGCGATAAATAATAAAACACGCCTTACACCGCTAAATTGATTTAATGTCAATATTTCTTTCCATATCATTGTTACAAAATTCAGCTACACATTTTTTTAATATTTACCGATTTATGTTAAAGTGGTGTTACTTGAATATATGATGGAACAGATAATATATAAATATTAGATAACTTAATTGCTATAAATACATTTACTAATTAATTAAAACTAAAATGAAAATACTATTTTACTTGTTTATCCTGATCAGTTTATCAGCTGTAGTGAATGCGCAAAGTGGGCGCTCGGTTTTAGATTTTGGTCAAAACTGGAGGTTTAACCTGGGCGATGTACCAAATGGCCAAAATGGTGATTTCAATGATGAGAACTGGCGAAAATTAGATTTACCTCATGACTGGAGTATAGAAGGCGAATTTAAAAAGGAGAACCCGGCCACAGTGGAAGGTGGCGCTTTACCCGGCGGTATAGGCTGGTACCGTAAAACATTTACCATCCCGCATAGTGTTAAAGGCAAATTAACTTACATAGCTTTTGACGGTGTGTATCAAAAAAGCGATGTGTGGATAAACGGTCACCATTTAGGTTTCAGGCCAAACGGTTACATCAGTTTCAGGTATGAACTTACGCCGTATTTAAATTATGGCGGTAAAAAAAATGTGATTGCTGTAAAGGCTGATAATTCTGCTCAGCCAAATTCACGCTGGTATTCCGGTTCGGGCATTTACCGTAATGTATGGCTGATAAGCACTAACAAAATTGCCGTTGACAATTGGGGTACTTTTGTAAACACACCAAATGTAAGTGCCAGCCATGCCGATGTTAACCTGAGCGTTAGCATAAAAAACGTGGCAGGAAATAATACACTTGCCACTGTAGTCAGCAGCATTTATGCCTACGGTAAAGTAGTAGCAAGCAAAACCCTTGCAGGCGTTAATTTACAGGATACGGTTACTACTATAAGCCAAAACTTCGGTGTAAATAACCCGGTATTGTGGTCGGTTAAGAAACCTTTCCTGTATAAAGTACAAACTAAGATATTGGTAAATAATGTGGTGGTTGATCAGTATGATACACCGCTGGGTATCCGTTATTTCAATTTTGATGTGGATAAAGGCTTCAGCCTGAATGGTGTTTCCATGAAAATAAACGGCGTTTGTGAACACCATGACCTGGGTGCTCTGGGCACAGCATTTAATGTGCACGCGCTGGAAAGGCAGTTTAAAATATTAAAGGAAATGGGCGTAAATGCTATACGTACTTCGCACAACCCACCCGCACCCGAGTTTTTAGACCTTGCAGACCGCATGGGCTTTATAATTATGGACGAGTCATTTGACGTATGGCAGGTTGGTAAAAGCCCTAAATTTGACTATCATATTTTCTTTAATGAATGGCACAAACGCGATCTGGTGGATCAGATACTGCGCGACAGGAACCACCCATCGGTCATTATATGGAGTATTGGTAATGAAATACCTGAGCAAAGAGATACCAGCGCGATACGTATAGCCCGCGAGCTTACCGGTATCATCCACGAACTGGATACCACAAGGCCAATCACTACTGCTAATAACGAACCCGAACCTGGAAATAAAATCGTTGAATCGGGCGCTGTCGACCTGGTAGGTTACAATTACCGTAATTGGGAACTGGCCACTTTCCAGAAGGATTATCCCGGTAAAAAATTCATTGGTACCGAAACTGCTTCGGCGCTGGAAAGCCGCGGTGTTTACAATACTTCGCCCGATACCATTCAACGGTGGCCGGGAGACGCGGTAGTTAATGGTAAAAGGGTGAGAAGGCCCATGAATGCCGATAATACCGTTAACGCTTATGACAATATTTCGGCACCCTGGGGCGCTACCCACGAGGAAACCTGGAAAATATATAAAAAACATGCTTATCTATCAGGCCAGTTTATCTGGACTGGGTTTGATTATATAGGCGAACCATGGCCTTACCAATGGCCATCCCGCAGTTCATACTTCGGGATAGTAGATCTGGCTGGCTTCCCCAAGGATGTTTATTATATGTACCAGGGCGAATGGACCAATAAAACAGTGCTCCACTTATTACCGCACTGGAACTGGGAAGCTGGTAAAGTAGTTGATGTTTGGGCCTATTACAGTAATGCCGATGAGGTTGAACTGTTTTTGAACGGCAAATCATTAGGTACAAAATCAAAACAGGGCGACGATCTGCACATTGCCTGGAAAGTAAACTATGAGCCGGGTACCTTAAAGGCCGTATCGCGCAAAAATGGCAAAGTTGTGTTAACTACCGAAGTTAAAACCGCAGGCGCGCCAGCCAGGATAGAATTAAGTGCCGACAGGAGCATCATACGTTCAAACGACCATGATCTTTCTTTTATCACTGTTAAAATTGTAGATAAGAATGGCGTAATGGTCCCTAATGCTGATAATGATGTCAAATTCAAACTATCAGGAGCCGATAGCTTCCTGGCAGGTGTTGATAATGGAAGCCAAACCAGCCACGAATCGTTCAAAGCAGATCATCGTAAAGCATTTAATGGTTTGGCCTTAGCAATTATTGGCGCTAAAAATAAGCCGGGTACAGTAACAATAACAGCAACAGCCGATGGCTTACCTTCTGCATCGTTGCCAATTATTATTAAATAAACCTCAATATAACGGATGATGCGGACGATGAAGCTGTATACGGCAGGAACAGGCGCCTTCACAAGCCATGTGGGAGGTAATTATAGCTAAACATAAAATCGAGCATAATAATCCATTGTTTGTGACGCCCTCTTTCCAAAACGGCTGGTAAATACAGGGAGGTTACCAGGTCATCTTTAACAAAGTGATACCTTGTCTTTCTAAATCAAAATCAATTTTGGCTTCCCCTTTTATTGGGATAATATATTTTGCGGGGGAAATTTGCTGTAAGTAGCCCGCCGCTTCCAATGTTTTGTATTCAGCTGCTGTCGGTTCCGTTGGTGAACCCATCTTTTTCCACGCGGTATAGGCATTACTATGCTCCTGGTCGATTGTATATTGTGTGAGCAACAGCCGTCGTTGCGGAAGTCCTTTTACCAAAACAGAAACTGCCGTTGGCGGAACATTAATGTCGTTTTTATCATGATAGTTCCAAACCATGATGTTGGCGGCATTTTTACTTTTGGTGGCTAATGCGTTTACATCCGGCTCTTCGCCTCTTACGCTGGAGTCGCGTATGGTGATATAGTTTTGCTTTGAAGTCGATATTGTGGCTACCCTGTCGCCTTTCATCATGCCCAACATCCGGAATACATTCAAAACAGGTTTATCAATACCATTTGTAGCCAGGTCCCTGAAGCCCCTGAAATAAGGCTGGTCTTCAAATTCAAATGCCCATGTTACGGCACCTGCCAGGTTAACACCTCTTTTTTTTGCCAGATCATAGGTGCGGGTCATTACCGCTGCCGTATAGCTGGCATACATGGTGCTGTTGCGGTAGGCATATTCAGGATGAAGGTCTCCCGGGCAGGCCGCACAACCCTCAGGATCTGATTCCCCGATAATTATGGGCAGATTTTTTAAAGAAGGCATAGATGAAACGATCTCAAATCCTTTGTCAATACTCCTTAGTTGATTCCCCATATTCATCCACACAACCCCATCGATAAGTTTGGGGGCGCCTTTAGCGTGAAAGGTTATAAAATCAAGCGGCGCGCCCGTTTTACCGGTAACATAATTTTTACCGCTAACAATATGCGTTAAAAACTTCCGTAGAAGCTCACCACCTGATTTTCCGTCGGGGCTGGTTGTTTCAGGCCCCCCGATTTTTGCAGTAGGCAATGCCCGCTTTACGGCATCGGCAGTATAATCATATAATTTGATATACTCATCCGGGGTTCCCTTCCAGTAAAAGGTTAAATCAGGCTCGTTCCACACTTCCCAGTACCAGCCTTCTACTTCAGTTTTGCCATAACGTTGTACTGAATGCTTTACCCATTGAAAAACCAATTCAGCCCATTTTTCATAGCTTTTTGGAGGATACGGCCATCCTGAATAATGTTTCGGTTTAATTTTGTCCGAAGCAGCACCTTCAATTACGGACCCTGGGTTAATTGACGGGCTTCCGGCATGAAGCCAATTTCAACAAGCGGTTTCATACCGCGCTGAATATAGGTATCAAAAATACTGTCAACAATTTTCCAGTTATAAACCGGGTCTCCCATTGGCGTCTTCAGTATATGCATTGGTTGAACTCCATTTTAAACCAGGGGTGCCATCGCCGCTGGTCAGCATATTATGGGCTCGTACATTTACCGTCACCGGGCTTAAAGCAGCAATTTCGCTCAGTAGTTTTTTCCCGTCTTTCATATAGGTATAGTTCGCTTCATCGTAGCCGAAAAACTCCCATATCGGGTGTAACGTTCCTTGGCTTTGCAATAAATTCACCTCTATAGAAACTGCTGGCGTTTTATTTTGTCCATAGCCCCGTAATGATACCGTCAGCACGATTAAGTAAAAAAAATACTTTAAAACAATTTTGGCTGTCATCGTATTGATTTTTTGGTAAAATTCAATTAGTAGGATAAATTCTGAAGTTGTTATGCAATTGCGATCAATAATAGGCAATAAACCGTGCTAAGAATCGATTTTAGTATTTAAACTTTTTTATCGGGTTGGCTATAAACTTTTTGAGGTTTTTCGATTAACCTTACCGCTGAATAGTAACCAAGAAAAGGCAGGATAAATGAATTTACCCTGCTTTATAGCTAAATATTGTTTAAAATGCGTTCAAGGCAACAGTTGACTTACCTGTTGGATCAAATAGCGCCCAATCCATTTCCGCCTGATAATTGGTTTTCTTAATTAGCTTAAAAGATTAATAGAAAATTTATAGTAATAAATGGCAATATAAGTCTTGTTAGTTTCCAAAAGCATCGAGCGCTATGGTGGGTTTGCCTGTGCTGTCAAAAGCACCCAAGCCATAGCCTTGCCAATTGTAAGCTTCCGGCTCCCAATAGAAAACGCCTAAGCCATTTCCACCCGAAACAGAATTTACCTTGGTTATAATATCTGTCAAAAAAGCCCTGCTGTCTGTAGGATCATCCGCTTGCATTCCAACTTCAACTATCATGCAGGGGGTCGAATACCGTGTTATCATATCATTTATATTGGCTAAACACTGGGCATCAAGGGTTGTATAATTAGTAGTTGATGGATAAAGCGACATCCCGATAATATCCCATTGGGCCCCGTTTGCTTTCAATCCGTCAAATATCCATCGGAACAAACCATTATCATAACCGTTAGAAATATGGACTATTACTTTAGTCGTGCTGCTAACGGCTTTAACCGCCGAATAACCCGCCTTTATCAAGGCAGCAAAATTTGCCATATTGGCAGATGCCTGCCCGTCTTTCCAAAGCATACCGTTGTTGGTTTCGTTTCCAACCTGCACCCAATCCGGGGTGATGCCATTGCCGTTTAACGTAATCATCACAGTTGCCGTATAGTCGTGCAGCGCTGTAACCAGCGCAGCAAAGGGCAACGAACTCCATTTTGCCGGTTTAGTTTGGGAACCAGGATCTGCAAAAACATCACTATAATGAAAATCAATCATAATTTTCAACCCGGCGTTTTTTGCCCTTATTGCTTTTGCTACTAAATCAGAGATATCGCACCATCCATCCGGGGGGTTAACCCAGACCCTCAACCGAATTGAATTAAAACCCATACTTTTCATTAAAACAAAAAGGTCTTGCTGATTGCCATTTTTATCATAAAACTTATTGCCAGCATCTTCCATTTGCGTTACCCAACTTATATCAGCGCCCTTTGCGAAAGACGTAGAAACAACTGGGGGCGTGTACGAAGTCGACTTCATCGTGTTTTGAGCTAAACTATTTTTTGAACAGGGAACTGTAAAAAATATAGAAGTAACCCCAAATACCCACAGCATTTTTTTCATAACTTGTTATATTATTGTTTTTTCGCCTTATATAAAAGGCTGATAACAAAGACGTTATAAACATAGGTTTCACAGCCCATGGTTGCATTTTGTACTCCCCCATTTGATCGGAAATATATCTTTTCTATCGTCTTAAAACTCTTGTATAACCGGCCTGCCTTCTTCCCAGGCAATCATATTCAAAACCAAATAATTCCAGTTTTGAAACCCCTTATTCATGATTGGCTCCCCGGTATCCGGCTCATAAAATTCGTGCAAAGCTCCATTTTTTTTGAAATCATTGCCGAACAGCATGATCGTCTTATTGGCCAATTCCGTAGCTTCCTTGTTATAGCCATACTTTAGCAAGCCGCGATACACCATATAATTCGATATACCCCAAATAGGGCCCAACCAGTTTGATGGGTTATTGGTTGCACGTATACTATACATTTTTTCGAGCTTAGATAAGGTCCTGACTCCGTATTTGGCATTAAAAGTCCTGGCATCCAGATAATTTTCAGCGACCATTCGTTTGGCCTGTTCTGGTGTGGCGATACCCGCCCACATCGCCATGAATCCGGACCAGCATCCTATCCGTTGAATCAAACCATCCCACGCACGTGGCATACTGCTATGCAAAAGCGTCTCGGTAATAGGTCGCAGGTTCAGGTCTACTGAATAAAAATAGCCATCTTTTTCATCCCAGCAATTCTTTTGAATCGCCGCTTTCAGGTTCTCCGCGTCCTTTTCATATCCCGACCCTACTTCTTTCAGGTTTAAACGATCAGCCAGATAAACCATTGCTTTTAATTCTTTATACATCAGACAGTTTAAATAAATTGACGCCGAGCTTTTATCCGGCCGGAAAAAAGTGGATGGGTCGTTATCTACGCCGATCGCAAAGTCGTTTTGCCAATAATACAAACCTGTTGCGCGGTTTCGGTGATGCGATTCATAATTGTTGATGAACGCCTGCATTGTTTCGAATCTCTCCCGTAGCCATTCTGCATCGCCGTTGTTCAGTTGGGTGAGGAATGCTGCATGCTGGGCAATACACGGTTTATGCATGTTGGACGCATATATATCATCGGGTGGGGTCACTTTTTTCGCCTGGAAATCCTGATTGATAACAATAGGCATGAACCCCCGCCAATCAGTGTTTTCCAGGAAATCGAGTACACAACCCTGCTCATATGGTAACGCTTCAGCTTTATCCGCTGCCGTACCTTTGTCCTGTAAAATCTGTTCAAGCGCAACGTTACTAAGCCAGGAATCCCAGTCCCAAAGTACGGCAGGGTAGGAACGGCTTCCGGGTGTGATATAGGGAAATGGCAGATTGCCCCCCGCTTGTTTAAACATTTTCTTGTAATCCTGGAAAACATACTTTTTTATAACGGCGATGTTGTCAGCAATGCTATCCGGCACTTGAGCAAACGAGGATACGGTGCAAAAGATCAAAGCGAGAACAATAAGATTTCTTTTCATTTTTTTATATAAAGTGTTTATTTATAAAATGCCAATTTATTTTATTCCACGGCTGAACATAGTTTTTAAAGTTTTTCATTTGTTTGATGTTAAAGTTTGCATTCAGTTAAAGGGCCAGCATACCAACTACCATTGTAGATTATAAGCACCTGAACCCGCTGTAAATACCAGAAATTTGAGTCCTGAATATGGATCTGTAACTATTCTGCTAAAAGATATACTATCGGATGATTTCCCATTTCCATTTTCCCAGATTGTCTTATTGCCTTCTCTTATAATTCCATTTGAATTAACAGGAAGTGCTATATACAATTGCGCGGTAGTATTAACGGGGATTTCAACATGCCATTTCGTAACACCATTTTTTACCTTCCATGAAGATGAAATAAGACCGCGTACTGTTTGCGTAGCTACACTAACACTGTCAAGGCCAACCGGGAAACTGGGTTTAAGCAAAATCTCTTCATAACCTGGCTTTAAAGCCGAAATTCCGCCAAGGCTCCGGAATAGCCATTCCATTATACCGGCGTACATATCATGGTTATGACTTCGTGTTTTGCTGTAATTCCAGTTTTCAGGGATTGTAGTGCAACCTTCGTTAATCATGTTTAGATAACTTGGTGCTGTCTTTTGCATGATCATAGTTTGTACAAGTCTGGCCTGGTCCGAGTTTCCGAGAGCACGCCACAAAAAAGTTGTTCCGATGTCGCCGGTCGAAATATGATCGGGCAAAACCTGTCCGAATTCACCGGCGATTCCATAACTGGAAGCTGATTCATATTGCTTTGGCTTTGCTATTATATTTAAAAGAGACTGGGTCACATATCCCTCGTCAGCTTGCGGCACAATTCCAAAAATTAACGGCATCGAAATGTTCGCCTGAGTGGCCGGTACGTAAGACTTCTCATTGATATTATAATAGGCATTATTGTATGCTGCTTTTACACGTTCAAACTCACGATTGTAGTAACGTGCATCGTCTGAAATTCCAAGAATATCAGCCACTTTACTTAATATATGCGTATCCTCAACATATATTGCACCTTCTACATTTCCTACTGAAACACCGGCTGGCGCCATCCAGTCCCCCAAGCCATATGTTATCAGGCCTTCAGGGGATTTTCTTTTGATTTTAAGTATGCAAGGTACCTTTTCATATTATTATAGGTGTCCCTCAAAACTTTCTCATCGCCATACGTATTGTAAATCTGCCAGGGCAGAAAAAACATAGAGGAACCCCAGGCTGGTGAGTCGTCATAAGCATCTCCAGGACGGGGTATCGCTGGTAGCCCAATAATTAGGGGCGATGTCCGGGCTTAAGCCGGATATTCGTTGAGTTTCCCTTACATCGTTAATTACTTTTGTGTAAAGGTTTTGGAGATCAAAAGTGTAGCATGCTGAAGGCAAAAGTGTGTAGGTAACTTCCTGCCAGCCCAATTTTTCGATAATTCGGGCCATCGGTATGAATACTAATAAAATTACTTCGAAGGGTATTTAACGCCATGTTGTAAATCTGGTTATAACGGTCATCAGAAGCATAAAATGATCCTATTTCGTCAGATGCCGAACTTACAAACTGTGCAGTAACGTCTTTCAAAGAAGGCATTGTTCTTTGGATCGCGTTTCTGAGAAACATTTTGAAATTCCAGGTAACGAAAGCCAATGGTTGAAAAACTCATTTGCCAACTTTCGTTTTCTTTACCATTAAGCGTGTAGGTAACTCCTTTTGTTCTCCCCTGCTGCGCTCTTCCATTTGCAGTAGTGTCCTCTCCCGGCATTATTTTGACAACCGAACCAGCTAGTCCGTTAATATTAAACTTGAATATGCCATTCATATTTTGGCCAAAGTCGTAAACAAGGACACCCGGTGCAGGTGAGGTTATCCGGATAGGTTTAAATGATTTTACAATAACTACAGGAGGTGAACTTTGAGAAACCAGTTTGCCCTTTGGCGCGGATGCCACAGCTGCGTATTCCCAATTGGTGTCGGCAAATTTTGGCATATCCCAACCAGGCAATTCTAAACGGGCATCATAATTCTCAGACCCATCGAATGCCGCATCAATAAAAGGGCTTTGTTTAACTTTCCAGGTCGTATCAGTAACAATATCCGTACTAGTGCCGTCTATAAAATCAACATGTAATTGAGCTTTTAGTCTCAACGGCCCAAAATCGCGCATCCCTTTATTGGCAAATACACCATTTCCAAGCATTACCCCAATTGCATTATCCCCGGTATGAAGATTTGCGCTAACATCAAAAGTTACATAATCGACGCTCTTATCATAGTCAGTCCATGCCGGGTCTATAATATGGTCACCAATTTTAGCGCCATTTAGGTAACTGTTAAACTGTCCCAAACCACAAATAAAAAACCAGGCATGCTTTATTTTTTTATTGATGCGGAATTGTTTTCTGAAAATTGGAAGCGGATTGATTGATTGACTGCTTGCCTCCGGATAACGTATCCATTCCGCACGGTGGTCCCAATCATTTCTATTAAAAAAGCCCGTAACAAAACTTGAAGGCTCACTCCACGGCGATACAATGCCTTCTTTGTTCCAGGTGCGGACTTTCCAAACATATTTTTTTGTACTGTTAAGTGGCTTGCCATTATAAACAATCCCATATTGCTGTGAAGAAGAAATTTTCCCGCTATCCCACAATATCAACTCTTTACCTGAATTATCTTCTTCATCGGCTATCACCATTAACTGATAAGCAGTTTGATATTCTCCGCGATTAGAATCATTTACAACCCAGGCAAACCGCGGATTGGGATTATCAATACCCAAACACGAAAAATTGTCGATTATTTTTGTATTCGTTGGGGCCCTTGGGGTGTCAGCAAAAAGGGATGAAGATAGTAGACAAAAAAATAGTAAAGAATTCAGCACTCTAAATTTGCAGCAATTATTCATGTTAGTTTTAGTATTTAACAGGGATGATTTTTAACCCCGTTCAATTAAGTTTATATGCCCCAGCACTAAAGATTGCGCTGGGGCATAACGGTTTAATTGTTCCAAATCAACTAAACCGGACCAGTTATTAACACAGTTTATAAAAAACTCAATTATTGATTTAGTCTCCTTTAATCAACATGCTATTAGTTCTAATTATATCCTGGGTTTTGTTTTAAGCCCAGGGTTACCCTCAATGGCGACTGTTGGGAAAGGATAAACTAAATATTTATTGCTGGCTGTTGAGCCGATTACTTTTGATACCCATGGTAAAAAGGTTCCAGCTCTGATCATATCCGTCCTGCCAAATCCTTCGTCGAATAATTCCCATCTGCGCTCATTAAAAATATGGCTGCGCAATGAATCCTGGGTTGACGATTCCTGGGCACTAACCGGTCCGAGGCCTGCCCTCTGACGAATCTGGTTTACTAATACAACTGCGGCAGCTGTATTCCCCAGTTCATTTTGTGCTTCAGCCTTCATCAGCAAGATATCAGCATACCGGATGATCGGCTGGTCGTTGCCGCCGAAGTAGCCGTTGGACTTTGGGTCGAGCGGATATTTAGTAACAATAGGTGTGGAATTATATGCAGTCGTCCCGGTTGTAGTAGTATAAGCATAAGATATTTGATTTCTTCTTTGGTCACCCGGTTCAAATGAATTGTAAAAGTCGTAAGTCACCGTCCAGTCGCCCCAGTTAACTTGTGAAGGATCGGGGAAAAGCATGTTTCCCGGCCTCGACCAGTAGTCATTTAATATGAATACCGCGTTAGTAGTAGTTGCATCATGCCTGATACTATAAACCAACTCCGCATTATTCTTATTATTAACATCGAAAATGCTGCTATAGGGCGTAACCAAACCAAGGCCAACTGTCGCGGCGCTGTTTATGACTACATCGCAGGCATCGGAGGCTTTTTGCCAATGTGTCGAATTAGTATCCCAATTCAAATACAGCCTTGCCAGCATGCCTGCCGCTGCTTGTTTTGATGGCAGCGAATAATTTGAGCCTATGCTCGCATCATTTTTGTTGGGTAACAGGTTTTCCGCGTCTATCAGGTCAGATTCCACCTGGGCCCTGATCTCGTCCCTTGTACTTTGGGGGATAGATGTCCTGGTGTCATCCGGCGATAATACAAGCGGCACACCGCCAAATTTGTTTTGAAGAAAATAATAACTAAACGCCCGCAGAAATTTCGCCTCTCCTTCAAATTGCGCCTGTTGTGCCGGGGTCAATTTTATCCGCTTCATACGGTCCAATATCAGGTTTGCTGTATAGATCGAATTCCAGACCTGTGGATAAACACCCCAGGAAAAGAAATCGGGATAGTTTGTCTGCCATTGAGAAAAATTCGCCATTTCATTCGCATCATTTGCGCCCCCTTGCCAATAATCTGTGGCCCCATCTTCCATTTCCATAAAGAATATGTTGTAATAGGCAAACGGTGCGTCAACGTAACTCAATCCGCCGTTAAATGCTTGTGTCAGGTCGGCCGCGCTGGTCCACAGCACCTGGTCGTTTATCTGGCCATATTGCTTTTCCACCAGGTCCTTTTTACAAGAGAATGTAATCAGGATCAGTACAATCATGATTGATAATATTTTAAAGCTTTTCATCTTATTATTTTTATTTCGTTAAAAATTAACATTTAGGTTAAGGGTCAGCGTATGATTGAATGGATAAAGGTTGTACTGTGAGTCAGTAACCTGCACATCCGGGTTCAAGCCTTTAAACTTGGTTATTGTAAATATATTTGTCATACCTAACCCCACTTTAATCGTATTTATTCCATGAATTATATTCTTAGGAAGGCTATAAGAAAGAATTACTTCCTTTAATCTTAGATAAGATCCGTCTTCAAGATATTTGTCGCTTCCTGCAAGTTGCTGGCTTAAAGGCTTTAATTTCGAATCCTCGGTGTTTGATGGATTCGTGGCTGTCCACCGGTTCAAAACATCCGGCGAAAGGTTATTAAAATAACCGGCGCTCGGATTATCGAGGATCAGTTGCGTTTGGCTGTATACTTTGTTTCCATAAACACCTTGTACAAATGCATCTAATTCAAATTGCTTGTAATTAAATTTATTGGCAAAGCCAAATGTAATATCAGGGTCAGCATTCCCCGCCCAATACCTGTCTGCATCGGTCAGCTTCCCATCGCCGTTGGCATCACGAAATTTGGGGTCGCCGGGCACCGCGCCATATTTTGCGGCTTCAGTTGCCTCATTTTGCTGCCAAACACCTTCGTAATGAAATAAGTAGAATGAATTATATTGATGGCCCGCTTCCCGCTGTATGGTATATGGGTATTGGGTATTCCCAATAAAGATATAATTGGTTTGCACTACATCTCCGCCCAGGTTGACGATCATGTTTTTATTGTATGCAAAATTGAAGGAAGGGCTATATGAAATTCCTGAACCTAAAATATTAGGAACATACAGGGATATTGTTGTTTCTATACCCTTATTTTGAACTTTGCCCTGGTTTACGAGAATAATACTGTATCCTGTTTCCGTAGGTACATTTTTTTGCAGCAATAATTGATCGGAATTTTTAATGTAATAGTCTGCTGTTATTGAAAGATTTTTTACACCGAAATCAAGCCCGAAATTTAATGTCTTCACACGCTCCCATTCTAAACTCGGATTGGGCACATAATTTCCAACCCGGGTTAATGTAGTTCCACCCGCATAACTACCGTACTGATAATTTAGGTCCGTTAATCCGCTTGGAATATTATCATTGCCGGCAACACCATAACCGACCCGTAACTTTAAAGTTTTTATAGCCGTTATACTTTTCATAAAATCTTCTTTGTCAATCCTCCAGGCCACGGCTCCTGAAGGGAAATAACCAACTTTATGGTCGGGGCCAAACTGGGTTGCGCCGTCAGCACGAAAATTAAAAGTCGCAAGGTATTTACCGTCGTAAGCATAATTAAGCCGTCCGAAGGCGGACTGGGATTCACTTGTATAATAGGATGTAGACGGCTGTGAAACGGTTGCGGAACCAAGCAATGAATAAT
>CAWJTH010000065.1:0-9746 GCA_963845495.1 uncultured Chitinophagaceae bacterium
CCATTGTAAATCCAAAAAGCTGCCAATAAAAGCAACAGCCAAAATGCCCATTTTAAGGCCGGTTTTTTTAATAATTGTGAAAATGCCCCATCGCTGTCCCTTCTTTCGCCAAGCGTATTGTAGTACGAATCAACCGTTATGCCCGTAGTGGAAATATTTTTGTTATCGTCTCCCTTCAAGCTATTTCCCTTTTCTGGCGTGTAAGCCAATAAATTTTGTAAGTATTTATAATTGTTGCCGGTTAATAAAAAATAATTGGTAAGCGCCGTGGCATTGGTAACCACAATAATGCGGCCATTGCCGTGGCTAAATACCAACCCGCTTGATTTGCCTTCGCCTGTTTCTGAAATAGTTTTAAACGAGTGGCCTTCCTCCCGGGTTAATTGGATGTTAAGCGGAAAGAAAAAATAGCTGTACAGTGTTGTATTGAATTGGGTACTATCAACCATTTTAACACCCGTTTGCTGCATATCATCGTGGTAGGCAATTTGGTAATAAATGGGTGCATCACCCTCGATTCTTAAATGAAATTTATTAAGGAAAGCGGTATCAAAATAATTGGCCGCCACAAAAAGGGTATTGCCGTTGCTCACAAAATCGTTGATGGCCGAGATATCATCATCATTGGTGTAAAACTGCTGCGCCATTACGCAGTAAACATTTCCGCTACGGCTGTAATCGTATCTGGTGTAATCTTTATAAAACTCACTGAAAGGCTTATTACTTTTTTCGACATCGTAATTCTTAAACTTTTGCAGCAACAGTTGGTGCGCCACATAAGTACCCAATGGATTTTTATCGGTTGGTGAAAATGTAGCACGAAGCTCTACATCTCGTTTTTCTTTTTCGCTTTGGCAGGATGAAAACAGGAAGACCAAAAGAAAGCAAGTTACAAGGCACAAGAAGCAAGAAGCAGGCTTTAAATTACAAACATTCAACACCCACTTAAAGTGCGTATTGAACACCTTGTGCCTTGTAACTTGTGCCTTTTGCCTTGTAGTTTGCTTTTTCCTCATATTGCTTTTGCCAGTGTTTGTTGTTGTTGCAGGATGGAAGCAAATTGCTCCTCGTTAATATCAAATTCGCCAAACCAAACATATTCGTACAACAAACAAAGCCTAGCAAAACTATCGGCATAAGCTTTGCCTCTTACCTCTTGGCTATATTGGATATTTGTTTTTTCGGTAGATAGTGAAATCGCGTTTTTATCAGCCAATTGTTGCAGTGTTTTTAAAAAAAGGTAACGTGTTGCCAACCGATAATTTTTTGATTGGATGGCCTTTTTCAATTGGCCGTCTAAATCGTCCATATCTGGTTCTTCGTCCATTTCAACCTGCGGGATATTATTTTTGGCGTTGGTGGAAAAACCGCCGCCTTGCCCTAAAAATAATTTATACAATACAAACCCAACAACGCCGATAGCCACCGCCCAACAAAGCAATTTTATGATGCCAAAATCCCAAAACGAAACGCTGGGTGCTTCAGGTTTTGCTTGAGTTTTTTCTGGTTGCTTCTTTTTGGCGGCTTCTCTTGCTTTTAACAGACTGTCAATATAAACCATGTACCCAAAACCTTTTGAGCGACGAAGCGAATTGACCGAATCCTCACTCAAAAAATAAATGGCAGCCATTATTTTTTGGTTGTCGATTTTGGAGGTATCAGTATCTTTATTCGTGGTATCCGAAGAATTGTCGTAATAAACATTGGCCGAATCGGTTGGGGCCACGGTGGTATCAATTGTAGGCGTGTTTTGAGCTCGGGTCGAAAAGCTGAAAGCCAAAAGTAGAAAGCTTAAAGTTGCAAGCCGCAAGCTGCAAGCCGCACGCCGCAAGAAACAAGCAACAAAACTTGGACCTTCACACGAAAGTTTTGTACTTGTTGCCTGTTGCTTTAAGCTTTTGGCTTTCGGCTTGCAGCTTGAGCCTTGAACTTTGCAGCTTGCAGCTTTTAGCTTTCGGCTTTCAGCTTTTAGCGTATTTGAAAAAATCGATCGAGTCATGCGGTCATCAACTGAGGAAAGGTTTCAGATTGCAACAATACTAATCTTTTTTGCAATTTGAGGGGATACCAAACAAAATACCAAATTATGAAAGACATGATGCTAAGCAACATCAATACACCTGCCCAAACCGGGATGCTGATATTTGCTTCATTATCGAAAGAATTGCTCATGAGATACGTTACATAACTTTCAAAAAACGCGGCCACCACCAACATGGGCACCACAGCTAAAATTATTTTCATGCTGGCGCGGATATGTGTTTTGAACGAATGCCAACGCGAAAAAGTGCCGGGGAAAATAATACCTTTCGCCATTACAAAACCTGCGGTTGCGGACAATACCATGCAACTGATTTCGATACAACCGTGGCACCAAATAACCATTAAACTTTGCCAACCTAAACCATGCGAAAAGAAAATATAATGGAAGGCGCCCAGCATCATGCCATCTTGTAAAGCCCGGTAAAAAGTAAATAAACCGAAAGTGATGCCGCCAACATAATCAAGCAGCGAAATGATGATATTATTAAACATGATTTCGGCAAACATGGTAAATTTATTGCCATCCCGATAAACCCCAAACGGATCGCCTTTACTAATGTTTTCTTCCGTCATGCGTACGTAGCCGTCGCCCAAAATACCGTTTACAAATGTTTTATCTTGAATACTGCTCCACACGGCAATCACTACAAACAAAATATACAACGCGGCGGTAAACCACAAAACTTTGCGGTACTTGTACATGGTTAAAGGCAATTCGGTTTTCCAAAACTGCCAAAGCCGGCTGTATTTTTCTTTTTTGTTTTGATAAATTTTTTGATAGGTAATGGCCGCAATGCCATTGATCCATTTGGTAGCTTTGCTTTGCGGGTAAAAGGTTTTGGCGTACGATAAATCGTCGAGTATGGTAATGAAACGTTCCGCTTGTTCATCGGGGTCGTTGGTGGGTTGATGCTGATATTCTTGCCATTTTTCAGCATTCTTTTTTATAAATAAGGCTTCACGCATTTTTTTTCTTTAAAGATAAAAATAGTTAACTTTTCCATATCAAGTAATTGTGTGAATAGGTAATTGAGTAATTAAGGTTAAAAGGCATTCATTTTCCAAAGAATTATAACTCGACTAATTACCCATTTACCTATTTACCCAATTACCAATTCCTAAAGCGAAGCCGCAATCAACTCAGCAATATCCATCACTTTTACCTCGTCTTCCTTTTCACTTTTTTTAACGCCGTCCGTCATCATGGTATTGCAAAATGGACAGGCTGCAGCTATAATCGTTGCACCGGTATCTATCGCTTCTTTGGTACGTTCCCAATTTACACGGGTGGTACCTTTTTCTTCTTCCTTAAACATTTGTGCACCGCCGGCACCGCAGCACAAACCATTGCTCTTGCAACGTTTCATCTCTACCAATTCGGCGTCTAACGCTTCCAACACTTGCCTTGGCGCTTCGTAAATATTGTTGGCCCGACCAAGGTAGCAACTGTCGTGGTATACAATCCGTTTGCCTTTAAAACTACCACCTTCTTTCAACACAATTTTTCCTTCGTTAATAAGTTGCTGCAATAAAACGGTGTGATGGATTACCTCATAATGGCCACCTAATTCAGGGTATTCGTTTTTCAACGTATTAAAACAATGGGGACACGCAGTCACAATTTTTTTAACGCCGTAGTTGTTCAGCGTTTGAATATTGTTGTAAGCCATCATCTGGAACAAAAATTCGTTTCCGGCACGCCTAGCGGGATCGCCGGTGCAAGCTTCCTCCGCACCAAGCACCGCAAATTTTATCCCCACCGCTTCCAATATTTGAGCAAAAGCCTTAGTTATTTTTTGCGCCCGTTGATCGAAACTTCCCGCGCAACCCACCCAAAAAAGGATATCAGGTTGTTCGCCCTCGGCCATCATTTGCGCCATCGTTTTTACCGGCATGTATTTTTCGTTTTACAGGTTGTGAAAATAAAGAACTGTTGCCACTTTAACGCTATCATTGGGTTATTAGGTCATTTAGTCATTAAAATCATTACAATAAAATCGATTTCAGCACAAAAACCCATCACAACATGCTTGTAAGCATCCTATTATCTTGCTACTTACATTAAATTATAAGCAATTTACAGTTAAACATTGGCATCTTACATGCAAGCAAAGGCAACTTACACTGCCCCATTGTCAGGTTACAGTAAAGCAAAAGGTGCTTGCAGTAAAGCAAAGGACGTTTGCAGTAAAGCAAAGGACGTTTGCAGTAAAGCAAAGGACGCTTGCAGTAAAGCAAAGGTCGCTTACAGTAAAGCAAAGGACGCTTGCAGTAAAGCAAAGGACGCTCGCAGTAAAGCAAAGCCCGCTCGCAGTAAAGCAAAGGTCGCTTACAGTAAAGCAAAGGTCGCTTACAGTAAAGCAAAGGCTGCTCGCAGTAAAGCAAAGACTTCTTATGATGCCACAATGTCGTCTTTCAGCCCATCAAATTTGCTTGCAGTTCATCATTTTTGTTTAACTTCTTGCAAACAACCATGCGTTACAAAACATTTTATCCCAAATAACTGTTGTCCTTATCCGAGTGCAACGAAAAATATTTGCATTCGTTCAAAATCATAAACCTTAAAAAATCATTCATGGTAAAATTCTTTTCCCCGCTTACCATTAAAAGTATCACCCTCAAAAACAGGATCGTCGTTTCGCCGATGTGCCAATATTCTTGCGAAGACGGCTTTGGTACCGATTGGCATTTGGTGCATTTAGGCTCCCGTGCTGTTGGTGGTGCGGCCTTAATTATTCAAGAAGCTACGGCCGTTGCGCCAGAAGGTCGTATTTCGTATGGTGATGCCGGTATTTGGAAAGATGAGCACATTGAAAAATGGAAACAAATCACCGATTTTATAAAAACCCAAGGCGCTGTTCCAGGCATTCAATTGGCACATGCGGGTCGTAAAGCAAGTTGCGAAGTACCTTGGAAAGGTGGCAAACAAATCGCTTCAGGCGAAAATAGTTGGCACGCTGTGGCGCCTTCGGCTATCCCATTTTATGAAACAGAGAAACCGCCGATTGAATTGGACAAAGCCGGCATTGAAAAAATAAAAGCTGATTTTGCTGCCGCCGCCGAAAGGGCATTACAAGCTGGTTATCAATTGATTGAATTGCATGGCGCACATGGTTATTTGATTAATGAATTTTTATCACCTGCTAGCAATAAACGCACCGATGAATATGGTGGAACCTTCGATAACCGAGTTCGATTTTTAATGGAATTGGTGGATGGTATAAACGAAGTTTGGCCGAATGATTTGCCATTGTTTGTACGCATTTCGGCAACCGATTGGGCAGAAGGCGGTTGGGATGAAAACGATTCCATTCACTTAGCAAAATTATTAAAAGATAAAGGTGTTGATTTGATAGACACGTCAACCGGCGGTAATGTGGCGCATGTAAGAATTCCGGTTGGACCAAGTTATCAGGTTCCTTTTGCCGAAAAAATTAAAAAGGAAGCAGATATATTAACTGGTGCTGTCGGCATGATTACCACGGCACAGCAAGCAGAAGACATTTTGCAAAGCGGCCAAGCCGATTTGATAATTATGGCCAGAGAAATGCTCCGCGACCCATACTTTTCTTTGCATGCCGCTAAGGAATTAGGTGTTGAGGTTAAATGGCCAGATCAGTATATGAGGGCAAATAAATAAGAAATAAGGAATATAAAACAAAAAATAAGGAAGTTAGAACTAACAAGTCCCGAAGGGACGACATCCATTAGCGTAGGGCAACGCCTACGAATAAACAATAAAATTAAAAACAATGCAGAAAGCTCATGGCTAACTGCTCATCGCTAAAAGCTAATATCATGGAAAAAAGACAATTAGGCAATTCAGATTTACACGTTTCACCCATCACTTTTGGTGGCAACGTACTAGGTTGGACAATCGACGAGCAACAATCATTTAAAGTGTTGGATGCTTTTGTGGAGGCTGGTTTTAATTTTATTGACACGGCCGATGTGTATTCCCGGTGGGTACCAAACCATATTGGCGGCGAATCAGAAACTATTCTTGGTAAATGGACAAAAGCCCGTAACAATCGCGACAAAGTAATTATTGCTACCAAAGTTGGCGGCGATATGGGTGAAGGAAAAACGCTGAAAAAACCATATATTTTAAAACGGGTAGAAGATTCGCTGAAGCGTTTGCAAACCGATTATATCGATTTGTACCAAACCCATTTTGATGATGAAACCACGCCGGTGGAAGAAACCTTGGAAGCCTATAGCGAATTGGTAAAAGCCGGGAAAGTTCGGTGGATTGGTGCTTCGAACATGTCTGCAGCAAGGTTAACAGAATCGTTGCAAGCCAGCGCAGCTTATGGTTTTCCTAAATATCAATCTTACCAACCGGAATATAATTTGTACGCTAGAGAGGGCTTTGAGAAAGAACACGAACAAATTTGCTTGAATAATAATTTGGGCGTAATCGGCTATTTTTCATTGGCCAGTGGTTTTTTGACCGGCAAATACCGCAGTACAGCAGATTTTGGCAAAAGCGTTCGCGGCGGTGGCATGACTAAATATTTAAACGAACGTGGCAATAAAATTTTAAACGCATTAGACAAAGTTGCTGCTGAACAAAACGCCAGTCAGGCTAGTGTTGCGTTGGCTTGGTTAATTGCCCGCCCATCTGTTACGGCACCAATTGCCAGTGCAACAAAAGTGGAACAAGTGGATGAATTTGCAAAAGCGGTTAATTTAAATTTATCAAAAGAAGAGATTGATTTACTCAGCGAAGCAAGTTCGTGGAAGTAGTTTACAAATTCACTAGTTTACAAATTTAGAACGGCTAGTTACCTTTAATCTGAGCTCGTGAACTTACAAACTAGCGAACATTTGAACTTTCCCGGGTTGCCTTTTTAAAATAATAGTATTAAAGTTTCGAGTATTTCTGACCGCAAAGAAGTAAAGCGCAAAGAAACAAATTCATTTCTTCGCCCTTGCTTCTTTGCGGTTGCATAATCTTTCGAATAAAAAACCGTAATTACAACGATAATGCTTGCGATATGGCTAAAATAATATCGCATGAAAAAGAGTTTATTAACCCTCACAATCGGGGGATTTGGAATTGGCATGACTGAATTTGTGATGATGGGTATTTTGCCAGATATTGCTAAGTCGCTGCAAATCAGTATTCCTGAAGCTGGACATTTGGTTTCAGCTTACGCTTTGGGGGTTGTAATTGGTGCGCCGTTATTAATCGGCATGACGGTAAGTAAACCACCAAAAAAGATTTTAATTGCATTGATGTGCATGTTCACGCTATTCAACGGCATTTCCGCTTTTGCCACTAGTTATCCTTTGTTGATGGCAGCTAGGTTTTTCTCAGGTTTGCCCCACGGCGCTTTCTTCGGCGTTGGTTCGGTGGTTGCAGGAAGATTGGCAGAAAAAGGCCGCGAAGCAAGGGCGGTTTCCATCATGTTTGCGGGATTAACCGTTGCCAATTTGTTAGGTGTTCCACTCGGTACATACATCGGCCACAACTTAAATTACCAATATACTTTTATGATTATTGCGGCAGTCGGCGTAATCGCAACATTGGGTATCAAATTTTGGATGCCTGCTTTGCCTGTTACCAACACCAAAGGTTTTGCCGGCGAATTGAAGTTTTTTGCGAAACCCGAAGCTTGGCTAATCGTTTTAATAACAGCAATCGGCACCGGCGGTTTGTTTGCTTGGTACAGTTATATTGCCCCTTTGCTTACCGAAGTCGCTGGTTTTAGTGCTAATTCAATTACTTATATTTTGGTAATTGCAGGCTTCGGAATGTTTGTGGGCAACATTATTGGCGGCCGCTTGGCCGATAAATATTCGCCATTGCATAGTTCTGCTGCCATGTTGTTGGCTATGGCTATATCATTGATTTCCATTCATTTAGTGGCCGAAAGTAAAGTATTAATTTTGATATCTACATTTATTACAGGCGCTTTGGCATTTGCTTTGGCTGCACCTATTCAAATGCTGATGATTAAAACGGCAGACGGATCGGAAATGTTGGCCGCTTCGGTTGCACAAGCTAGTTTTAATATTGGCAACGCATTGGGCGCTTTTTTAGGTGGCCTTCCTATTGCGGCCGGTTTAGGCTATACTTCGCCTGAATGGGTTGGCGCAGGCTTAGCATTTGTCGGCTTTTTATTTGCATTGGTATTGGCATTTTATTTAAGCAAGCAACATAGTGTTGGCAAGGATTTGGCACTAAATTAAATTCCAAATAATAAATTCCAAATTCCAACAGTTTAATGCCTAATGATTTTCATTTAGTCTTCGTTAAATTCAGTTTTATACAAAGACTTAATAAAATGTTTGAAACCAATAACTGTTGGAATTTGAAATTTATCATTTGGAATTTCCTTATTTGGAATTTCGTTTGGGATTTAGCTCAGAATATTTCCGCCGTTTCAGCACAAAATAATTCCAAACAATACTGCCATGATAAACACCAGCGCAATTTTTTAAGCCCCTTTTTTTCGGCCATTGTTTGTCTTTGTAAAAGAAAAGCCATTTAAAAAAAGTCCACCACGCTCCTACAACCGCATAGCCAATTTTGTATTTACCTGACAACATGTAGCGAAGCGAAGCCACCATATCCAATGCAAAACGAATGGGAAGCATCCAAAATAAACGGCCGATTGGCATATTGCGGGCATTCAACACCAAATTATTGCGGAAGGTAAAAAACGTTTTTTGGGGATTGTTCCATTCCAAACTGCCGCCACCCAAATGATACACCATCGATTTTCCGCAAGCATAAATTTTATAACCCAAGTTTTGCGCCCGCCAGCATAAATCAATTTCTTCGTTCTGCATAAAAAAGAAACCATACATCCCGTTCATTTCTTTATACACATTTGCCTTGGCAAAAAGGCAAGCACCACTTGCCCAAAAAACAGGTGCATCATCATCGTACTGGCCGTTATCGGGTTCTACAATTTCTAAAATCCTTCCCCTGCAAAATGGATAACCCAATCCATCCATTGTTCCGCCAGCGGCGCCGGCGTATTCAAACAATTCCCGCTGCCTAAGCCAGCGCATTTTAGGTTGCGCAAAAGCAATATCGGGATTGCCTTCCATCAGTTCAATAACTGGTTCAATAAAATTAGGCGTTACTTCAATATCGCTATTCAGCAATAAATAATAATCGGCTGAAATGCTTTGCAGGCCTTGGTTATAGCCATCTGCAAAACCAAGGTTTCCACTATTTATAATAACATTTACCGAAGGGAAATTTGCTTTCAAATAATCAATAGATCCATCGGTCGATTGATTATCTATCAACCAAACCGATTTGTTTTGGTAAGTGGTCTCCAACACCAACGAAAGGTATTGTTCCAAATATTTTTTGCCATTGTAATTAAGAATAGCAATGGCAATATGCGGTTGGGTGGACAATTAAAAATTAAAAATTAAAAATTAAAAAACTAAACGTTTAAATATTTTTCTAACTACTAAGTACTATTATCTAACTACTTAGTTTCAAATTTCTGGCAATATATTTTCCCACCATATCAAATTCAATGTTTGCCTTATGGCCTACTTGCATTTGTTTAATATTGGTATGCTCGTAAGTGTAGGGAATAATAGCCACAGAAAATTCGTTTATGGTCACATCAAAAATAGTAAGGCTGGTACCGTTTAAACAAATGGATCCTTTTTCTATCACCAATCCAGCAAAATTATCAGGAAAAGAAAAGCGGTATAACCAACTTCCA